>JBEKVS010000233.1:0-10208 GCA_049513795.1 Occallatibacter sp. | reverse complement strand
CAGCGCGTTTCGCTTGGCCTGCTTCTGGACGTCATCGGCGGAGCCGTCGACGCGCACCTTCATCCACAAGTTTTGGCGTCCAATTCCAACCGAAATCCAGATCTGAATCCGAATTTGAAACAAGGAGAAACAATGACTCTAGCCATGTTTGCGCGTTGCGCCGCCGGGGGGCCGAAGCTCTCGCCGGAGGAAAGACGATTTGCTTCCACCCTGGCCATCGTGAGTGCGCTGGCCATGGCTTCTCTCTACCTGGTTCTCACCAAGATCTTTCGCCAGGCGCCGGCGGTGCAGGCGGTGATCTACACGTCCGTCATCTTCACCAGCTCGATCCAGACGCAAATGTCCTATCTCAGAAATCGGTCGCGCGCCGCGCAAGCGCTCATCCTGGGCGCGGAGCTTGGAGCGATGTATCTGTTCATGCTGAGCGCGTGCCTGATCGCGAGCAGGCTCTAGCTCGAACTCAAGCCGAGAAGGTAATCTTCAATCTCGGCGTGGCCGTTGTGGTGCGCCCAGCCGGCGGGCGTGCCGTTCCACAAAAGGTCCTTCATGTCGACCCGGGCGCCACGCTCCACCAGCAACTGCACCACATCGGTGTGGCCGGCCAGCGCCGCCTGATGCAGCGGCGTGCTGTGCGCGTGGCTGCCGGCGGGATTGTAGCGGCTTGGATCCTCGCCTGCATCGAGCACCAGACGGACGATCTCGACGCAGCTCGCCGTGACCGAGTGCCGGGAGAAGCCCATAATTGGCATCGGCTCCACGGGCGCAGAGCAGCTCGATGAGCGGAACCTGCGCGCCGCATTCCCGCGCGATGCGCCCCGAACAAACCAGCCCGAGTGTTTCGTCCAGCGCCGCCTGGTCCACACCGTTGTCAAGAATGATTTCGGCGATAGCGACGATGTTCTTCGGCATGCTGCCGCGGCGGATGGGATTTTCCGCGATGAATTCGAGCAGCGAGGGATTGCGGAAGTAGTTGCCGCCCTCGAAGCGAACCCGCTGCCGCGCCAGTTGCGGGTGCAGCCTCAAGTGGGCGCGCAATCCGGCCTCGTCGCCGGCGTCCATCAGATCGACGGCGCGGCGGAAAAGGGGATCCTCGATGCGCTCATGATGGGGCAGGTCGAGCCGGTCGGCGGGCGTGGGCCTTTCGACGCGCGCCTTGAGCCGCGCCCAAGTGGCGAAGCCATGCTGGCGGGCGATGGCGAGCTGCGCATCGCTGAGTTTTATTGTGGCGGCAAAAATCTGGGCGTCGGCAGCGCCGGAGAAGCGCGGATGGAACTCGCGAATAAGCTGGGCTGAAGCAGGAGCCTGCGCTGCGTGGACCCTGAGCAGGTCTTTGGCCTGCTGTTTCAGGTGGTCAAGGCTGGGGCGGGATGGGAGCGGCCGAACCGGCATGACGAACTTCCTTTCGCTCGCCCAGGTCCGCATATTGAGGGCAGAAAGTCAGTTCGCAAAAACGGGTTGTGAATGCAGGTGGACTTCGAGTCCTTTCCGCGGACCGGGAGCGCCCTTGTGCGCTAGACAGAAATCTAGCACAGACTGTGGATTCGCAACAGATTTTCCACCTCGAGCCGCACTGACGCGACGGGAAACGATGACCTTCGGAGGTGAATGTGCGGGCCGAACCTTGACAGCAGGCCGGGTCCCTCCTAACTTTTGCTCATGGGCCTTCAGCTTCCCGAACGTCAAGCGGCGGCACTCGCCAGCCTTTCCGCACGCACTGGACGCAGCGCGACTGAACTGGCCGCGGAGGCCATCGACCGTCTGCTCGCTGAGGAGAATTGGTTCGACGCACAGGTGCAGTTGGGCATCGATCAGATCGCACGTGGCTAGGATGATGCGCGTTTGAGAAAGCTTCGCTGGTCGATGGCTGCGGCCGACGATCTTGAGGGCATCGCCAACTACCTCTATCTGCACCACCCGGAATTTGCAGCGTCAACCCTGCAACGCCTTTATGATGCGGCAAAATCGTTGAAGACATTTCCGCATGCGGGCCGCGTGGGGATGAAGATCGGGATCGGGAGCTCGTTCTCGCCCCGCTACAGTACCTCATCATCTACTCAGTAAAACGAACACTCGATTCAAATCCTGCGTCCTTCACGCCGCCCGCGACCGCTCGTAGACCGTTGCCCGCCTAGTCGCCGCGGATTCAGCGCGCCAGCACCGCGCGCTGCGCGGCGAAGATCTCCTTTAAGCCGACGTCGGCCAGATCGATGAGCGAGTTCAACTGCGCGCGCGAAAAACTACCCTTCTCCGCCGTGGCCTGGGTTTCGATCAGCCCGCCGTTCTCCGTCATCACGACGTTCATGTCCACTTCGGCGGCTGAGTCTTCCTCGTAGCACAGGTCGAGCAGCTCCGTTCCACTCACAATGCCGACCGACGTCGCCGCCACCAACTGCTTCAGCGGCGATGCCTTGAGGGTTCCGGCCTTCACCAACGCGTTCAGGGCCAAGGCCAGCGCCACAGCCGCACCGGTGATGGCCGCGGTGCGTGTGCCGCCGTCGGCCTGGATGACGTCGCAATCGAGAATGACTGTTCGTTCGCCGAGCACATTCATGTCCACAACCGAGCGTAAGCTGCGGCCGATCAAGCGCTGGATCTCATGCGTCCGGCCGCCGATCTTGCCACGCTCGCTCTCTCGCGGCGTCCGCGTCACAGTGGAGCGGGGCAGCATGGCGTACTCCGCCGTCACCCAGCCGCGGCCGGTGTTGCGCAGCCACCCGGGAACGCCCTGCTCAAGGGTGGCATTGGTCAGCACGCGGGTGTTGCCAAAAGAGACCAGCACGGACCCCTCCGCGGTCTGGACGAAATCGGGCAGCAGAGAGAGCGGTCGAAGCTGGGCGGGAACCCTGCCTCCAGAACGAAAGAATGGGCTGGCGATGGGCATGAGGGAATTGTACGGGAGCCGGGAATCGGCGAATGGTTTGGCGCTGGGTTGGTTCCAAAACAGGAAAGCGGCCCCAAAACAGGAATAGACCGGTAAGCAATTGAATACACGATGAATAAGCGACGTCGGGCTGGGAATACAGTCCCGTTTTGGGACAGATTGTTTGAGCCCGGCCCCGTGGCTGGGTGGAATTCGGACAGCAGCCACTTCCCTTATCAGGAACTTAGCTGGGACGTTCTGGTTTGGCACGCTGCGTGTAGTAGAAGAGAACAAAGCCCAGAAGACAACAGAAACGGGACGAGCACAGAAACCGCCCCGCCAACACGAATTCGAGATTTGAGACGTGGACATGGACATGGGTTCCTGATCCACGACCAATGCAAGCCCCTAATCCCCGGCTACCGACAAATCATAACGGACTTGAGAACCGGAATAGGGGCGAGCCATGCAGCAATCGAAGCAGACGGCCGGACGGGGCGGTGCGGAACGGGATGGGGCGGACCGCAGACGGGTTGAGGCGGTGGTCGAGACACTGGCCACGGTGCGCGGCGCGGGAGAAAACCTGGCCGCGCTGGCGCACGATGCCAGGAACATGGTAACCGCGCTCGGTCTCTACTGCGATCTGCTCGAGGAGCCAGGGGTTTTGGCAACCCCTTATCTGCACTACGGCAATGAGCTGCGGCTGGTGGCCGCGGCCAGCCGGCGGCTGGTGGAAAAACTCGTGGCCTTGGACACCCCGGGCAGCCCTCTGGCTGCGGGCATAGCGGCCAACTCGCTCGATCCGGGCAAGCGACCCGTTCAATCTGCCGCGGAAACGCGGTACAGGCAGGCGCAGCGCTGGGACCTGCTGCCGGCTCTGCCCATCGACAGCCTGGCCGCGGAGTTGATGGCCAATCGCAACCTCCTGGCGGCATTGGCCGGGCCGACGATTGCCCTGAGCGTTGAATCCGAGCAATCGGCAAAACCGGTGAGGCTCAATGGAGAAGACCTGACCAGGGTGCTGGTCAACCTGGTAAAGAATGCCGCCGAGGCCATGCCCGGAGGGGGCAAAATCGAGCTGCGGCTGGCTGAGCGCCGCACCGCGGCAGAGGTTCCCGGTTCCCTGATGCTGATCGTGGACGACAACGGGCCGGGCATCTCGCCCCAGGCGCTCGAGAGTATCTTTGCGGCCGGTTTCAGCACGCAGTCGGCAGCCCGCGGCGAGAAGGGTTGGCCGGCCACCCATCGGGGACTGGGCCTGTCCATCACGCGATCGATTATTGAGGCGGCCGGGGGAAGGATTCACGCCGAAAACCGCGTTCCGACGGGCGCGCGCTTCGCCATCGAATTGCCCGTCCGTACGCCTTGAATCGGGACGCCCTGATGGGGCGCACCGGCTCCGTGGGAGGTGGAAATTGCGCCTGCCCTGTCCTTTTCAGTCCAACCCGTGGATGTACGAGGCGAATACAATGCTCGAAACAGTCGAAAGCACGAGAATCATGGAGTTCATTCCACAACCTTCCGAGCCGGCAGTGCGTCTGCATCTGCTGGTCGTCGACGCCGACCCGGCCATGCGGTCGGCGTGCGCCGAGATTGCTGCCAGCCTGGGCTATGCGGTCGAGAGCACGGGCGATCTGAGCCAGGCGCGCAGCCTGCTGCGCGGGCGCGCCGCCGACATCCTGCTGGTGAACCTGCCGGCGGGCAGCAGCACCGGCCTGGAGCTGGTCTCCGAGGTAAAGCTCCTCTATGCCGACACATCGGTCATTGCCATGACCTCGTCCGGATCGGTGAACGCAGCTGTTGAAGCCATGCGCTGCGGCGCATCGGATTATCTGACCAAGCCCTTCGCCATGGACGAGCTGTCGACGGTGCTCGACCGGGCGGCGCAAAGCCACTTGACGGATACCACCACCCGCCAGTTGCGCGAACGGCTGCGGCTTTCGCAAGGACTGGGCTCCATGATCGGCCGTTCCGGCGAAATGGAGAAGCTCTATCGCATTTTGTCCAAAGTGGCCCAATCGACGCACCCGGTGCTGGTGCTGGGCGAGAGCGGCACGGGCAAAGAGCTGGTGGCGCATACCATTCATGCCTACGGGCCCAATGCGCAGAAGCCGTTTCTGCCCGTGGATTGCGGGTCGCTGGTGCCGACGCTGATTGAAAGCGAGCTGTTCGGCTATGTGAAGGGCGCCTTCACGGGAGCCAACCGATCCAAGGATGGCTTACTTGTGTCCGCCGAGGGCGGAACGGTGTTTCTGGACGAGATTGGCGAACTTTCACTCGATCTGCAGGCCAAGTTGCTGCGCGCTCTGCAGGAAAAGGAAGTGCGGCCGGTGGGCGCCACGCACCGTGTCCCTATCAAGGCGCGCATAGTAGCAGCCACCAATCGCGACCTGGCATCGATGGTCGAGAAGGGCACATTTCGCAAGGATCTGTTTTATCGTCTCAACGTTGTCAATCTGCGCTTGCCTTCCCTGCGTGACCGGCGCGAGGACGTTCCGCTGCTGGCGGCGCACTTCCTTGATCGGTTCAGCCGCCAGTACCAGACCAAGTTCACCCTGAGCGACGAGGCCCTGCGGACGATGATGCGCCACGACTGGCCGGGAAATGTGAGAGAACTGGAACACGCTGTGGAACATGCATGCGCATTGGTGTCGGGGACCACACTGCAACTGGGCGATCTGCCCACGCAGTTGCAGCAGCAGGGCCTGGAAGCCAGGCGCGCAAGCACCGCCTCCGCTGAATCAGCCGTTGAAGGCGGCGTTCTACCCGAACTGAAGACCCTGGCCGATCTGGAGCGGGACGCGATTCTGAGCGCCATCCGCACCCTGCGCGGGGACAAGTTGCAAGCGGCCAAGCTGCTCGGCATCGGCAAAACCACGCTCTATCGCAAGCTCAAGGAATACGGCATCGCCGACCCGCTTCGGGAAGAATGACCGAGGTGTACTAAAGGCGGAACGGTTTTCGCCGATGGGACATTTATGGGATCGAACCGGGAGTTTGGGATCGATTCAGAACCGCGAAACGCCGGACGGGCCGAAACGGGAATGAAGATGGTCCCAGACCACATTCCAGTAGAGGCCGCCTTGTCAAAAGGATCGGAACAACAGGCCCGGGCCTTCAGGGTACCGGCAGCAGGAACCAAAAATGAGGAGCCGCAAATGAGCATTCTGATTGTGACGGGAATTGAAGGCGCTCGCAACTGCGCTGCCGTAGTCGGTGCACAACTGGGCATGGAAGTTGAAGTGGCGGACGGCCGCAAGGCGGCGCTGACCGCGCTGCGCACTCGCGAGTTTGCCGCCGTGGTGGTGGATGAGACCATGGCGGAGTGCGACCCGTCGGCTGCCGAGGCGATCTGGGATCGCGCCGGTCTGGCGATTCCCCTGCAAGTGAACTTTGCCCTTTCCGGGGCAGCGCGGCTGACGAGGGAGATTCGCGCCGCGTTGCACCGCCGCGAACGGGAGCAGGGACTGGCTCGCCGTGCCGCCGCCGCAGCCATTGAGAACGAACTCAAGACCACCGTGGCCGGGCTTCTGCTGCACTCGCAACTGGCTCTCTCGGGGAGCGAGTCGTCTTCGCCCATCGCCGACAAACTGCGCATCGTGGCTGACCTGGCGGGCAACCTGCGCCAGCAGCTGAATTCACCCGCCCTGTCACGCGGCGATTCGGCGGCCTGAGGTCTCCTTTCTCGCGTATGGCGATTGGGTTTGATTCCGGGCGACGTCGACTCTGCTCTAAGCTGAAGAGAGCATGAAGGATTCCGCTGTTCTGTTGATCGATTGTCCAGACCGCAAGGGGCTGGTGGCACGGGTTGCTGGCCTGCTTTATGAGCGCGGCGCCAACATCCTGCATGCCGACCAGCATCAGGACCACGACCTGGGCTTGTTCTTCATGCGCGTGGAGTGGGCGCTGGATGGAACGGCACAGGACACCCCGGCTGATGACCCACGCTTCGACCTGGATCGTTCTGAACTGGCCCATTTTGACCGGGGCCATTTTGACCGGGCCCGTTTTGACCGGGCCCGTTTTGACCTGGCCGGTTTTGAGGCCGCGTTTGCCCCTCTGGCAGCCGATCTCGGCATGCGCTGGAAGCTATTTGCCGGGACGCAGCGAACCCGAATGGCGCTGTTCTGTTCGCAATATCTGCACTGTGTCGCAGACCTGCTGGAGCGTTGGAGTTCCGGCGAGTTCGAGTGCGAAATTCCGGTCATTGTTTCGAATCATCGTGACGCGGAACGCCTGGCGGGATTCTATGGAATCCCGTTCGAGTTGATTCCGGTTACGGCCGCCACTCGGGCCGACGCCGAGGCGCGGCAACGCGACCTGCTCGCCCGCCACAACATCGAGTTGGTGGTGTTGGCGCGGTACATGCAAATTCTGTCGCCCTCCTTCGTCGCCTGTTACCCGGCCGCGATTATCAATGTGCATCACTCGTTCTTGCCCGCCTTCACCGGTGCGCGACCCTATCATGCGGCACACATGCGCGGTGTCAAGCTGATCGGGGCCACCAGCCACTATGTGACCGACGTGCTGGACGATGGGCCGATCATCGAGCAGGACGTGGCGCGCATATCGCATCGCGACCAGGTGGAGGACCTGGTGGCGCGCGGCCGGGACCTGGAGCGCGTTGTGCTTTCGCGTGCGGTGCGCTGGCATCTGGATCGCCGGATTCTCTGTTATGGCAACAAGACAGTGGTATTTGACTAGAAGAAAGAGCGAATCTCGGAATAAATTCGCTGCCCATTCGGCATGCGATCGGCATTGATTCGTGAAGAGCGGCGTTTATACTGGCTTTGACCCTCCCCTGGTCGATCCTCCCTTTGCTCCCTTGGCTGGTCATCCCCCAAAGAGCAGGAATCGTCATGAGCAGATCGCTGTCAGGGCTTCGGTCCACATTTCGCGTCTCTGTGCCCCTGCTCATTTTGAGCTGCGTGGGCTGCATTTATTTCGCGGGAGCCACGCAAGATCCTCGCCGGACCTCAGTCGCCGCTGCGAGTAAGCCATCAATCTCGAAGTTTGTTGCCAGTGCGGGAAAGGTGAAGGCTGGCCAGTCCATCACGCTGACGGCGGTTTTCGCCCATGGCAAGGGCGTCGTTTCGCCGGGTAACCTGGCCATCGTCAGCGGGCAGCCGTTGAGTGTGAAACCGCAGTCGACTACGACTTACACGCTCAAAGTGACGAATTCGGCGGGAGCCATGGCGACCAAGACGTTGCAGGTGGATGTAATGAACGCGCCGCCATTGGTGGCAAGCTTTGCGGCCAGCCCAGCGACGATCTTGCCTGGAGAGTCGACTCTTCTGACAGCCGTGTTTACCAATGGGACCGGCTCCATTAGCCCCGGGAACGAAGTGGTCGTGAGCGGGAAGGCGCTGAGCGTTTCGCCGCTGCTGACGACGGCGTACACCTTGACGGTGACGAACTCCGCGGGAGTCGAACAAACGAAGCAAACTACGGTCACGGTGAATGCAAGCACGCCTCCGCTACTCGGCGTGAACGTAGGCTGGGTGAACGATTGGGACCCGGAGCAGATGTTTGCCGACGCCATGAAACAGGCGCGCAAGTTCGGCAGCGTGGAAAGCCCCGCCAATGAGAACGCGAACGTGGATGCGCAGGGTTGGCCCCTCGAGGACGCGGGCGTGCTGGTGATTGCCAACAACCAGGGCGCCTGGTCGGCAGGCCAGTATGCTCTTGCCTTCACGGGACAGGCGAGTGTTGCGGCCATCGACGACGCACATGTCAGCGTGAGTCCGGTCAGCTATACAACTGCGACTAACATCAGCACGGCAACTGTGACGGTGGGGCCCGCATATCAGAACGTCTATCTGGTTTTCACTGAAACGCAGCGCACGCCGTCAAGCCCCGTGGGAAGCGGCGTGACGAATGTATCGCTCATGCGGCCCAGCGAGAGTGGAACGCCGCTGCCGCCCGGCACCCTGTTCACCGACGTTTTTCTTGACCGTCTGAAATACTTTTCCGCGGTGCGCATGATGGACTACCTGGAGATGAACAGTTCCACCGAGCAGACGTGGACCGATCGCGCCATTCCCGGCTACGCGAGCCAGCAGGAGGTTCCGCCGCACGCTTCGCAAAATGTGAGCCCGCAGTTCGTGACCGGCGCTTCGTATGAGTACGCGATTCAACTGGCGAATCAAACCGGCAAAGACCTCTGGTTGAATATTCCCCACCTTGCCTTTGGCGGAAGCTACCAATTCACCTCCACGGACTGGGCAACCAATCTTGCCCTGCTCCTGCAATACGGATCGGATGTCAATGGCAACCCCTATACGGGATTGGCGGGATCGAGCGGCGCCAATCCCCAGCCCGCTGCGGGGCCCGTGAATCCGGGCCTGAATCCGGGCTTGCACGTTTATCTCGAATACTCGAATGAGTTCTGGTCCGGCGTGGGAAGTCAGTCCGCGTGGATTGAAGGCCAGGCAAATGCGGCCATCGCGGCAGGCGATCCTGACCTGGATTGGGATCACGATCGGAATGAATACGACCTGGTGTGGCGCATCAATGCTAAGGGTGTGATGCTGATTGCGAATGCATTTGCCAGCGTTTACGGAGCGCAGGCATTCGGCACGGTCTACCGTCCGATATTCGCCGGGCAGATTGCCAATGCGGGAACATTTGCCGGCCTTGCGTATCTCGATTCGCAGCATGGTGGGGCGAATCAGTATGTCTGGGCCATTGCCGGTGCTCCGTACGCGGACTTCAAGGGAGATACGCCGAAAAACACGCTAACCTCCGCGGAAGTGCTCAGTGAAATGCAGGCGTACGAGACATCGAATGTGACGCCGTGGATTGGAAGTCTGGCGGCGTTGGCCAACACGGAGCAACTCGAGGGCGGCATGGTGGCCTATGAAGGCGGCCAGTCCACGGATTTTGCAACCGCCGGCGCAGTTGCTGCGCAGACGGCCCCGGGGATGCGCGACGTAACGACGGCCCTCATCGACTCATGGTTCGCGCAGGGTGGCGGAACGCTTTTCTATTACAAGCTGTGCTCGGCGGATACTTGGGGCCTCGCGGAGAACATCGGGTACGACATCGACGCGGATCCCGGTTACTCGGCAAATCCATCTACGTCGACGGAGAAAGACCCCAAGTGGGGCGCCGTCAAACAGGTGGCTACGCTCGGGCATTGAACAGCCGCATGGCAATGAGTCAGCAGGCCGGATTCCAGCCCAAACGCGAGTTAACCCGCGTAAATTTCCTCATCGCTTCCCATGTCTCGGAATCGAGACATGGGGCACCCAGCAGCTTGTCGTGCAGTCAAAGCAAAAGCCCTGAAGCACAATGCTTCGGGGCTTCGCCTTGTCGTGATTTATCTCCGACTTCCCCTCGACTCAGT
>JBEKVS010000232.1:0-9530 GCA_049513795.1 Occallatibacter sp. | reverse complement strand
GCGCGCGGCGGCGTGATGATGCACATCATGAACGGACAGCTCATGGCGGTGTTCATCGATGACAACAAGGACTCGGTGAATAATCAGCCGGGGCTGATCGGCTTCGAGATTGAAAGCGAGCCATGCAAGATCTCGGTGCGCGACATCTGGCTAAGGAAGATCAATTGATTCCCGATTCAATTTGCCCAGACTCGATGAGTTTTATATTGACGGCCCAGATGGATTTGTGATTCCTTTCAGCAGGGAGATTTTCCGATGATGCGTTTTTGCATGCGCGTTTCCATCCTTTCGGTGGTCTTCGCCTATGCCCTCACGCTGCCCGCGCAATCGAGCGGCCTTTTCGAGGGCAAATGGGTATTCAATTCATCTGAATCCATCTTCAGCCCCGGCCGCCCTCTTCCTCAGAGCGAGACTCTGACCTTCGCCGCCGATGGCACGCTCACGGTGGAAGGCGTCAGCGGAAAAGGGACACCGTTTCTATGGTCGTTCACGCCGGAGCCGGGCAAGGCAGTTCAGGTGGCGAATCGCGACCAGCAGACCGTCGAGACCAAGCTGTCGGGGAGCACCATTGTTCACATGTGGCGCGACCCTAGCGGTACCGAGTATGGCGAAGGCCATATTGCGGCCGATGGCAAGACCATGCGGTATGTGCTGATGGGGACGGTGTGGGGCGAGCACGTTTACGAAGTGAGCGTGTTCGACAGGGTTCCGCAGGTTTCGATGCATTAGAGCCTTCGCGCTGGCAGCGAAGGGCATCAGAGCGCGATTACGGCCCATTCTGGAGGGCGGGTCTTTGTCTTCTTTATGTTGGCTGTCTTTGTCTTCTTGTTGGCTAGAGGACCTGCCAGGAATCTCCCGCAGGTGACGGGCCGCTAGAAACGCGGCGGTGCTTCTCGTCGGTGCGCCCTGGAGGCGCTGGGCGCGATTGCAGGTCATCCTGCATGGAAATCTCGACGGAAATCTGGACGGAAATTTCAAGCTCCTAAAGTTCCGGAACCTCAAAGTCATCGTCGTCGTCGAAATCGCCCTCAAATGCGTAGTCTTCCAGTTCGCTTGCCATCAGGCACCCGCCTTTCCAGAAAATCAGGATGCTCCCCGGACCTCTTGGCAGTCAAACACGGACTGAATGCGAACTAGCACCAGAAGTAACAATGGAAGTAACGCCAGAAGTAACACCCAATTTTGGCAGGAGGGCTTTTATTTGCTGTAAGTCTTTGGCTTTATGGAGCCGACGGTCAGACTTGAACTGACGACCTGCTGATTACGAATCAGCTGCTCTACCAACTGAGCTACGTCGGCCTACGGGCTGCTCCGATTGTATCGTTGCGCTGGCTGCAGGTAAAGGCGATCGAGGCCGGCAGCCGAGGTAGGCTCGGGAAGCAGGACACTGGACGGGAAAACGGCCCGGGAAAGGCAGCCGGGAAACGGAAAGAGCCGCCCGGCAACAGGGCAGCTCTTCCCTCAGGGAGAATAGTTCCAACGGAGGCAAAGCCATCAGAACTTTCTGGCTGCATACTAGGGACGCGGAAAGGGAGTGTCAAGGATAAATCGAGGGCGAAATAAAGCCTTTGCATTCAGACGATTATGGGCTGTTGTCGCAGACGGCTTGGGAGGCTTTCCGGGACGGCTGTTCGCTGGGTATGTCAGGTGTTTTTCAGGCTTTTCATGGGTTTTCTTAGGATTTGCATCCAATTTTCCACAGGATTGGCGAGCCGCATTAACGCTTCGGATGCGCGCTGTCAACCGAGGCGGCGGGCTCTACCCAGTCTTCATGCAGATCGATGCGGATGAATTCTGCCTCGTAGACCGAGGAAATCGGCTTGCCGCGCGCCATGCGGTAGAGGGCGCGGCCGCCGCCAAGAAAAAAGCCGAGCAGCAAGGCGGCACTGACTCCGACGATGACGATGCCGGCGATGCCGAGGAGCAGCTTGGCGGTCTTGGCGACATCGGAATCGCCGCCGGCGGGTTGAGCCATGGAAGTGATGTCGGCGTCGTAGTGAACCAGCTCGAGCAGCTTGTGGCTTTCGTCGGGCACGGCGTCGCCACTGACTACGGCAACCAGAGGACCGCTGCGGCGCACTTCGAGCGACGCGAGGTCGGAGTCTTGAAGCGGCTTGGGCCAGGGCGGCTGCGCCTGGCTGCCGGCTTTGAGATAGGCGCGGATCTTTGTCTCCTGGGCGGCGGCCAACTGCGGCGTGGGGTAGTCGATGATGGTGAGCGTGGCGGGATTGGAGCGAAGCGCGTAGGTCGCGGTCACAGTTTCAGCGCCGCGATCGAAGCCGACGACTTCCGCCGGCAAGACGCCGCCCGATCCTGCATAGCCCACGGGGCCAAGGGCATAATGCGTGGTCTGCAGATTCAGAAGCTCTTTGGGAAGGTTGCTCAGGATGGGAGGGGCGAGGGCTTTGGGGCCGCCCAGCGCGGGCAGATGGCTGGCCAGCTCGCGCAGCTCGGCGCCGGACATGGGACCGATGTGGGAGAAGTTGGCGTCGACGACGATGTTGCCGATCCAGAAGAGCACGCGGTTGTGGTTTGATGTGGCGCCGGTGCCGATCTCCTCTTTGGGCCAGCCATTCTGGCGGTAGAACGTGTAGGCGCCATAGGCGCCGCTGGCGTCGCTGAAGCGCAATGCCTTGAGGGTGAGCGTCTCGCCACTGCGCTTGTAGGCGGCTTGCGCGCCGTCGGTGAAGTCGTATTCCTTGAGGGCTTCGGCGTTGGGTGGGTCGGCTTGCGCGGCGTCTGTGACTGGCTTGGGCGGATCGCTGGCCAACCATCCGGCAAAGGCATCGGGCAAGAGCGCGGGAGCTGACGGAGCAGCAGCCTGGGCAGGCGGCTTTGCGGCCTTGACCGGGGCAGCCTGGCCCTTCGCTCTGCCTGCGGGGACGAGGAGCGTGGCGAGACACGCGATTTTGAGGCAACCAGTGAGCGTGGGCGCGAGGCGCATTAAAACACTCCGGTATTCAGGGTACACGTTCGAGCGAGTCTCATTCTCGGTTGGACTCTTGCAAGGCCGGAAATGTTCCTGACTCGTGATGGGCTGGTGCTTGAGCCGGTGCGTGATCGGCTGGAAAACCGCCGAATGCCTTCCCTACTGCAGCCTGTGGTGGTTCTGGCCCGTCGAGTTGTCCGCCATATCGGAGTCCGGCGATTTGGGCAGGAGAAGCCAGGTTGCAATGGCCGCCAGGGTGACCAGCGCCAGGGCCAGACCATAGCCATGCAGGCCGAGCACTTGCACCGCGACGGCAGTGGCGACGATGAAGCATCCACCCCAAAGGCAGAAGCAGGCCAGGACGCGAATCATGGGAGCCAGCCAGGGAACATCGGGCAGACTCCGCGCCGACTTGCGGAAGTAGCCGGTGGGGTCGGCATAAAACCTGCGCGCCATGTAGATGACGTAGGCGCCCAGGGCGGCACGAAGAAGCGTACCGATAATCGGATTGGAGAGTGGAAGCGATGGATTGATCAAATTCGTCGCTGCCTCGTTGGTCCGGGCCTGCTTCGTCTGGGCTGTCCGGGCGAGTCAGGTCCGTTTGGGCCTCGTCCGTTTGGGCATGGCTCTTACCCTTGATTGACTCATCATCCCACAGATTTGTTTCCTGCGGCGGCGGGCGGAAGGAAGGGCGAGTTTAGGATGCCGAAGTCAAACGCTCAGGTGCGGAAATCCTAAAATCCGTCCCATTAATTCGCCTTGCCTGAAGGGTACGGGCTTCAGCCCGTACATCAGCGCCCAGCAGGGATTGGGCTTTGGCCCCTGAGGATTGGAGCCGTTGACCGAAATCCGCAGCGGATGTACGGGCTGAAGCCCGCGCCCTCCGGCCGAAGCCCGTACCCGCTGGCTGAACCCAGTACCATCCAATCGCCCCGTTCACTCCAATCACATGGTGAACAGGCTCTCAGCGCGTCGTCCTGCCTGGGGGTGGTCAAGGCGCGGGCGGCGCCGTCTTTGCTTCTGCCAAAACGGCTTGGGGCACCTGCGGTTCGAGCAGATTGCCGAGGGCCTTGTAGTAGCCCCCATAGAAATAAAGCGCGTAGGCGCGCATGAAAACGCACAAAGGGCCGCTGAAGGTGACGGCTACGACCCACCCGGCTGCGAGGCCAAGCAGAAAGAAAAGCACATGAATCGCGCTGAGCAGGATTGCGCGGAATCCGCCGATCCCATCGAGCATGGCGTCGAATCCGGCGGTGGACATTCCCAGGAGGGAAAAGATGACGATTCCAGTAAGCCACGCGGCGAGCGCGAGCAGAACTCCAGCGACAAGCGGCATGGCGAGGCGCAGGATGAAAAAGGACATAAAGGTCTCTTTGTTTGCGGCCATGCGCGCGCGCGCTTCTGCCCAGGCTTTGTTGAAGGACACGCCTTCAATGGCCATGTGGGGCAGGATGAAGTCGTTGAGCACGACCTGTGCGGCACAAACCGCGAGGACGAGCACAGCAAAGACTCCGAGGCAGGGGAAGAAGAGAAACAGGAAGTGGCCTGGATCGAGCTTCCCTTCCGGCGTTCTGGTGTTCAAGACGGTGTAGGCAGCGACGATGACCAGCACAACAAAAAGAACCGCGAAGACCAGGAATGTGAGCCACACCAAGGCGCTGCCCATGAAGAATCGCTCGGACTCGGCCGTGTAAAGCTTTGCGGTTTTGCGGAACGCGCGCGTCTGGTGAATCAGCGAATGGAAGAAAGCGAAGCGCAGTTGCGTGAGCAGGAAGAAGGCGTAGATGGCCATGACCAGCAGGGCCATGGCGCCGAGGATGGTCACGGCGAGGAACTCGGGTGCGAATAAAAACGATTTCGATACGGCCATATCGAAATCGAATGGGAAGGTGTTGGGCACGACGAACTTGAAGCTCACCAGCAAGCCTTCGCAGAGCGTGGCGATGGTGGCGAGCTTGAGAAATGTCTCCCACTTGAACGGCCGGAAGAGATAGGAATACGTCCGCAGCAAGGCAGGCCATACAGCTTCCGACGCCGAATAGATTTTCATCAGGCTTGCTCCGGGTCTGCCCAGCCTAGCATAGCGGCCAAGGCGATTCGGGAGTAGTCAGAGCAAGGCCGTGCATTGAGCTATGGGAGTTGTTGAGCAAGTCTCCTCATCCGCAGTCCGCGGCATCGCGTTCTCAAAATGCAACTGGCTGGCCTTGCATCCAGCCCTGCCTTGCGTGTGGCAGGCCTTGCATTTAGATAGATGCCTACGGAGATGATGCGAACAGAATTAAGAACGCACTGGCGACGCTTCAGGCAACGCGGGAGATGGGTGGGTAGAGTGCGTCTCCAAGCTTCTGGTAGCGGCCACCGTAGAAGACCAGCGCATACGCGCGGGTTCCCGTGCTCAAAGGCCCGCCGAGACAGATGCTGGCCAACACGGCGAATCCGAAGGCCAGCACGCCGAAGAAGACCTGGAGAAGGACGCCGGTAATCGCGGAGCCGCCGGTCGCGTCCGCAAAGACGGAGTGAAGGCCGAGTTCAACCATGGCGAGCGAGCCGGCCAGCACGAGGCCAGGAATCAGCAACACAAAAAACACCACGATCGTGGCAATCAACGGAAGGACTAATCGCAGCAAGGCATAGGCAAGAAACTGCCTCTTCTCGGCCATCATGTGAGCCCGAACCTGGCTCCACGCTTCGCCGGACGACGCGTTATCCAGCGCGAAATGGGGCAGCATCCAATCGCGCAAAATCACGTCGGCTAAAATTCCAGCCAATAGCAGCAAAACAATGATGGGGATCAAGGGCAACAGGAGAGACAGCATCAGCCCGACACCGGGTTGGCGGCCCTGGTTTATCTCATGAAACAGGCGCATGAAACCGCCGATGAACGGAAGTGAGATCAATACAACCACGAGCAGAAAAGAAAATCCCACGCCGATATTGAGCCAGAAAAAGCGCGTTGCCTGCGGTGCGTACATGATCCAACCGGGCCGAATCTCCCTGGTGTTGTGGGTGAGGCAATGAAAGAACGCGAAGCGCAACCGCGTTATCAGGTAGAACAGCCATGCCGCGAAGATGGCGACCAGCAGGCTCATGGCGATGGCCGCGGCCCACGCCAGCGGTTGCATGTGCGGCCCGTAAAACATGGGCGCGTGGCCGGGTGATTGGGCGTTGTGATGCGAAGAGTTGAAATTGCTGCCCAGGCCTTCGGTGACGATGGCTACGAGGCCGAGCTTCAGAAAGGTTCCCCAGCTGAAGGGTCTGAAGAGGAAATCCCTGGTGCGTTGAACGGCGGCTGAGACGGAGTCGGCGGCGGAGATGGCGCGCATAAAGAACCTTTCCCGAAGAACCTTTCCCGGAAGGCACAGCGTACCACGGAGATACGCCGAAATTACGCGCGAAGTTCCGTTGCCGGGCGCGGGATTGCGCTCCACCATTCGTCGAATGCGGCGAGAGCGCGCTCGCAGACAATGCGATGGCGCTCCTTTTTGTCGCGGACTTTTTTGCGCAGCTCTTCTTCGAGCGGCTGCAAAAGATCGAACGTGATGTTGGCGGGTTGAAAATCCTTGGGATCGGCGTGGGTAATGTAGTGCACCAGCGAACCGAGAGCGCTGGCGCGCGGGGCGGGCGCGGGTTCTTCACCACGAGCCAGCGCAGCCGCGTAGATTCCGGCGAGAAGGCCGGTGGCGATGGATTCGGTGTAGCCTTCGACGCCGCAAAGCTGGCCGGCGAAGAGGATGGTGTGGTTTCCCACCCTTTCCGCGGGAGAACGCGGAAAGGATGGGGCACCCTGCGCCCTTGGCTCGACCTCATCCGAAGGACTGCGAGGGTTGAGGCGGAGGGTTTCGTCGAGCAGAAGCGGCGCCTGGATGTAGGTGTTGCGATGGATCTGGCCGTAGCGCAGGAAGCGCGCGTTCTCCAGGCCCGGAATGAGGCGCAGCACGCGCGCCTGCTCGCCGAATTTGAGGTGATTTTGAAAGCCGACCAGGTTGTAACTGTCGGCGCGAACGTTTTCTTTGCGCAACTGGACCACGGCCCAGGGCGTTTTGCCAGTACGTGGGTCACGCAGACCGACGGGCTTCATGGGGCCGAAGCGCAATGTATCGCGGCCACGGCGTGCGAGCACTTCGATGGGAAGACAGCCTTCAAAATAATCGAGCTTCTCCCATTCTTTTGATTCGGCGGCTTCGGCAGCCAGAAGCGCATCGAGGAAGCGGTCGAACTCTGCGCGGTCCATGGGGCAGTTGATGTAGTCGGCGGTGCCCTTGTCCCAGCGCGCGGCCATGTAGACGCGATTCATGTCGATGGTGTCGGCATCGACGATGGGGGAGATGGAATCGTAGAAGGCCAGATGACCGGAGCCGGTGATGCGCTCGATCTCGCGGCTGAGCGCATCGGAGGTGAGCGGGCCCGTGGCCAGGATCGTGATCTGCGCGCCGGCTTCGTCCTGATCGAGACTGGTGACTTCTTCGCGGATGACGCGGATCAGGGGCTCGGCGGCAATGGCTTCTGCGATGCGGCGGGAGAATTCGACGCGATCGACGGCGAGGGCGTGGCCGGCGGGAACAGCGGTTTGGTCGGCGATGCGCAGCAGAGCGGAGCCGGCGCGGCGAATCTCCTGCTTCAAGAGCCAGGGCGCGGTGTTGGGCGACTCGCTCTTCAGGGAGTTGGAGCAGACGAGCTCGCCGAATTCCGTGGTCTGGTGAGCGGGGGTCAGGCGCGGCTTTCCGTCCACGATGGTGCGCATCTCGTAAAGATCGACCTGGCAGCCGAAGCGCGCGGCGGTGAGCGCTGCTTCCGGGCCGGCCAATCCACCGCCGATGACCTTGATTCTCATAGCGCGGCCCGCCGAGGCTGTGAGCAGGGGTTTCCTTCGCTTCCCACCCTTGAATCAAAAGGCGATTCAAGGATGGGGCACCCGGCGTTTTGTGGTTGGTTCATATTTGGATTCATGGCCGCTGTGCTTCCGATCCGGCGAGGCGGGCGAGCGCTTCTCCGGTGACGCGGACGTTGCGCCATGCGTCCATGAACTCGGCGCCCATAGCCTTGTAGAAATCGATGGCCGGGGTGTTCCAGTCGAGAACCTCCCACTGCAGGCGCGGGCAGTTCTTCTCGACGGCGATGGCGGCTACGCGTTCGAGCAAGGCCTTGCCAATCCCCAGGCCGCGGAACTCCGGGTGCACGAAGAGATCTTCGAGATAGAGACCCGGCCGGCCCATCCAGGTGGAGTAGTTGAAAAAGTAAAAGGCGAATCCCGCCGGCTGCGCGTCGACTTCGGCGATCAGGCAGAAGTAGAAAGGATTGGTTCCGAAGCCGTCGCGGAGCAGGTCGGCTTCCGTGGCTGTGACCGCGTCCGGCTCGCGCTCATAGGCAGCCAAGGCGCGAATGAAGCTGAGAATGAGGGGAATATCCGCAGTGGTCGCGGGGCGAATGGTGGTTGCCATTTCGTCATTCTAGTGTGTCTGGAACCGGTCTCATAAACCATCTTCATTGACTCACAAGAAGCATTCGCCCCGTTTTGGAGCGGGCTCACAGTCGGCTCCTCTGACCAATCGCTATTTACAATCGCTATTTATGAGACCGGTTGTAGTGTGTGATGTGCGCCACACACACTCCGCTCAGGATCCCACTACCATCGAGATGCCGGAGCCCGGCCCATAACCAGTTTGAAATGCTGCGGAATCGCCATGCGGTCCTCAGGCAGACAATCAGTTTGCAATCGAATCGCGAAAAAACTATGCAAGTCGCGCCTTCTGTCGCACATACTGCTACTTGCCCTTGTGTTGAGCGGTCCATTGGATTTACCTTGAGTCCTGCCGATTTCGCAGCCCGCAAGCGGGGTTCTGCGCTTGGGGCGAGATGGGTCAGGCTCGACTCGCTGACAGGACGGCAACCGTTCTGGCAGTATGAATAGGAACGCTTGGACGCGAGCGGAATGGCGTAGACATGCGGACCGAGTAGAACGGCGAGCCACGCCGCCGGCGTTGTTGATCAATGCGTCGCCAGATTGAGATTTTGAGCATGCGGGCACGGTCGTTCCCGCAGCTCCCAAGGAGAGAGACACATGAAACGCATGATTTCGCTTAGCACGGGACTGCTGGGGATGGGACTGCTGGCAATCGGACTATTGCCCGCGCTTGCACAGGAGCCGGCACAGGCGCCCGCTGCGGCCGCCACCCCCACTGGGCCTACCGGCAAGATCCACGGTCACGTCACCAACCCGACCGGCGCCTCGCAAAACGGCGGGACGATCAGCCTGATTGGGGTCGGACTCGCTTCCGGCCCGGGATTGAAAGCATCGACGACCGACAAGGGCAGCCTGCCGGTGGATGCCAACGGCGACTACTCCGGTGAGGTTGCTCCGGGCACATACCGGTTGATCTACCGCACTCCGGGCATGGCGGCCGACAAAGAAGCGGACCATGTGGAGAGCGTGAAAGTTCTGCAAGGGCAGGACGTCGTGGTGGACATCGATATGTCGCGCAAGGAATACATCGACGCCTTGCCTCCGGAGCAGAAGAAGCAGTTGGAAGATCTGAAGAAGCACAACTCCGAAGCCATGAAGGCCAACGAGGTGATCAAGAACCTGAATAACGATCTGCGCGTG
>JBEKVS010000231.1:0-9552 GCA_049513795.1 Occallatibacter sp. | reverse complement strand
CTTGGGCCGCTTCCGCTGCTGTCTTCGCGCGCGACGATAAACAAAGCTCGTGATTTCAAGCCGTCTGCTAAAAGATTCGGGGCTGAGCCGAGAAATACGATTCGATCAATCTCACCTGGTGCCGACTTGATCGATGCATCGCCGGCAGCCGCGCCCCCAAAACTCCCTCCAACCACTGACACCGTTTTCGCTCCGTGCGCTCTCAGGTAACGAACCGCAGCGAGCACATCCTTCTCAAACGGAGCACTGTCGAAATCCCCCTGCCCAGGGCCTTTCGAACAACCGAAACCTCTGAAGTCAATGGCCAATACTCGAAACCCTGCCGATGTGAGCGATAATGCCTGCTCGCGCCAGCTCTCTTTGTTAAATCTCCCGCCGTGCGCCAGCACGACAGCATTACTGCCTTGACCATAGAGATCGGCGCAGACCTGTCCACCATCGTCAGTTGCAAAGGAGACGGCCTGCTGTGCAGGCGCCACGATGGTAAGAGCCAAGGCGAAGGGAAGAATGCGAAGTGCCAACATGGGGAGATTATACGGTCGTTTTGTGCTCATGCTTGAGCGAGTCTCGAGTTGAAAATCATTCCGAATGTATCACCGGCAAGGCGGAAGTAACCCCAAAATGGGTTCTGTCTGTATAGCCACCTAGCGTGACATTGTGCCCGGATTTGAGATAGTCGTACGACAACCGGGGAACGACCAGTCCGACGACCAGACTAAACCGCACCATTACCCAATTAAGCGAAGTAGGAAAAAGTAGGTTATGATTTCAGACACTGAACTGCGCGAAGCTTGGGCTGCCCGCTCCTATGGAGGCGGAGTTCCTTTCTTGCCTCCCATCGCAATGAGCGCTAAATCACCCTTCCACCTGGCTTTCATTGATCGTAAACCACAGATAATCATTGAGATTTGACATTCCGGCCAACCGGCAGTTGATTGGTGTGACCCTGTTGTCTGGCGTCACTATTCTTTCCGGTCAGCGATAACCTCAATTCCCGATAGTTGTTGGAACCTCTTTCTCTGCGCTCAGGCCTGATCTTCGCCGTGTGCCTGGCTTTTGCGGGAGTATTCACTGCTCGTAGCAGTCGCGGCGATGGAAATGACGGTAGGACCGGCTAGGCAACTCCGCACTGGCCCCGGGCCTCTATAACTAGGAGCGTGTTCCAGTAGCCTGTGTTCTGGGGCGCGCTTCGCAGATGGGCAGGGGCGCTGGATTTTCGCGATTTCTCTGGCTCACTGGGCGAGAAGGAGAATCGCACTGGCATCGCCCGGACCCTGCTTCTTAATCCCACCCCACGTAACCGCAATCGGAAGGATTCTATGGCTATTGAAACAAAAGACCGCAAATTGACCAACAAAGAAGTTGAAGAGACCCTGCGGTCCGTCATCCAGTCTCTCATCGACGGGCAGGAAGGTTTTCAGAATATAGGCGAGCACTTGAAGGATGAAAATCTCCGGCGCTACTTCGCCGCCGAGTCTCTGAAACGTGCGCAATTTCGCGGAGATATCGAAGAGGTTCTGCATCTGGAAGGTGTCCACGACGTGAAGGAAAGGGGCACCGTTGGAGGGGCTGTCCACAGGACTTGGGGCGATATCAAGGCTCACCTCGGCGGAGGAGACCACACCCTGTTGGAGACAGCCGAAGCTGGTGAAGACGCGGCTAAGAAGGCGTATCAAGAAGCACTTGAAAAAGAATTGCCGCTGCCGATCAAGCAACTGCTCAACAAGCAGTATGCGCATATCCAAAATTCACATGATCATGTGAAGGCCGCGCGCGATAGCCGAAAATAGTAGACATTTTCTAGGAGGAAGGCCCGAGCGCAGTTGTTCGGGCCTTTCGGCCGGAAGGTATGCCGCACATGGTCATCAAACGGTTCCCGACGTTAGCCTGCCGCTAGTCGTTTGTGAATGGGAATGGGAGAATTAAACAAGGCAGTAAAGACGGACTCCTCTTCAGTCGGCTTCGCGCTTTCCGGTGTAGGTCTACCCATCGCAAACGCTTGCTTTTTAGACGTACCTATCCGAAAACACTGAAGGGGACGCTTGAAGCGCCCCCCTCGCGTGTTGCCGTGTCGGTTGATCCGCTACTTCTTTTTTGCGGCCTTCTTCGCTGGTGCCTTTTTCTTGGCTGGTGCCTTCTTGGTTGCCATTTGATTATTCTCCCTTTCTGATGGTTTTAATCTTGCAATATTTACATTGCACTCAGATGCTTTGTCCGTGTCAAGAGAAACCAATACAACTTATGAGCCATGACGCGCGAAAGCCCCTCATCTCGAAGGGGCTTCGTGTTAAATCTATGAAACTTGAATGGCGATGCAGTGAACTGAGGATATTCAATGCGAGCGCCACTGTCTGGTACATCCAGAACGTGGCACGCAAGAAGTCTCCACGTTTGTGGACCCACATCCAATTCGGGGCGCAAACGTGGCTTCAACCGGAGCCTCAATTCTCCTGGACCACCTTGGAGACTGACGCAAGCGCCCGCTATTATGTACGACCTGGATTCGCAGCGGGCAGGTTTATGTGAAACGTTGCGCCGCCCAGGAGTTCCGACCGCCCGCAAGCGGCCACCATGCGACTCAACGATTGAGCGGCTAATGCGAAGCCCCATGCCGGTGCCGTGGGGTTTGGTTGTAAAGAACGGATCGAATATCTGTTCCGCGCGCTCTGGTGGAAACCCTGGGCCAGTATCGCTGACAGACACAAGAAGCTGCTCGTCTTCAGTTCGCTGCGACTTGATGACCAGCTCTCGTATTCCACCAACGTCCTTCATCGCTTCGATGCTGTTGACGATGAGATTCATCGCGACCTGTTGCAATTGCACGCGATCTCCGACGATCTGAGGAAGGTCGGCTGCCAGGTCCGTCCGCACCGATATGTTGTATCTCATCGCCTCGTCGCGCAGGAGGGCGACTGTTTCTCGAATCATCTCGCTTACACCAAGAGTCTCTTGATTCACGGAGCCCTCCTCGAATTGCGAGCGAATCCTTTTAAAAATTTCAGTAGCGCGTTGTGCATCTCTTGCAAACCTGGTGACAGCCGCGCGCACCTCATCCAGGTCAGCCTGCGCCTGGCGTAACGCCTCTTCAGCCCGCTTGCGTTCTGTGAGGTCTGTAACTGCGCCCACAAATTCCAACTCGCCGGACGCATTCTCGTGTGCTTGAACTACAACATGCAGATACTTTACCGATCCCCCCCCGCGTCAGCAGCCGATATTCAATATCGAAGCCTGTCTTTTGATGGATCGCAGATTCGATCGTCTGCTGCACTCGAACTCTATCCTCTGGATGTATTCGCTCAATCAGCCACCCCAACGTTGGCTCAACGGATAGTCCTCCCCGGCCTCCTTCAGCGGCGTAAACAACATGATGCGTTGGATTCGAGGTGATCACATCCAGCACTAAGTCGTCGCCCACATGCATTGTTGGGGAGGGCAGGGAGACTGTTAGCACGAATATCGTCTCCTTATCGGAGGCTCGAAGTTACGGGCAACAACAAAAGAAGGACCACCAGCGTTATGAGCTTTCGGACTTCGCTAAAAAGAGGTTTCATGCATTTCCTTCCACTTGAGTGCGTGCTTCCGGTCTGCAGTAATTCCGAAACTGCTATAGGGGCAAATGAAACAGCCCAGGACCGGTTCGCCTGGGCGAACCAAGCCCTGGGAATCGAGCAAGTGTTGACCGAAAGCACGCAGCAGCGGGCCGAAACTCCGCCGGCTTGCCCAAACCCTTAAGGCGGAACGTACCCAAAAGCACGAAGCGCCGACTCCGTGTCGCCCAGTAGAAGGATGAGTTTAGTTTCTGGGATCCGATCCTCTTTCCCCAACTTAAGTAGATTTGTCTGAATCTCCTCCAGTGTCGCCACCGCCTGTTTCTCCTCTTCCACTGAAAGTCCGACTTCATTCGGCGGCAGCGAATCTGCCTCAGGCTCCAGTTCGGTCCTGCACTGACTGCACTCCCGATCACCCTGCGCCAGCGCCAAAATCTCGTTCCTCACGATCCGTCCCCAGTTCGGCGTCAAAAGGCATGCGCGGTTGTAGTAATAGCCGGGTGCGTATTGATACTGCTCGAAGAAACAATTGGCGGCTATGTACCCACGGTCAGAGATTCCAACTGCATTTTGAATCGAAAAAGCGGCCCCTCTGCGGAAGATATGCGTGACCAGCGAGTTCAGGTTGCGCGCGCCATTCACAGGGTCGTAGATCGTGCCAACCTGTCCCCCACCCTTGACGTTCGCCGCGCCCACGCCTGTGCCGTAGTCATTCAAAGCTGCACACGAACTGTCGTCCGTATTCACCGGTGTGCCCAGGTTCGTTGCCACGCTGCCGGCCCAATAGGTTGCCGTCGTGGCTGTCGCGGAGTTGTACGCTCCTTTGTAGCTCGTGCCGCACATGTTTCCAGCCGCATCGATGGCAAAGGGCGCGGCGCTCCCATACCCGTGCAGCACCTGCAAAAGTTGCTGTTCATTGCCGGTCACAAGGCATCCAAAGTAAGAGTAATCATCGTTCACGCATTCCCCGCTGATTTGCCCCGCGTTATTGATTCCGGAGGGAAGCACAGTAAGAAAGTTCCCGGCCGGAATGTCCGTCATCTCCCCATTGCTGAACGTCACTCCGGTCGGAATGCCGTATAACCCGGCTCCCGGTACGACGGTCACAAGAAACGGACCCGGCCCGCTCCCATTGGCCCCCGCCGCAACCCCACTTTCATTGATCGCCAAGGCATAGCTCTGCGATGTCGGTGCCAGGTCCGTCCATGTCCCCTGACTTGTCTGAAATCCGTTCCACGCATTGGCGTTGCCTGAATAATACAAACCCACCACCGTGCCGGCGTCATTGAGTGCCAAACCGTAGTTGTACAGGACCCCATCTGGTGCGTTGAGACTGTTCATCGTTCCGTTTGAGTAGAGGAAGGGCTCCTGATTCACCTCGTCGTTCTCGTAAGTTAGGTAGTTGGTGTCGGCGTATCCCGATACCTGCCCAAGATTATTCACACCCGTTGCCGTGCTGTTCCCCCCTCCGAGCGTTCCGAGGTCGATGACGGTATACTCCTGTGACCACGCTCGTCCCGCCATCAGAGCCAGCACCAGGTGTAGGAACCAAATCCGCTTGAAGAAAATCGCGCGGATTGGATGCGTAAGATTCATGTTCATATCGGCCTCCTCAGGAATTCATCCATTCCTTTCGCCGATTTAGTGGGATCCCAGCGCGTTTTGTGACAGAGCCTACATTTTTTTGAACTTTTTCCTCATGGTTCAAGCAGGAGTAGCCGACCCGTATGCGTCTCACTTCTGGTGCCGTGGGTGTCGAGCGTGGGTGGGCAACTCAATCGAGCATGTCGTTTCAATGAGCCGAGGCGATTCGGGTGACCTCTGGGTTGAAGACCTGCTTTGTCTCCATTGGGACCAGCGGTACCCTTCAGTTCCCCAAGCGATCCAATTGAGCTGAAGCTGATGTGGATTGGTTCCTGTTCATCTCAGACGCATTACGCCGATACGGGGACGAACAGTTGAGAGACATCCATGGAGCGTTCGACCGATTAGCCCACGCGCAGTCGGAACATGCCGAATACGTAATGAGGATGAATGCTAAGTACGGCCATGGGCAACCGTGAACTGCCACCGACCGAAGCCGCGATCCCGTCGTTGGTGTATCACCGGCCAACGACAACCAGCTAAACGTACTTTACCAAGCGGTAAAGTACGTTTGGACGACCGTCCAGGCACAACCTCGAACGGACCTACTCCCACCCGCCCGAGCCCACGAATCCAGCCCAATACCAGGGATGGGTGCTTTGGCCTGCCGTGCGGCGCTCGGCCAGCATTCTGTGCGCGGCAATCCACGCAGCATCGGCGGCAGAGCGGTGATACTGCAAATGCTGCCGGTAGAGCTCGCGCACGTAACGTCGGGTCATTTCATCCTCAACTGGCCAGAGCGTCATGACGATGCTGCGGGCGCCGGCGATGCGGAAGGCGCGCTGCAAACCGAGAACCCCTTCTCCATCGTTCAATTCGCCATTACCAGTGCTGCAGGCGGAAAGAACAGCCCAGTCCACTCCATGAAGATTGAGCGAGGCGATCTGCTGCGCGGTGAGGATGTTGTTCCGGCGGTCGTTGTTCGCGCCGGCAAAGACCAGGCCAGAGTCAAGCAACGGATTGCCGTCGCCGCAGGCCTTGTTCAGCAGAAAAGTGTGGGTGGCAATGTGCAAGACTCGTGCGCGCTCAGCCGCGTGAATAAAGGCCGCGCTCGTGGCGGCCGTACCAGTCAATACAGACTCCGGTTCGCCCGCCTGCCATTGCTTCCAGCTTGTGGAGATGTCGGCCGCTTCCTCGGCAGCGCCCGGAAGAGCGGGAAACCGAAGTTCATCCAGATCCTTGCAACCTGTGGGAGCGCCGCGCAGGGCTGGAGTCGCCGAAGCGACTAGCTTCTGGTCGAACGCCGGGCCACCGAGGACCATCAGGCCGAATTTCTTTTCGCCTGGCGCGCTGGGCAAAATATCGCGCTCGCTCGAAAGAATATGAATGACAGTATCGCGATCCGCCAGATAGCCATCGCCGTCCGGCAGGCTGGCAAATGGAATCAAATTCAAATTCCTGTCGGGAACGACAAAAACCAGGTGCGCGTCTTTTCGCGCCGCGGCCAAGGGATCCCAGATCGCCTTGCGCAGCAAGAGAGCATTTTCTCGATAGGTGCGCTCATTGAGGGTTGAGCCAAGGCCGCCACCGTTCGCCTCGCTTTCAACCGTTTTGCGCATGGCCAGGACCAGGCCATCGATTGGCTTTCCAGGCCCTAAATCGAATACCTGTATCCGCTCCGAATCGCGGCGCAGCACAAAAGCCAGGTAGGCCAGAGTTTTCGTTTCCGCCGGATCCACCTTCTCAACGGCCTCTGCGGCATACGAGAGATAGGAAACCAGAACCGCTCCTGGCGGCAGACCGGCGCGCAGCTGCTTCAACGTGACTGCGTCCTGACGTTCATCGTCTCGAATGGTCGCGCTGCGTTCGGCAAGAGCTCGCTCGATCTTCTCCATCTGCGCACTGGATGCGGTCTGGGCCTTGCTCTTGCCCTCCGTCCCGGGCTTCATGGCGTCGGCCTCCAGGACCTGCTTGCGCGCCTGGTCCAAAGCATCGAGCAGTCGAGTCACTTCCGGATCGTTCGAAGCATTCAGGTTGCGCTGGCGGCGGGCCATCTCGTCCGCAACCAGGGCCCGGGAGCGTACGACCTCCTGATAGGTTTGGTCAGCGGGTAATTCGGGATGCTTCGCCAGTACGGAGAGCGCAATATTCAGTCCCCAGGGCCGGCGCTTGAAGTATTCCAGCGCCTGACGCTCGGGTAGGATGCGTGCCTGCAGAACCACCTTCTCGCGCCCAAGCCGGGAGGCCAGCAGGCCCTCCTCGATCGCATGCTGCAGTTGGCCGCCAGCGGCGAGCGAACGCGCGTAGCCAAAGTGGTCCCATGCAAGCGAATCGGAATTCATGTACGGGTTGGCCAAGGCAACCTGAAAGTCTTTCCACGCAAGGTCGAACTGACCGGTGCGCGCATACAACTCGGCCAGATTGTTCAGGATATTTGCCAGCAGCGAGCTTTCCGGACCGTTGGTGCGAGTGATCAGTTCAACTGCCCTGTTGTAATGCTCGATGGCCTTGGGAAAATCCTCTGCCCAGACGTACTGCGTGGCGGTGTCGCTCTCGACGATGCCCATCTGGAAGTCATCCAGCTTCGCGCTCTGCGCGATCCGCATAGCTTCCTCCTGGTCGGCGAGAGCACCCGCCAGATCATGATGAAGGTACTTCAGCACACCGCTTTCCGTAAGCGCGTCGATCATGAGTTGTTCGTTTCCAGCCGTCGATCTTCTGGCTGCTTCAATCGCCTTGCTGGAGGCGCTCAATCCAACGGCGTAGTCTCCCAACGTCCGGCAAATCGATGCCAGGGCGGTGGCAGCATAAATAAAGGTTCCGGAATCGGGGAACTTTCTTTCAGCTGTTTCGAGAGCTTCCTCGGCTAACGGACGGCCTTCGGCCGCTCTGTCCAATTCATTCAGAACCCGAGCCGTATCGATGAAGGCTTCCAGTGAAAGCTTGCTGTCCTTGCCTTCGGCTGCCTCGGCAACGGCGCTCTCGCGGCGCGCGCGGTCCAGCGTCTCGTTGGTCGTCTCCTCCCCATCGATCTCGGCCTGGACCATCAAGTGCAGCGCGTGGGCAACCTCTGCCGTGTTGCCGGGATGGGCCTGTTCGGCCGTTTTGAGAGCATCCTCGGCCTCAACGACCTTGTCGGCCGGCCGGGGAACCGCTGGTTGCTGCGCCGAGGCAATCAGCGCCATTACGATCAACAACGTAGCCCCAAAAACCTGCCTGTGCATGCCCATTCTGTTGGCCATCCTCAGGCCAGCTTTCTCAACGCGAGTGTGGGTACGCCTTTTCCAATTCACCATTCTGTGAATAACACAGCATAGAGACAGGCTTCTGCGCAATCGAAATCGGAGCCGAGACCCGCATGAAGACTGCATTGTTTTCGCCCGGCCCTCGTCTATCCTGTCCGCCAGCCCGTTCGTATCGAGCTTCGCCTCGATGCTGAAGGTGGTCTATCTTTCTGTCATGGTCCGTCAGGTAGGGATTCCGGCGACATAGCCGAAGACTGTGCCTTAGGTGTTCGGATCTTTGAGCACCAGCAACACCTGGCTTCCGTGCTCTCCTGCCAAATGGATGATGGGCTTGTCGAGGGTGGCAAGTACCAGTCCTTCGCGTAGGGCCAAGCCGAGCAAGTAGGCATCCGTGACCTGCTTTGTGCCGTAGAGCCGCTTGAAGAAAGGGCTGCACAACGTCTGCCAGTCGGCACTGATCGGCTGGTAGCGATAACCAGGATGCCGCGTGAGTTGGGCCAGAACGGTTGTGGCCTCGCTCATCGACAGCTGACCCGGTCTCGGCGCGGTCACAGTGCGGACAAACCCTGCTTCGGTGAAAGCGCAGACGCTCCATTGAATGTCCGCAGACGCATTGAACCATTCTTTGACAAGCTGATGATGTACATGGGCCGTCGAAGTCAACGCCACCAGCACGTTCACATCGAGCAGGTATCGGTTCGTCTTAGGCAACTTCATCCTCCGAGAGTTCTTTCACTCTCTCCGAGGTAAGTACGTCGCCTCCGACGATCTCATAATAGCCATACTCATTCATCTTCAGCTTCTGGGACATGGCTCCCGGCTCCGTGATTTGCCCGGCTTGCCGGACAAGTTCGCTGATCGCAGCCCCTAATGTGATTCCCTTTCCATTTGCATATGCAGAGGCCAGGTTATACACATCCGCATCAAGGTTAACATTGGTTCTCATTCCATTATTGTACACCAATTATTGTATTGGTTCAGTAATTTGAAATTTGTGCCATTCTTGTTTTGATTAACCTCGTGAGATATCGGTGCAGGTCGGATTTCAGGGGGCCGCTGTAGCCGGGTTCAAGCAAGTTGCGGGCTGTTCCCATTTGCCGTTATTTCAGGCGCGCCGGCCGATACCAGGCACCAGCAGCAGGGTAAGTGACAGTGGCAGGGGTGGATGGCTGGCA
>JBEKVS010000230.1:0-9572 GCA_049513795.1 Occallatibacter sp. | reverse complement strand
TTGCCGAGGTTGACGGGACCGACCCAGAGGCCAGCCTGCGCGCATTTCAAGAAGCGGCGGCGTACTGCCGCGCCGGTCATGGCCCGGCGTTTGTCCACGGCCACGTGGTGAGGCCTTACTCGCACTCGCTCTCCGATGACGACAGGCTCTATCGCTCGACGGCCGAGCGCGAAACCGACGCCATGCGTGACCCGCTGGCCAAGCTGCAGATGCGCCTGCTGCGCGAAGGAATTCTGACCGAGGAGCAGATCAACGCACTGGAGCAGGAACTCGATCATGAGGCGGAAGAAGCCGCCGAGCGCGCTCTCGAAGCTCCGTTGCCCACGGTTGAAGGAATCACGCGGCACGTCTACTCTGAAGGCCTCGACCCCTGCAGCGCCCAATTCTCGACCGAGCCGGCGGATGCGCCCGGCCCTCTGTTCGGCCCAGCCGGTGGAGGCAAGACGGGTAGCGAAAAGGGCAATTCTCCGCGCACCATGGCTGACCTGATCAACGCCTGCCTGCACGATGAGATGCGCCGCGATCCGCGCATCGTTGTCTATGGCGAAGACGTGGCCGACGCCAGCCGCGAAGAAGCTCTTTCCGAAGTCAAGGGCAAGGGCGGCGTCTTCAAGCTAACCGCCGGACTGCAGAGCGAGTTCGGCTCCGAGCGCGTCTTCAACTCGCCGCTGGCCGAGGCCAATATCGTGGGCCGCGCCGTCGGCTATGCTTCCCGAGGCATGAAGCCGGTCGTCGAGATTCAGTTCTTCGACTATATCTGGCCCGCCATGCATCAGATTCACAACGAACTGGCTCTCATGCGCTGGCGCTCAAACGGCGCCTGGGCTGCCCCAGCGGTGGTTCGTGTGCCCATCGGCGGCTACCTCACCGGCGGGGCCATCTATCACTCGCAGTCGGGCGAGAGCATCTTCACGCATATTCCCGGCTTGCGCGTGGTCTTTCCTTCCAATGCTCTCGACGCCAACGGCTTGCTGCGCACCGCCATTCGCTGCGACGACCCGGTGCTGTTCCTGGAGCACAAGCGACTCTATCGCGAGACCTACGGCCGTGCGCCTTATCCTGGGCCGGATTTCGCCATTCCCTTCGGCAAAGCAAAGATAGTTCGCCCCGGAACAGACATTACGTTGGTCACTTACGGCGCCGTTGTGCCGCGCGCCATGCAGGCAGCGCAGAAGGCGCAGCAGCAGGGAATCGAGGTCGAGATTCTCGACCTGCGCACTTTGAATCCGTACGACTGGGAGGCCATCGCTACTTCCATTCAAAAGACCAGCCGGGTGATTGTGGCCCATGAAGACATGATCAGCTGGGGGTATGGCGCGGAGATTGCGGCGCGCATCGCCGATGAGTTGTTCGAGTATCTCGACGCGCCGGTCCGCCGCATCGGCTCGATGGATACGTTTGTCGCCTACCAGCCGCTGCTGGAGGATGCCATTCTGCCCCAGCCGGATACGATCCTCAAGGCCATTGTCGACCTGAAGGCTTACTAGCGCCTGTGCCGATGTTTTCCTGCGATTGTCCGTTAACGGGGACTGTCATCCTCAGCGAGCGTAGCGAGTCAAAAGCCTGCCCTGAGCCTGCCGAAGGGGACCTGCGTGGCAGCAGGAAAGCATCCGGCCCAGTGATCTCAGGCCTGAGCCAGCGGCGAGCCGGATACAATACTGGGATGAGGGATTGCTCTTCAGTGCAGCAGCTCGCCTTTAGATCGTTCGTTCCAGAGGCGGATCAGCCGGCATGAAGAACCTGCTGAGACTTCTGCGCTACGGGCTTCCGTACTCGATCGAGTGGCTGCCTGGGGTTGTGCTCCTTGCCATGGTGGGCGTGCTTGACACGTTTCGCACCCTCCTCTTTCAACCCATCTTCGATCAGGTGCTCAGGCCCGATGCGCCCGAAGGCCCGATCCTTCTCGGCGTCCCAAACAGCCGATGGCACTTCGACCTGAGAATTGTCGTTGACCATTTCATGCGCCTGCATAATGCGTGGCACGTGGTGGCCTTTGCACTCATAGCTTCCACGGTGCTCAAGGGATTATGCGACTACCTCGGCACGTACCTGGTGAACTACGCCGGGTTCGGCTTGATCACCGACTTGCGCAACCATCTTTATGAAGCCACGCTGCGCCGCTCTTCGAGCTTCTTCCACAAGCACGCCACGGGCACTATTCTTTCCACGCTCATCAACGACGTGGAGAAGGTGCAAGTCGCGGTCAGCTCGGTCATCGGCGAGTTTCTGCAACAGTTCTTCACGTTTGCGGTTGGACTGGTTCTGGTTATCAAGCTAGGTGGTCAGCTGAGCTGGGCGTTGCTGTTGTTTGTGCCCGTGGTGATTACCTCGTCGCGCAAGATTGGCAGGGAAGTCCGCACGCGCACGCGAAGCGGCCAGGACAAGCTGGCAGAAATTCAGAACATCCTTCACGAAACAGTAACCGGAAACCGCATCGTCAAGGCCTTCAGCACCGAGCTATGGGAGATATTGCGTTTCAAGAATGCGGCCAGCAGGTTGTTCCGCGCCAACCTGCGCAGCGTGAGGATTCAGTCCATAAGCTCACCGCTGATGGATTCTCTCGGCGCCGTCGCCATTGCGATGTTCCTTTTCATCGGGCGCAATGAGATCCTGCATGGCCGCATGACGATGGGCATCTTCGGCGCATTCATCATCCTGCTCTTCAAGCTTTACGATCCGGTGCGCAAGTTTGCTTATTTCTACAACAGCTTTCAACAGGCCATGGGCGCTTCGTCTTCGATCTTCGGATTCTTCGATACCAAGGATGATGTGCGTGAGCGTCCGCATGCGTTCAACCTGAAGCGTTTTCACGACTCAATCCGCTTTGAGAATGTGGGCTTTTCCTATTCCACCGAAGAAGGCGAGCACCAGATTCTGCATAACGTGGATCTGGAAATGCACGCCGGCGAGGTGCTGGCGCTGGTAGGACCAAGCGGCGCGGGCAAGTCAACTCTGGTGAATTTGATCCCGCGCTTCTTCGATGTCACCTCTGGCAGCATCCTCATCGATGGCCGCGACCTGCGCGATCTCACACTGACTTCGCTGCGCCGCCAGGTGGCGCAGGTGACGCAGGAAACGATCCTCTTCAACGATACGGTGCGCAGCAACATCGCCTACGGACAGCCCGATGTCAAGCACGCGGTGGTGCAGCGCGCCGCGCTGAACGCTCTGGCTCACGACTTCATCGTGCGCATGCCGCAAGGCTACGACACGGTGATCGGCGAGAAGGGCTTCCGTCTCTCCGGCGGCGAGCGCCAGCGCATGGCCATCGCCCGCGCGGTGCTCAAGGATGCGCCGATTCTCATTCTGGATGAAGCAACAAGCGCTCTGGATGCGGAGAGCGAATCGCTGGTGCAAGCCGCGCTAGCCAACCTGATGCAGGGGCGCACAGTGCTGGTCATTGCGCATCGCCTGTCCACCATTCGCCGCGCCAACCGCATCGCGGTGCTTGAAGACGGGCGCATCACAGCCGTCGGCTCGCACGATGAGCTGCTCGCCACGTCACCGACTTATCAGCGCCTTTATCAACTGCAGTTCAGAGACATGCCCGAGTCAAGCGGAATGGATTCCGTGGAAGTGGACCCGGCCCAGCTGCAACTCGCGCTTACACCGGAGGAGTAGTACGAAATGCCGATTTATTCCATGACCGGGTATGCGCGCGTGCTGGTTCGCATTCAAGAACGCGAGCAGAATCGCGAAAACGATCAGATGAGTTACACGCTCAGCGTGAAGAGCGTGAATCATCGCTTTCTCGACATTCAGATGCGCATCCCCAACGGCCTTGACGCTCTGGAGATGGATCTGCGCAAGGCCATCAAGGATGCATTGATTCGCGGCCACGTCGATCTTTCCTTGTCCATCGATCGCACATCGCAACAAAAGACCGGCTACAATCGCGAACTGGTCGCCGGTTACATCGCTGCTTTCAAATCCGCGCGCGAAGACTTCTCGTTGCAGGGCGAGCCCGATCTCAATGCTGTTCTGCGCCTTCCCGGCGCCATGCAAAGCGACAATCGCGGCGACGATGACTTGACTGCTCTATCGGACAGCGTGCGCCAGCAGATTGGCCCGCTGCTCGAAGAGTTGAAGGTCATGCGCGCGCGGGAGGGAGAATCCCTCGCAGCGATTCTCAATGCGACGCTCGACCGGCTCACCGATGCTACCAATGGCGTTGCCGAGCTGCGTCCCGAAATTGAACAGCGCTTTCAAGATCGGCTCACCCAGCGTCTGCTCACCGCCACCGGGCCGGAATTCAATCGCCAGCGCCTGCTCGAAGAAGTTGCGGTGATCGTCGAACGCAGCGACGTGGCTGAGGAGTTGGCGCGCATGCACACCCACGTCGGCCACTTCCGCGGGCTGCTTGCCGCGGGCGGTGAAGTAGGCAAGAAACTCGACTTTCTCTTGCAGGAGATGAATCGCGAAGCTAATACCATGCTATCCAAGACCGGCGGCGTGGGCGGCAAAGGAACTCGCATGACCGAACTGGGACTGGCCATGAAGGCCGAAATCGAGAAGGCGCGCGAACAGATTCAGAACGTGGAATAAAGGAAAGCAAGAAGAAAGAATTAAGGAAGAAAAACTTTGGCAGGCATTCTCTTCATCATTTCGGCTCCTTCAGGCTCAGGGAAAAGCACGCTGGTGAGCGAACTGCGCAAGCAGGTAAGCGGGGTCGACTTCGCCATCTCCTGGACGACGCGTGCCCCGCGCGGCTCGGAAGAAAACGGACGGGAATATAACTTCACCACGCGCGCCGATTTTCTGCGCATGATCGATGAAGGAGTTTTTCTCGAGTACGCCGAGGTTTTCGGGAACTTCTATGGCACCGCGCGCCGCTCGCTCGATGAAGCGCGCGCTGCCGGTCACGATCTGCTGCTGGACATCGACGTGCAGGGCGGGGCACAGGTACGCGCCAAAATGCCTGAGGCAGTGAGCATCTTTGTGTTGCCGCCCAACCCCAAGGTTCTGCGCACCAGGCTGCGCAATCGCAGCCGCGCCGAGGGTGTCGTTGTTGAGGCCGAGCTCTATCGAAGGCTCTCTGAAGCGAGCAAGGAGATTGAGAATTATCGCGAGTACGGTTATATTCTGGTCAACGACATTTTGGATCGGGCGGTCGCGCAGCTGGAAGCTATTGTGCTCTCGGAACGCTTCTATCGCAATGGCGAAACCATCGCCTACCGTTCGCGCCGGGTGTTGGAGGTCGCCGCGGCCTGCCTGCAGCAGAACTCGCAGGAGCGGCTCAAACCTGTGCTGGAGGCCTTCGGCATCGATGGTTCTTCCAGCCAGCAGCAACTTCCTTTTGGAGAGGACACAGATGACGATTGAGACCCAGTTTGACTCGAACTACCGCAAGGTTCTGGTCGCCGCGCGCCGCGCCCGTCAGTTGCAGAACGGTTCCCATGCGCTGGTTTCCAGCCCGTCCAACAAGGTCTGCCGCATCGCCCAGGACGAGATCAACGCGGGCAAAATTGCCTATGTGAAAACTACGAATGAGTTGCACAAGCCCCTGGTCGAGGGGCCGGCCATTACGATCCTGGTAAGCTAGAGAGCGTTTTCGGATCGCAGAGGGCTCAAAGCCGCGGCGGCATCAGAGCCGCGTGCCTCAGGAGTGTTGCGAGATATTGATTCGCTTCTTCACGATCCAGTTCGGCCTGCGTTTCACTTCTTCAAAGAGCCGCCCAATATATTCGCCCAGAATGCCCATGCATACTAGATTGACCGCTGAAAAAAACAGGATGACAAAGATGGTCGACGTGTAACCTCGCGCGTGACGAGGGTTGAAGCCGATGAACGTCCAATCGCATATGTATTGCACCACAACAAAAACCGCGCCCAGCATGCAAAAGCCAGCCAGTATCAAGCCGATCGACATGATGAACTGCAGCGGGCGGTAGCTGAAGTTGAGGATGCCGTCCAGAGCCAGTTTGAGCAGCTTGGTGAAGCTGTACTTCGGTTCTCCGGCAAAACGCGCCTGTCGTTTGTAGGGCATTCCCGTCTGCCGAAATCCCACCCAGCTGCGCAGGCCGCGCACAAACCGGTTTCGCTCCGGAAGTTGGTTGATGGCGTCGACCACTTCGCCGCGCATCACGCAAAAGTCGCCCGTGTCCAACGGGATATCCAGAACCGCCAGCCGCTTCAGAATGCGGTAGTAAGCCCAGTAGCAGGCTCTTTTCAGCAGGCCCTCCTTGCGTTTGGTGCGGATGGCGTACACCACATCCCAGCCTTCGTGAATTTTTTCAATGAAAGGAAGCAGCTCTTCGGGAAGATCCTGCAGGTCCGCGTCCATCACCGTAACAATGGTCCCGCTTGCGTGCTGCAGGCCGGCGGATACGGCAGCCTGATGTCCGAAGTTGCGCGACAGGCTGATGACCTTGAGTCTGGGGTCGGCGGCGCCCAGCTGTTCGCAAATCTCCAGCGTTCGGTCGCGGCTGCCATCGTCAACAATCAGAATCTCGAATTCATCCTTCCAGGCCGGGGCAGCGTCCAGAATGCGGTGGTAAATCTCGGCAATACCTTCTTCCTCGTTATAGGCAGGAATGACGACTGAAATCATAGATTGGGAACCATGTCTGCGAATACCTCTGGATGGGACCAGTTCAGAAACACTATATACCTACACTTGCCGCAGGCCTCATGTCTTATCCGCCGCTCGCATGGCAATGGTTTTGAGGTAGCAGGCCCCTCTTGATTGCTCCTCGCGCGACGGAAGCAGACCAGCAAGACTCGCACTCCCCTCGTTCCGCAATCCAAAACCGGCTACAATCGAGCCATGAGGGTCACGGTCGGCGTCTCCGGCGGAATTGCCGCGTACAAAGCGGCGGAACTGGTGCGCGCCCTGCAACGCCAGGCTCTTGAAGTCCATGTGGTGATGACGGCCGCTGCCGTCAAGTTTATTCAGCCGCTCACCTTTGCGGCGCTCACCGGCCATAAAGTCATCACCAGCCTTTGGGACGAATCGGATTCGAGCGCGTCAGTCCCCGAACAAAACGGCATTGAGCACATTGGCGAGGCGCAATGGGCCGATGCGCTCGTGGTTGCCCCCGCCACGGCCAATATCCTGGCCAAGTTTGCCCACGGCATGGCAGACGATTTTCTGACCACCATGTATCTCGCCACGCGCGCACCGGTCCTGGTGGCTCCTGCGATGAACGTGAATATGTGGGAACATCCGGCGACTCAGGCGAACCTGGAGATTCTTCGCCAAAGAGGAGTTCGCGTCATCGATCCCGGCGCCGGTTCGCTGGCTTGCGGAATGGTCGGCACGGGCCGCATGGCCGAGCCGGAAGCCATCGCGGAGGCCGTCCTCAATGCCCTTGGCCGCCGCCACGACCTGGCTGGCGAAGTGGTTCTCGTCACTGCCGGCGGCACGCGCGAAGCACTCGATCCGGTGCGCTTCCTGGGCAATCGTTCCAGTGGAAAAATGGGCTATGCTCTCGCGGATGCCGCCCAGAGTCGCGGCGCACGGGTGATTCTGATCAGCGGACCCTCGGCGCAGCACCCGCCGGCTCATTGCGAGCTGATCAAGGTAACTTCCGCGGACCAAATGCGGCAGGCCGTGCTGGAGCGTATGGAAGAATCCACGCTCATCATCAAAGCTGCTGCTGTGGCCGACTACCGGCCGGTCGCGGTTTCGAATCAAAAGCTGAAGCGAACCGGTCCCATCACGCTCGATCTCGCACCCACTGAAGACATTCTGGCCGAAGTTGTCCGGCGTCGCCGACCCGGCCAGCTTATTATTGGCTTCGCCGCAGAGACCGACCATGCGATGGAGAATGGCCGCTCCAAACTGGAGCGCAAGGGCGCCGATGCTATCGTCGTCAACACGGTGACGGGCGACGGCGTGGGCATTGAAGCGGACAGCAACGCCGCAACGTTTCTTACTCCCACTACGTCCATTGAGCTGCATGAGATGCCCAAGCGCCAGCTCGCCGACCGCATTCTCGACGAGATTCTCACCTTGCGCCGGCCGCACTCGATGGTACTAGAACTCGAGGAAGACATGGGCAGTGAGGGAATCGCCGCGCAATCCGGACAGAATGAAATCCTGCGCCAGTCATCTTCACCGTCCACCAGCCGCCGCCAGCTGATCGTGGAGTAACGAGCGTTGGCGCCGCCGTTCGATCCAGCAACTCGCGAAGCGCTCATCGCACGCATCCGCTTCTATCGCGACCTCGGCCTCACCGAGTTTTACCGCCGACCGGTTGACCCTGGGCTATTCGCTGATTTAGAAGCCCCAACCCGGCAACAGGATCCACGTGCCGCATCCATTCCGCGCACATTGGCGGAAAGGGTGAGAGACCACGAATCGAGCCCTGCATCCATCTCCCAGGGCCCGGGTGCCGCAGGTCTCGCCTCTGGGGCTTGGGATCAACAGCATCAGCCCGCACCAACTCAGGAGGACGCCGCCATCCCACCCCGCAAGCCCATCGCCTCTACACCGCAGGCGGCAGCCGCTGTTCCAGCCGCCGACCGTACCGCTGCACTGCAACTGATCCGCGAAGACATTGGCGACTGCACGCGCTGCGCTCTACACAAAGGCCGCAACAAGATTGTCTTCGGCGACGGCTCGCACAACGCTCGCCTTATGTTTGTCGGGGAAGGCCCGGGCGCCGATGAAGACGCGCAAGGCATCCCCTTCGTTGGCAAGGCCGGGCAGTTGCTCAACAACATGATCGCCGCCATGGGCCTGAAGCGCGAGCAGGTCTACATCGCCAATGTGGTCAAATGCCGGCCTCCCGGCAACCGCACGCCGGAGCCGGACGAAGGCAACACCTGTTCGCCGTTTCTCTTCCGCCAGATCGACGTCATTCGTCCCCAGGTGCTGGTTGCTTTGGGAGCTACCGCTGCTACGTACCTGCTTGGCGCGCGCCAGCCGCTTGCCGGGCTCCGTGGCCGCGTCCATGCTTTCCGCGGCAGCCAGCTGATCGTGACTTACCATCCCGCCTATCTGCTGCGCGACCCTCGGCAGAAAAAAGAAGCCTGGGCCGATCTGCAGATTGCCATGCGGGAACTGGGGCTGAAGCCGCCGGCCAAGGGCTAAGGGAGGGCATATTTTGGGGACGGGCTTTTCCTCACCCCTGGTCTTTCCAAAGATAGACTCCACCCAGCAGTCCGCTCTCGTTGGAAACAATCTCCACATTTTTTGGCGGCAGGAAGTCAATTTTTTTGGTATTCCCCCCGCCCAGGTAAAGGTGGTCCCAGTTGAACAGGGCCTCGGTGGTTTTGATCGCTTCCTGAAGCAGCTTGTTCCATTCCTTCTTGCCAAACTTGTCGAGGCCGCGGCGGCCTATGTAGTCCTCGTAGGTCATGCCCTTCTTGCGCCAGATGTGGTGGCCGATTTCGAGGCCCGGGCAAAGATGGCCGTTGGTGAAGAGTGCTCCGCCGAGGCCGGTGCCAAGCGTCAGCACCAGCTCCACACCATGACCTTTGATGGCGCCGTAACCGGCCACGTCCGCGTCATTGCCCACGCGCACAGGCTTCTTCCAGCGCTTTTCCAGTTCCGCCTGCAGGGGAAATCCGGCCCAGGTGGGATGAAGGTTGAAGGCGCCGAGCGTAACGCCATGCTTCACCACGCC
>JBEKVS010000229.1:0-9572 GCA_049513795.1 Occallatibacter sp. | reverse complement strand
CATTGCGGCAGTGTGCCCTTCACGTCGCCTTCACTCAGCAGGCTGGCGCCTTCCATTACATGAATTGCGTTGGTATAAAACTCGCCGGTTATACGCGCCTCGGTCTTGTTCTTGCCGAAGCTGAACATGCCCAGGCCTTGAATCAGTACAACGGTCGGGCTGGCGTCGCGCAGGGCAGGGGAGTCGGAGGTAGCGAAGGAGTGATAGTAGTCGGCGTATTGCTGGCGATATTCGTCGAGCGAGGCAATGATCTGTTTCTTCAGCGCAAGCAAATCGGCATCCGCAGGCCAGGGAACGAACAACGGCCGAATCTTGGTGCGAATGAAATGGTCGGGGCAACTGGTGCCGAGAAAGGCGAGATCCTTGGCATGCGCGGAGTTGACGAACTGCAGCACGTCCGGCGTGTCGGTGAAGCTCGAAATCCAGCGGTTCTTGTGGCTGATGCTGCCGCGCAGGTAGGGAGCGATCTTGACTGCGAGCGCGGCCCGGTCGTTGCGCGCCGCGGTGGCCTCGCCGCCAAAGCGCGACGGGCCCTTGGACAGGCCGTGGCGCTCGATGAACTGGCCGATCTGGTCGATGAGGGTGATGGTGTTCATGTAGCACTCGCGCTGCGTGTCACCCCATGTAAAAAGTCCATGGCCACCGAGCACAATGCCATCGCAGCCGGGATTGTCGAGTACAGCTTTGCGCATCATCAGGCCGAGTTCAAAGCCCGGGCGCTGCCAGGGAACCCAGACCAGCGAATGGTTGAACTCGCGATTGAACTCCTCCATCTTGACCTTGCCGTTGGCGGAAGCGGCCAGCGCGATGCCCCAGTCAGGGTGCAGATGATCGACGTGCGGAAAGGGAAGATAGCCGTGCAAAGGAGTATCAATGGACGCGGCAACAGGGTTGTTGCGGAAGGCGCAGAGGGCGTACATGGGCACCATGTCGTCCTCGGTGTCGGGGCCTTTGTAGCTGCGTTCGAGGGCCAGCAGCTTCTGCTGGTAGAGGGTGGCAAAGCCGCTGCGTTTGATGCTGCCCAGGTCGCCGCCGGATCCTTTCACCCACAGCACCTCAGCCGGTTCGCCGGTAAGGGGGTCGATCTCGGTGACCTTGGAGCTGGTGTTGCCGCCGGCGAAGTTGGTGAGGCGCAAGTCCGAGCCGAGAAGGTTGGAACGATAGCGGAGCAGCTCGGGCTCGTCCAGCGAGGCGGCCAGCTTGGGATCCCAGCGATCATCGAGAAACTTGAGGGTAGCGGCGGGAGAAGCAATCTGTGTCATATACACCACTCTACGGGGAAATTCTGCGGCGTAGACACAATAGCACAGCAAAATAGCAATAGGGGATAGATTTCTTATAAGAATCCGAACCGGACTCGGCGCTATGGACAGGGCTCAGGATTTGCTCTAAGCCTCCGTTTCGGAGCTCAAGGTCTCTGCCGTCACCGCCTTATGGCGGACGTAGTTGTAAGGGGGCACGGTGTAGCCGCGCAGCAGGGAGATCCCAAGCTGGATCAGGCGAGGACCGTAGGTTTCCACCTCGTGAGAGATTGAGCCGATCAGCGCGCTTTTGCCTGTGCGCATCTCCTCAAGGGCTTCAGGAATGCAATCCTGCCCGACGATGGCAAAGTCGGCCTCGCGATCGGCCTGGCGGGCGGCATCGAGAACGCCGAGGGCGCTGGAGTCGGTGGCCGCGACCACGAGAATATGCTCGCCCTTGCGGCGGTCCTTGAGGAATTCCTCGATGGCGTGGCGGCTGTGCTCGCGCATGCCGCGGCCTTCCAACTGGATGAATCTGTCCGTAGGGATGCCGGGAATCCGCTCGCGAATGCCCTCGAACGCGCCCGTGACCCGGCTCTGGACAAAGCTGCCGGCTTCGGCAAATCCGAGGCCCACGACCAGGTCGGCTTTGCCCTTCCATTTGCGCAGGGCGTGCTGGGATAGCATGGTTCCGGCCTCGAATCCGCAATCGAAGTTGTCCACGCCGAAGTAGGTGGCGTTGGGGTGGGGTACGTCGATGGCCACGAGCGGAATATCGGCTTTCTTGAAGATGTTGGCGACACGCGGAGCGGCCGCTTCCTCGACCTGGAATTCGAGCACCAGGTCAACGCGACGGGCGACAAACTCGACTGCGTTCTGGACCGCCACGTCAGGGTCGAAGTGGTTGTCGAGCACCAGCAACTCGACGCCGGAAGCTGCGGCTGCGGTGGTCACGCTCTGCGCCAGAGCGACGGAAAACGGCATTTCGGCGCTTTGCACGGCGAAGCCAAAACGCAGACGGCGCGGCCGCGATACCAGGCGATATTGCCCGTTCTGCGCCTGGGCCACGTAGCCGCGATGGACGAGAGTCTTGAGGATGCGATAGACGCTGGTCTTGGAGATGCGCGTCTTCTGGTAAACATCTTCCAGTGACACCGGGGCGTTGTTCTGCTCCAGCAGCTCGATCACGTCGAGTGCCTTCGAAAGAATAGGAATCAGGTAAAGGCGCTTGATCTTGGCCTTGGGCAATCGATTGTCTCCCTGCGCTCTCTTATGGGATGTTCAGATTGCAACCAGCATAAACCCTTTCAAGCATAGCTGCTAACGGCAGCCGCCCGGCTTCCGCGCTCCTCGGCTATGCGTTCCACATAACCGCCCTCGCGGAGGGCAGCCAGCGGATCGACAGGGAGCCCGCGAGCCTCACGCCAGGTCGCGGCGAGGGGTCGAACATCGGTCCAGAAGGCGCCGCGGAACAGCTCCTCGGCGGCCACCAGGTCGCACGATTCCTGATAGACGACCAGCTTCTTGCGGTCTACGAGGGCAGCCTTCAGCCACAGCTCCTGGGCCGTAACGACGGTCTGCACCGTGGCTTCGATCTTGCCCTTCAGGTTGTGGCTCTGGTCGATCATGAAAGCCACGTCGTAGGGCAGGCCCTCGGCTTTTGCGGTGTGCAGCTCGTGGAAGATGCGGAAGATCTGGTAGGGATCGATGGAGCCGAGGGTCAGGTCGTCATCGGCGTAGCGGCGATCGTTGAAGTGGAATCCGCCCAGCATGCCGGTGTGCAGCAGCCAGGCAACAACCTGCTCAATATTCTGCGCCGAGTAATGGTGGCCCGTGTCGACCAGAACGCACGCCTGCGGCCCGGCTGCCTGACACAAATGCGAGGACATTCCCCAATCGGCAATATCGGTATGGTAGAAGGCGGGCTCGAAGGGCTTGTATTCAATGAGCAAGCGCTGGCCGGGGCCGAGTTCGGCGTGGGCTGTGCTGAGCGCTTCTTCAAGCCAGCCGATGCGGTTGCGAATGCTCTGCGAGCCCGGATAGTTGGATCCGTCCGGAAGCCACACAGAGATATCGCGTGAGTTGGTCTGCTTGGCGATCTCAATGGACTCGAGAACATGGTCCACGGCCTGCTTGCGGATCTCCGCCGAAGGGTTGCAGAGCGAGCCGAATTTGTATTGCTGATCCTGGAACAGATTGGGATTAATAGATCCGGCGTGAATAGCGTATTTCCGCTCCAGGCGCTTCACTTCGGAGATGTCGTCGAGGCCATTGGGCAGGTCCCAGAGGACGTGCAGCGCCATGGTGGGTGTGACGCCCGTAAGGCGGTTGACCTCAGCTGCGTCGGCAAATTTCTCCTCCAGGGTCGATGCGGCCGCGGGCTGGACCAATTTGCCGAAGCGCGTGCCTGTGTTGGCAAAACCCCAGGAGGGAATCTCGATCTGAAATGCGTCCAATGCCTCAACTGCGCGATCGAAGAGCTTTGATTCGAGTTGCGTCATGCTCGTACCCTTTCGCTGGACCGGTTTGCTCAGTTAGATTCTCACAGTCGTCGATAGAACCAGGAATCAGCGGGGGGCTGCGCTTAGAGTCTTCCGTGGCCCGGAGACTGGAAAACATCAGTATGCTATTCGATAGAGAGACGAATTGTCTATTGCAATCGTGCGCCGAGTCTAAACGATATGCCAGCAGTTACTATCCTATACATAAGTTGGATGCCGATGCCGGGCAATCCGTGGCTGTTGGCGATCCCTCAGAGTGAGGACCGTCGGCCTCGCCAGGCGATCCGTTATCCACGGCGGGCTTTTGCCAGACAAAACCGGCGGCATTCAACCGGCCAGAACCAAGCCGGTTGAACTAGAATAGCCCGGTTCCAAATTCAGGAGGCAACATGCAGCATGGGAGCGAACAAAGCCCGGCAAAGTGCGTCTTGCTGACGATAGCTATTTTCTTATCAGTCGTATTCATCGGCGGCGCGGCGAGCCGGGCGCAGAGCCCAGACGACGAGAAGAAGATTAACGACACCATCGCGAAGATGACCCTGGACGAGAAGATCCATGTGCTCTCCGGCTCGAGCATGATGGGCTCGACGCCGTTGGCGCGGCTGGGCATTCCCGTCTTTCGGATGAGCGATGGCCCGGTAGGCGCGCACATCCCGCCGCCTTCGACGGCCTATGCGGCGGGCATTGGCCTGGCAGCCAGCTGGGACCGCGATCTTGCCGAACAGATCGGCACCCAGCTTGGCCGGGATGCCCGTTCCCGCGGCGCCAGCTACCTGCTCGGCCCCGGCGTGAACATCTATCGCGCGCCGCTGAATGGCCGCAATTACGAGTACTTCGGCGAAGATCCATTCCTGGCTGCGGAGACGGCGGTCGCGTACATCGATGGCGTGCAGTCGCAGGGCGTCAGCGCCACCATCAAGCATTACGCGGGAAACAATTCAGAGTATTTCCGCTTCACGTCCGATTCGGTCATCAGCGAGCGGGCACTGCGCGAGATCTATCTGCCGTCGTTCGAAGCCGCCGTGAAAAAGGCGCATGTAGGCGCCATCATGGATTCCTACAACCTGCTGAACGGCAAACATGCCACAGCCAACTACCACCTGAACGTCGAGATTGCCAAGCAGCAGTGGGGATTTCCCGGAGTCATGATGTCGGACTGGGGCGCGACCCACGACGGCGTCGCCGAGGCCAACGCCGGTCTTGACCTGGAGATGCCGTTCGGCACCTTCATGAATGAGAAGAGCCTGTTGCCTGCCGTGAAGGAAGGAAAGGTCAAAGAGTCCGACATCGACGACAAGATTCGCCGGCTTCTGCGCAACGGCTACCGCTTTGGCTGGATCGGCCACGACCCGCTCGACGACAGCATTTCGCGCTACAACCAGCAGGGCCGCGTGGCGGCGCTTCAGGGTGCGCGCGAGGGCATTGTCCTTTTGAAGAACCAGGGCAGCCTGTTGCCGCTCGATCCCGGCAAGGTAAAGACCATCGCCGTGATCGGCCCCAACGCATTTCCGGCAGTTCCCACCGCTGGAGGCAGCGGCCAGGTGCCAACTTTTTCCGAGACCAGCATGCTGAAAGGCATCAGCGACCGATTAGGTTTGAACGGCAATGTGCTTTACGACCGCGGCGTGCCCAAACTGTCTGTCGTTTCCATGCGCTCGGGATTCAGCCAGTCGGCGGAGAAGTTCGTCCCCGGTCTCACCGTCGAGACGTTCGACAACGATAAGTTCGAAGGCAAGCCCATCGCCACGCGAACCGAGATGACCGCCAACAGCGGGCAGAACGTCCTCGATAGCCCGGACATGGCGGAGATGATCAGCAGCATCACGGCCGATCAGATGGCAGCGTTCATGAACATGAGCGGGCCGCCGCGCTTCACTCGCTGGACCGGGTACTACTTCGCGCGGGCTGCAGGCGACTTCACGGTTTTCGTCGAGGACCAGGCCAAGTACCGGTTGAAGATCGACAACAAGACCGCTATCGACTACGGGGAGTTACCCAAATCGGCGCTGGCGCAGACGGTGGTTTCATTCACGCCTGGCCCGCACAAGGTAGTTATGGAGGTGCTCGGCGCGCCGCAGTTCGGCGAGGGCGCGCTCAAGATCGGTATCGCGCAAAAGGGCACTCTGGTGAACCAATCGGCCATCGACATGGCGAAGAAGGCTGACGCGGTCATCGTGGCGGTGGGCTACGACGCGGACATCGAAACCGAAGGCGCAGACCGCGAATTCCAGCTGCCGCCCGGCCAGGACGAACTGATCGAGAAGATCTCCGCAGCCAATCCGAACACCATTGTCACCGTCACCTCCGGCGGAGCGGTCGACGCGTCGAAGTGGATCGACCATGTTGCCGCGCTGCTCGAGAACTGGTATCCCGGGCAGGAGGGTGGAACGGCGCTCGCCGAGGTGGTCTTCGGCGACGTCAATCCCTCCGGACGGCTGCCCATCAGCTGGGAGCGCAATCTCAGCGATAATCCCTCTTACCCCTATTACTATCCGACCCCGGGCACGCTGACCGTTCCTTATAAGGATGGGGTGTTCGTAGGCTATCGCGGCTACGAGCACAACGGCGTGAAGCCGATGTTCCCATTTGGCTATGGGCTTTCGTACACCAGCTTCAAATATTCAGAATTGAAAATTCAGTCAGGCGCAGGTGCGGGAGCTTACGAGGTCAGCTTCGATGTCACCAACACCGGCAGTCGCGCTGGGGCCGACGTTGCTCAGGTCTATGTCAGCGAAGATCATCCCCAGGTGCCGCGCCCGCCACAGGAGCTGAAGGGCTTCGCCCGCGTGGCTCTCGACCCAGGCCAGACGCGGCACGTGACCGTTCCGCTGAATGCGCGCAGCTTTACCTGGTACGACGAGAAGTCCGCGGCCTGGCAGGCCGATCCGGGCAGCTTTACGGTCCATGTCAGCCGCTCTTCTGCCGACCAGCAGTTGGAGGGGAAGATCAACCTGGAGCAGGGAATCGTTCTGCCGGTCAATCAGTAGACCGACCGAGCAGCTGCAGTCGTTCGGTTGAACAGGAGGGATCGGGAACGCCGGCGGGAGCTGCTGCAAATACCCCGCCGGTGCCTTCGTCAGCTTGACCGGGTCGACTTTTGTTGGGCCCACGGTCCACCATTCGCCATAATCGGCGTCTAACGAACTGTCAAATCAGACCATGGAATAGGGCTTCATCGGACCGAAAATACGACTCCATGCTTGGATTCAAGTCCCTAAACGGGTGAGATACATCTTTGACCGGCCCGTGCTATTTTGATTGGAACCGGAAATCGCCGCGAAATTGAATCGCCGTCTCCGAAGAAAGGGTTCAGGTAAACCTTTATGCGTATCCTGCGCACATTCCCTCTCTTAGCGTTGGCCAGCGTGGTGCTGTCTGCAACCGCAGCGTGGTCCCAGGCCGTCTCTTCTCCCGTCCGCATTACTACTTCAATTGACGAGCAGCAACTGGTGGCGCTGAAGGGAAATACCCATCCGGCGGCGATTGCCAGGAACGATCTTGGCCGGGTGAGCCCAACGCTGCCCATGACCGACCTGATCCTGCTGCTCAGCCGCAGTCCGGAGCAGCAGGCAGCCTTCGACAAGTTTGTGGCCGGCCAATATGATCCGCATTCGCCTGACTTCCATCATTGGCTTGAACCGGCGCAGGTGGGCGAGCTCTTCGGCCCTTCGCAGACCGACATTCAGACCTTGTCGAACTGGCTCTCCGGACACGGGTTCACGGTCGACGCGGTCGGCAAAGACCGCATGACGATCAGCTTCAGCGGCACCGCCGGCCAGGTGGAATCTACCTTCCACACTGAGATTCATAACCTCGGGGTGGGTGGCGCAGCGCACATCGCCAACATGAGCGATCCGCAGATTCCGGCGGCTATCGCAACGGTGGTGGCAGGTGTCAAGGGCCTGCATAACTTCTTCCCGCGGCCCATGCATCGACTAGGCGGCATGGCCCAGTTCAATCGTGAAGCGGGCAAATGGCAGCGCATTCCGAGTGCAGGTGGAGCGCAGAAGACGGCCTTCTCGCTGGCGCACCCTCAGTTCGGGATTGACATTGGTACAGGCAGCAATGCATACACCGTTGAAGACGTCGTTCCCTATGACTTTGCCACTATCTACAACGTGCTCCCTCTATGGAACGCCAGCACTCCAATTGACGGAACCGGCCAGACGATCGCCATAGCCGGAACGAGCGACATCGATGTTGGACAAACCGGGGAAACCGGAGCCAACGGTAACAACGATGTGAAACAGTTCCGCAGTATCTTCGGCCTGCCGACTAACGAGGGGGCCAACACCCCGATCCGCGTCTCGGGCAACAGCCAGCCTCTCACGGTCTGCTCAAGCACTGCTTCGAACGCGATCTGCGGCATCGAAGACCTGACCGAGAATACGCTTGACGTAGAATGGTCTGGATCGGTGGCCAAAAACGCGCAGATTGTGCTGGTCGCCTCATATCCGGCCTCAGCATCGGACGATGGCCTTTACGACTCTGCCTCCTACGCGATCCAGAACAAGACCGCCCCCATTCTCAGCGTCAGTTACGGTCAGTGCGAATTGTTTGAAGGCACATCAGGGAACGCGGCCTACAACGCTTTGTGGCAAACGGCGGCCTCGGAAGGCATTGCTGTCTTTGTCGCGTCGGGTGACGCCGGTTCGGCCCTCTGCGACGATGGAGCCAGCGATCAATACGGCCAGCCCTGGGCTGCTGAATATGGGCTGGCGGTGAACGGCCTGGCGTCTTCGCAGTACGATACAGCGGTCGGCGGCACGGACTTCAACTGGGGCTCAACGTCTTCGCCCTACTGGAATTCAACCAACAGCACCACGACCGGGGCCAGCGCCATAGGATATGTTCCCGAGGTTCCGTGGAATGACACCTGCACTAACCCACTGGTATTGAAGTCACTGCAATCCGACGCGACCACTGTCAAGTGGTCCGGCACGGCAGTGACCGACGCCGAAACAGGGTGCAATTTCATCGCCAACGATGCCATCTACATCTTCCAGAACTATACGGACAGCAATAACGATCCTGCCGACATAGCCTATTATGTGGACGAAGTAGGTGGGAGCGGCGGCGCAAGCCAATGTTCAACCAATACCACCACCTCAACCGCGGGGACCTGCACAAGCGGATGGCCCAAGCCCGCCTGGCAAACGGGCCACACTATTAGCGACGGCGTTCGTGACTTGCCTGACGTTTCGTTCTTTTCATCTAATGGCTTTCTGGGTAGCGCCTATCTGGTCTGTGTATCGGCCAACGGGGCGTGCGTCGATTCCACTACGCTCACCTCCGAGCCCCAAGCGCAGGAGATTGGCGGAACCTCAGTGGCGACTCCGGCTATGGCGGGGGTGATGGCGCTGATCAATCAGAAGAGTGGTTCGTCGCAGGGTAGCCCGAACGCTGAGCTCTACACCCTGGCTGCCAGCCAGAACTATGCGAGCTGCAGCGCGGAGAGCGTCAATGCGGGCAGCACCTCCTGCTACTTCAACGACATAGACACCGGCACCATCTCGATGCCATGCGATTACACCGCAAAAAACGGCGGCATCGTCGACACCAGCGGAACCCCCACTCTCGTCGCCCAACAGCCAGCCGTCAAATCGCCCAATTGCACACCGGCGCATTCCGGCGATACCGTTGGCATTTTGCCCGGCGTCGACGCAGGCACGGGCTATGACCTGGCTACTGGCCTGGGATCGCTGAACGTGGCCAATGTCGTGAACAGTTTCACGGCAACGACCGGATTTTCAATTTCTGGTGTCAACTTTGGAATCAACGCCGGAGCCACAACGGGCAACACAACGGTTCTGACTCTTACGCCGTCCGG
>JBEKVS010000228.1:0-9597 GCA_049513795.1 Occallatibacter sp. | reverse complement strand
TGTGGCGACAGCCTCAACGATTTTGAGGACTCGACCGCTACGGTTTGGTTTGGCAGCACTCCAGTCAATCTTGGCCGGCCGCCCCACACACAAGCCTCCGAATGCAAAGCGATGGATGACTTCGGTCAATACGTCGGGGACGCAAATCCATTCGACAGCAATCAAATCGGCGCCATCTTCGACCCTGTGAACGGAGCAAGGGATCTCAATAAGCTCATCCCCAAGTTCTTCCACAAAGGGCACGCGTTTCGGATTACGGATGCAGTGTCATTGTCGAACACGGGTTTCATTGCGGCTCAGTGTCTTTACGAGAACGGCAACGCTCATGCGTGTCTTCTAACGCCGAACCCGGTGCTGATTCTTCGCGATAATATCGTGGCTTTCGCGCAGGGTGATGAGGAATGCATCCAATGCACGGACATCCTGGTCCCCGAAGCTCACCGTCTGCCCGAGAGCCTTGAGGGCCTCACGGCGGATAAGCGCGAGGCTGTAATCGCTACTGTAGACAAGATCGGCGTTGAAATCGAGAGCCTTGAACGCGAGCGCAAAATCTCTCAGCCGAAGGCACTGCAACTGATCCATGACGCGCAGCTCGTGCTCTTTGCAATCGAACCAAGAGAGTAGATGGACCGAGCGCTCATTCGATACACCGGGCGATATCGCGTAGACACCGGCTGCGCTTTGTCGCCCGCTTTCTTTACGCGATGCGTGCGCGCTGCCAGACGGCGGCATCGAAGACATGTTCGTTGACGTAGCCTTCCGATAGATAGAGGTCGATGGCCTGGGAATTGGATTCGGTCACGGTGAGGGAAATCTCCGTAGCTCCATGGCGCATAAAGTGGAACGCGGCCACAGAGAGCAGCATGCGCGCCATGCCCGCGCGGCGATAGTTGGGATGCACGCAGAGCTGGGTGATGTGTCCGCTTTGCGGACTGACGCGCGAGCCCAGCACCAGGGCCACCATCTCGCGCGTTGCGCGGTTCACCACCACATGCGATACCTGCGGAGAGAACGTGCCGCAACCCGAGTAGCGCACAATGTTGTGCAGGAAGCGCTGCGAGCCGTGGAGCGACCGATACTGGTCGTTGATGACGCTGTCAGGATGATTGCGATAGGCCTCGGAGATGAGCAGCCCCGCCGCGGCCAGATCGTCTTCGCGCCAGGGGCGCAGCTCGAGGCCTTGCGGCAGCTGAACCGACGGATGGCTCCAGAGGTTCTTGAGTTGCTGGACCATGAACAGTCTGCGAAAGACTTGAAATCCGGCGTCGATGAAGATGGCCGAATGCACGCCCGCGGGATGCAGCAGAAGTTGCGATTCAATGCGCTCGACGTGCGGGGAGTTGAGCAGGGTTTCGAAAAGATGTTTGAGCAGGGTCTGTTCAATCTCGCGAGAGGAGGCCGGAACCGGCGCATCTGTGGCCGGCGCGAAGCCGGTATTCAGTGCGGGCTCGGGCGGCTTGATGCTCAGCGCAAAGACATCCCCGATCACTGCCTTGGATTCCTCGTAGACGCAGAAGGCGTAGCCGGTGACCTGCCCTGCTTCCAAGGCCGCATAACCGGGTAGCATGTGGCTGTCGAGGTACTGCATGAGGAGCTTGGACGAGGTTCGATAATCCCAATGGAGGCGCTGCTTCCACAGCTCGCCCTCGGCATCGAGGACAGGGCGAATCATCGGCGCCGCGAAATGCCGCAGGTCGAGAATCTCAATGGAAACGCTGGTCGCCATGCATCTCCCAGTCTATTTGACTCCTCTTCCCTTCTCTCAGACAGCCGCCTGGGGCGGATCGCCCGAATCACGAGAAAGGCCTCCATGCAGCGGGCATCTCCAAAAGACGCATCGACGGATCACTTCGAGCGGCGGCTCCGAGCGGCTCCGACATAAACTTAGCGCAAGTTGAAGCTTGAAGGAAAGCTTATCAGCTTAGCGGCTCCCCACCATATAAACGACGAGCCCCTGTTCCGGCCAAGTAAAGAGCTGCTCGTAGTGGCGCCCTTCCAGGTACTCATCCAGCACCGCCGGGGTGTGCAGGTCCACGCCGTTGCGGCCGGTGACACGCACCACTAGCAGGTGCTGGCCTTCGGGTACTCCGTCCAACTCGTAGTTGACGACCTCGCGGTTGCGATAGAACGAGAGGCCATACTCCATGTCGCGGCGAACGCGAAACACCGCAACGGTCTCATCGGCCGGGGCCAGGGCGCCAAGGCGATCGGCCAGGGGGCGGGCAGAGTAAGCGCGGTCCAGCAGATGAATCACGCGCTTGGTGGCGCCGACCGCGGGTATCCAGATGAACGGGCCTACGCCATAGAGAAACAGAACCAGCACCACCAGCACGCCGCTGGTGACCAATCGAAGCCGGGCCACTCCGTAGCCTTTGACCACGATGAGGATCAAAAGGGCCGCGCCTATGGCGGAAAGAGCCGCGATGGCGATGGCATGCGGCGGGGGCAAAACGGGTCCGTGCGCGACGAACCAGGGCAGAAGAAGCGCAAAGGTGGTCATGATGGCGCACAAGATGGCATGGCCGATCAGGACCCAGCGGTTAAGTCCGGGGACGCGGCGGCGAAAGAGAAAGTCGCCGGTAAGAATGGCCATGGGCGGAATAGAGGGCAGAATGTAGCCCGGCAGCTTGGATTGGGAAAAGCTGAAGAAAACAATCGGGATGAGTGTCCAAAGCACGAGAAACTCAGGAAACGCGTCTCCGGGGCGATTGGGAACGCGACGGCGGGGATTCAGGCGTCGCAAACGCCACTCGGCCACGGAGGTCATAATCCCGTCAGCAAGCGCGCGAATGGCGAGTACTGTCCACGGCATCATGGCCAGCACCACGACGACCAGGTAATACCAGACTGGATATGAATGCTGATAGCGGTCGGTGGCAAAGCGTTCCAGGTTGTGTTCGAGGAAGAACTCGCGGAAGAAGGTGGGGTTTTGGAGTTGAACGGCGATGAACCAGGGCAGGACCATGGCAAAGTAGAGCAGCACGCCGGGCCACCAGAAAGAGCGCGCGATAATGCGCCACTCGCGGCGCAGGAATGCGAACGCAGCGATGATTACGGCGGCCAGGAAGGGCGCGACCGGCCCCTTAGCCAGCGTGGCTACGCCTGTGAAGAAATAGATATCGAAGAGCCAGAACTTGGAGCCGGTCTCATACCACGCATACCAGCCAAGCAGGCCGATGGCCAGCGGCGCGGCCATCTGCATGTCAGTGGAGGCGCCGCGGGCAAAGCCGATGATGCCAGCGCAGGCCACGGTGATGATAGCTGCATCCAAGTGCCCGCCAGGGCGGAAGCGCCGCATATGCAGGTAGATGAGCCCGGCCATGATGAAGGCGAAGCTGGTGGAGGGCAGGCGCGCGCTCCAGTCGTGCACGCCAAAGTCCTGAAAAGTGAACATGGCCCGCCAATAATAGAGAGCGGGCTTCTCAAGCCAGGGATGGCCGTAAAGGTAAGGGGTTACACAGGCGCTGAGGCGTTCGCCGAGGGTGTGGGCGGAGTCGAACCGGTCGAGCATTTCGTGGGCTATCTGCGCGTAGCGAGGCTCATCGGCTCCGACCAGGCCGAGACCGTCGCCGCCAAAGATCGGGGTCAGGCCATAAGTGAGAAAGAAAACAGCAAAGCCGAGAAATACGGATGCCTCACAGATGGTTGCCCAACGGGGCAGCCGCCTGCGCGCCGGTTTTCGCGCGTCCGGGGCAGATGGTTCTAAAGCAGTCTCCACTTCGAGTGTCTCTCCATTGCCTGCATATCCGGCCTGGCCATGGTAGCGGCCGGCTTGATGGCCCGTTCGCGGTTTGCGCAGCACAGAATTGCAGAGGTAGTGCTCGGCTTCGACAGGGTCAAGGCTAACAGATTCACACGGAATCTCAAGCGGCCCCATCGTGCCGGCAAAATGACTTCCGTGCGAGCGCTCCAGTTGGCGGAGGGCGCGACGAATCGAGGCGCGTGTTCAGGCGCCATTTTGACAAAGGATTGGTGAGCTATGCGATCACTTCGCGGCCGAGCCTTCTTCGGCCCGCGTTTCGGGCCGCGCGCTCCCTTCGGCCGGCGCACTGCGGCTGAGGGCGGACTCGGCTTCCGCGGCGGGAAGTTGCTCGGGCGTAAATTTATTCCGCTTGCGCGACCTGTCCATCAGCTCTTCAATGCGCGCCTGGAAGCGGCCCGAGCGATCGGCAAGAAAGGCCAGGTCGGGTACGTGGCGTACGCCCATACGCTCCTTCAACTCATAGCGCATGTAGCCCTTGGCCGCTTCGAGGCCGGCGGTGGTGTCTTTCTCGGCCTGCACGATGTCTTTGACGGCGCTGTCGATAGCCACGTAAACGCGGGCCGATTTTCCGCCCGGATTCAGCGCGACTTCACTTACATAGCAGTTGCTGATGCGCGGGTCGGAGAGTTCTCCGTCGATCATGGTTTGAATCTCCAGGCGAAGCGTTTCGGCTACGCGGTCCTGATGATGCTTGCGCGCTCTGTTCTCGGGCATAGACCCCCTCACCTCGTACACAGGTAAACGATTCAGGATAGCAGAGGCGTGGGTGGAGGCTGGAAATGGGTAGTGACAAGGTTTGCCAATAGGCAGGGCTGGCAATGCTTGAGCGATCATGCGATCATAGGATATGCGAACCCGCTCCCCAAAACGCGACGATTATCAAAATGCTCTGGCAATAGTCTGACATCGATTCGTCGCACCTAAGAAACCAGAAACGGGAGAACCTCAATGCCTAAGGCTAAGAGTAGTGTCGTAGGAATCAAGTGGGTCTCTAAGGCTGGCTTGAAGAGAGCGTTGGATTCCAGAGCCCGCCGCGTACTTGGAATATCGGGAGTAGAATTTGAAGCGCGATTTAAAAGCGGGGCAATAAGCCGGAAGTCGCTAGATGGCAAGTCAGGGACCATAGAATTGGCGACGATCTGCTCGTTTACAAAGGACGGACGTGCCGGGAAAAAACGCAAATCTAGCAGATAGCAACTTTGCTCATTACTTTCGCGAGTCTTTATCGGTTGTCACAAATAAAGTCTTGACGGCCGGTAGAGACGGAAATGTTCGTTTGCTTCTGTATGAGCCTCCGGTCAAACTCGAACGAAAGAGCGGAAACGCTCTATTTATGGCTATAACGCAAAGCTACGAGATTGTGCCTTTTGAGAAAGAGTTCAAGGCGAAAACTACCAGTTATACTTATGAACCTTTAGGCCAAGGCGACCAAGGCCTTGAGACGATTGTGGAATTTCACTGGCACCCTGGTCAAACCACTAATCTCAAATGGCCACATCTGCACGTTAAGGCCAATGGTGTGGATGGTGGCTTAGGCAGGGTACATTTTCCTACCGGTCGATTCGCTATTGAAGACTATTTGAAACTGCTAATCAGAGACTTCGGAGTCAAACCGCGCCTACCTTACGAGCAATGGAAAGAGATTTTGACGCGCAATAAAAGAGAATTCTCCGCAAGTGCCAGTTGGTTGTATTGGAAACCTCTCATCTGACCCAAAAGGTTGAAGCCTTGTCACTACCTGGAAATGCGGTAGATGCATCCGATGGGGCAGTTATGACATCTGGTCTTGTCAGCTTTCGACATACTCCCAGAACGAGTCGGTGAGTTCGGCGCCATGGTCGTTGAGAATGCGCCGGGCGGCGCGCTCAACCTCTTCGACGAGGCCGTGAAGGTAATCGCGGGAGCGCGAGATAGCGACTACGCCGATGGTGGCCGACTGCCACATGACGGCCTCATCCATCTCGGCGACGGAGATGTTGAAACCCTGGCGCAACTGGTCTTTGAGGGAACGCACTACCTGGCGCCGGTCCTTGAGGGACTGGGCGTGCTCGATGCGAACTTCGAGTGTCAACTGGGCAACGGGCATGACGTGGAGGAGATTGCAGGGACAGTGTAAGCCGGGCGCGCGGGGCGGAGTGGATTATTTCTTCGATTTGCCTGAGAATCCAGTTGCGCGCATGTTGGCGACGGATCCTTAGCGGGGCCAGGGACGGAAAAAGGTGAAACGGTTCGGTTCGCTCGACCGAAGAAGGTTCTTAAAAACTGCGGCATCGGCCCTTTCTGCGGCGGCTGGCGGGCTCGCCTGGGCGCGGCCCAATCATTCGGAGGCCTACCGGCTTGTAGCGAAGTTAGATCGCGAACGGATTCTGAAAGCAGCGGCAATATATCTCACGCAAACGCCGCTCACGATAACGGCCTTCCCTACCAGGCGCAGCGCCGGCGGATTGCACGACTTCTATTCGCAGGCGGACTACTTCTGGCCGAACCCGAAAGACCCGGCCGGACCGTACATCAATCGCGACGGGCAAAGCAATCCGGATAACTTCGACGAGCATCGCAGGGTGATGGTGCGGCTCTCAATGCAGATGCCGGCTCTCACGGCGGCATGGCTGTTGACGGGTGATAGCCACTTCGCCAGGCACGCTTGCGATCACCTGCGCGCATGGTTTGTGACGCCGAAGACGCGGATGAATCCGGACCTCAAGTTTGCGCAGGCCGTGCAAGGCGTTTCGACGGGCCGTTCTTATGGCATTATTGACAGCCTGCACCTGGTGGAAGTGGCGAGGGCGGCGAGTTTCTTGTCAGCGGAAATGGGGAGTGAAGAGAGCGATGCTGTGAAAGGCTGGTTCCGCGCCTACCTGGATTGGCTAAACACCAGCGAACCCGGAAAGACCGAGCGCGATGCGAAGAATAATCATGCCATGTGCTGGGCATTGCAGGCGGCCGAGTACGCGCGCCTGGCCGGCGATGAGGCAGCGAGAAAGGACATCTATGGCCGCTTGAGGGAGATCTTGCTGCCCGATCAGATGGCTTTGGATGGATCGTTCCCCAGGGAGTTGGCGCGCACCAAGCCCTACAGCTATTCCATCTTCAACTTTGATATCATGGCCGGTCTTTGCCAGTCGCTCAAGGGACTTACTCCCGATCCACTCACCTTTGAGCTTGGTGACGGGCGCGGATTGGGAGCAGCGGCGAAGTTTATTTATCCCTATCTGAAAGACAAGGCAGCGTGGAAATGGGCCAAGGATGTTGAGCACTTCGAGGCGCTGCCGGTTCGATCTCCCGGCTTGCTTTTTTCGGGGGTCGCTTTTCACGAGCATAAGTACATCGTTCTGTGGAAGACCCTGAATCCGGATCCAACGGACAAAGAAGTCATACGCAACTATCCCATCCGGCAGCCGCTGCTGTGGGTGTGAAGGAGTTGCTTAGTCTGCAAACTGCGCTAGCTGCTCGGGAGCGGGTGCGGGTGTGAAAAAGCTGACCACGATTAATGCCAGCACCGCCGCGAAGAGCGCCGGAAAGATTGCGTCCCGCGCAGCAAGAATGGGCGGAAACAGCGCACGCACCGCCCGAATGTCCCACGCCAGAGTAACCACGGTGCCGGAGGCGATGGCGGCCACAGCGCCCCAGGCAGTGACGCGCTTGGAATAAAACGCCGCCAGCACGACTGGCGTCAGCGCGGCGGAGTAAATGGTGTAGGCATAAAGCATCTTCTCCAAGATGCTCTGCGCATAAATGGCCTGGTAGAGCGCCCAGCAGCCGAGCAGCACAACGGCGAGACGCGAGATGATGAGGACCTTCTTGTTTGACGCCTTGGGGTCCATGTAGCGGACGAAAACGTCCTCGATCAGGTTGGAGGCCGGGGAGAATAAATAGTTCGAGGCCGTGGAGATGACCTTGGCAAAAACGGCGCCCAGCAACACTGCTCCCATGAAGGCGGGCAGCGCATGGCGCGCGGTATAAGGAATGATCTCGTAAGGCTGGCGGGCCACTTCGCCGCTCTGATAAAGCGCCGATCCGAAGACGGCGATGGCAACGATCAGCGTCTCCAGCAACAAGGTGCCGAGAATCCAACCGACCACCGAAACGCGTGCCGCATTCTCTGATTTCGCGGAAAAGAACTTCTGGTACATCACCTGGTTGCCGAGCATAAGCAGCATTGTCGGTACCAGGAATTCAAGCGCACGCACCAACGTCAGGTTGCCCAAGACTTGAAAGTGAGAAGCAGGAAGCGCAGAGTGCAGCCCGGCCCAGCCACCAGCTTTGAGGAAGAGATAGGGCGTAGCGATGATGCAGATCACCGTGACCAGCGAGCCGATGGCGACGTCCATATACGCTACCGAAGACATGCCGGCAAGGGCGGTGGTGACGATGACGAAGGCGGCAATAATGTAGGTGCCCAATTCCGGTGTTACGGTGTCGGGGAAGATGAGGTGCAGAACGTTGCCGCCGCCTTTGAACTGGTAGCTGGTGATGCCGACATAGGCGAAGAGAATGGCGATAGTGCCGAGCACGCGGGCCGTCTGGTTGTAGCGGGCTTCGAGCAGGTCGGGCAACGTGAACTGGGCAAATTTACGCGCACGCGGGGCGATGAAATAGATAAGCAGGAGGCCGAGCCAGCCGCCGGCAGGCTGCCAGAGGGCGGCAAAGCCATTGCGGTAGGCGTTCTCCGCCCCGGCAAAGAGAGAGCCGGCGCCGATCCATGAAGTTAACAGCGTTAAAACCAGAACCAGTGCCGGCAGCGAACGGCCGGCAACCAGGTAGTCCGCCTTGGTTTTGACTTGCGAGGTGCGATAAATGGCTACCGACAGCAGGACGACCACAATGACGGCCAGAACCACAACATAAAGCTGGGACATGCGCGGAGATCCTCGCGGGGGTGAACGTTGGTTCCCACGAGTGTACTGGATGGGCATTGGCGCGGGGTAGGCTGCCGCAGTTGGGGCGGCGCAAACAGGGTGGGAACGCCCGTTGACCCTGCGCCGTGGCAATTGCTACACTGAGACTGCGGGGTGGAGCAGCCCGGTAGCTCGTTGGGCTCATAACCCAAAGGTCGCTGGTTCAAATCCAGCCCCCGCAACCAATTAAATCGATGATTCTTAAAGACTTCCAAATTCATAGTTTGGAGGTCTTCTTGTTTGTGAGGAGTAGAATCATCGTCTCCCGTGGCCTTTGCCTGCCGAACCTCTGGCAATGGGTGGAATCCCCTCTGAAGAGAAGGGTCGCAGCGGCTCCAGCGACATGGACTTTCTCCAGCGACATGGACTTTTAGGACGCTGAGTACGTCGTACCTGTGCCCAGACGACGGCGCTGGCGTCTACTCTGTAATCCCAGATTCCGATCAAAATCGCGGAGAAAATGGCAACTTGCTGAACTGGATTGGGGTTCTAGCCGATATGAGTCGTACTTGGGTGTGGCATGACGAACTTTCCCAATCTCGAATTTCCTATCAACAGCGCCGATTGCGCTGAGATCGAGTCGATCTTCATCGACTTGATGCGAGAGCGGGATGAAGCCACGCGGGGCGAGGCGGTCAATTCGGGGATGCTGTTCGATGATCCACCCCGCCAATCCCATGACCTTTGGAGCGACCGCAACCGCAGCCGCAAAGGTAAAGCGGGCGGGAGGCGTCGATGGCTTGATCTGGGCCTCCCCAGCCGTGCGACAGCGAATAACGGGCGCCGACACTTGTGCACACGGACTGAAAAGGCCCGGCCTTCCCCAACGTTGTGTAGCTTCTCGCCTTGCGGATAGCTGCGCTATTCGTGGTGATTTGAAGCTATTGCTGACAGATGTTCGAGCGTCTGCTGCGCCTGCCGTCGAATGCTGGCGTC
>JBEKVS010000227.1:0-9599 GCA_049513795.1 Occallatibacter sp. | reverse complement strand
ACTTGATCTGGGCGAGGGCCTCATCAATCGCCTCGCCGATGGCAGCTTCATCTTTCAGGGCAAATAGCTGCCGCACGTAACTGGTATTCAGTGCGTGAACCTGGGTCTTGATCTCATCCAAGCCCCAGGTTCCGATTTCCTTGATGGTTGCCCACATCTCCGGGTCGTCCCGCTCGATATCCATTTGTGGCTCCTGTCTTACGTTACGCTGTTGGCGCCGGCCCGGTCCGGTCAAGGTAGACCGCAGGGGGGCACGAAACGAAAGTTCTAACTTGGGTGTACCCGGCTCTTGGCCAACCGCTTCCTAGATGAGCGGTTTGTCTGTCGGCGTCATCCGGAATCGTCTCAACACAGAACCACTCACAACGCCGAAAGGCCTCCGCTATATCGGATTTGGGTGGTGTCTTAAGTGTGCGTTGATTCGACCTGCCGTTTTTCCTCAATCCCGAACAAAATCAGTTCGACGCTTGGCGGTGTCTGCGGCGGTTTGCGTGGGAACTGGACGGCATCAAGATGAGTGGCCACTGTTGAGTCTATCTCATTGCTGCAGAAGGGGTATTGGTGCACTGCCGAGGTAGAGCTATGCCCATGATTCAGTGACGAGGGTTTATGGCTTGGGGTTGCGAACCAAAGCGTGAAATCCTTACAGAACACCTCATCCGCCCAAGCTATAAACCCTCGTTAACGAGTGCTCATCGCACTCCACGGGAATCTACGCAGGTGTGAGACTGAGTTGGCTTACCGGCCTTCTTCACAGCAGCCCAACGCTTCTTCCGTGCGGCTGCAATCTTGGTTCGCGCCTTGGCACTCATGGTGCGCTTGACCTTGGCTGTCTTGGCGGCGATGGACCTGGTTGCGCTCGATGTCGGGGTGGATGCCTGCGAGGATGATCGCCCGGACACGTTGCAGGTTGGAGATTTCGGCGTCAATGAATTCGATTATGTCAGTCAATGGCAAAACGAAAGTCTAACGCACAATGCGCACATTTCTTGCTACTCAGTATCGGTGATGGCATCCCTATAATCAGGAACCAGACCAAGTGATTCGATAACGCCGCTCATGACGAGCGTGAACAAAAGAGCGACCAGGCCAGCGATAATCGCCCGCCTTCCCTGAGCAATGGATGGCTTGATCAAGCTATACGTGACGACTCCGACAATGATTGTCAGAGCGATTTGAATCCCGTAGAGAGTGAGTAGCATTGAAAGCCTCGGATCATATCCTTAAAACGCCTCAACACACCGCTCAGGTCGATTGTTCCTGACGTTGCCAACATCACTGCTCACATTTCACGCCTTCATGTCATCGGTGTCATACGGTCGCGGCAAGTCAACCAGTCAACCCGATATTAAGACGTGGTCACTCAGTTAGCGACCCGGCTGAGGTGCTGTGGCACGGGTAAAGCGATACACGTGGCGAAAAGCAAAGCTGTCGGTGGTTCCAGTTGGTCGTGTCTCCTCCACAAAGGAAATGAGATTGCGCTCGATGTGCATCGTTACTCGGGTCTCCGATGGCTTGTCATTCTCAGTTCCTGCTCCTGTCAGCACCAGTGTTCCATGGCCGGAACGGAGCGTGTCGTATCCTGCGACCTTAAAAATCTGAGCAGGTTTTCCATTGTCCGCCTCCGCATATGATGAGGAGGCAGGGTCGAAAGTCACGATGTCGGTCTCTTCCACGATCTTCGTTGGACCATCGTCGTACACATAGTGCCACTTGAGCGTCTTGCTGGGTTCAGCGTCGGTGATCGAAAGCCACGTCGGAAGAGCTACCCGCTTAGTGGAAGTTGCAGGTTCGCTGTAATCGCGGTATTCGAGCACTCCGACCCAGTCTCCCAGAAGAACTGAGCGCAGATCATTCTTTGGCTGCACTGTGACCGAGGCCGTTGTCTGGCCTGATAAGGCACACGAGATAAATAGAACGAACCCGCACAGAACTGAATTGCGCATGGAAACAGCCTATCTCAAAACCTTGTCCAGGATCATCCGCGCCAACGCCACGCACTCGGCAATGACAACAGACAGCCTCGGTGATGACCGCGTGATGTTCTCATCACGCGCCAGCCTGAGACGGCTTTTGGGTGAGCCTTACTGACCAGCAAAAGGAGCCCGGTGTACGTAACCTGTTTTTAGGGGTAGAGATACGCATCCCCCGAACGGATGGGACATGACCGAAACCCCTAACAAAGCTCAGCCGCGAGTTCTTCTAGTAGATGATGACGACCTGACGCGAGAGGCGCTGAAAGAAATCCTAGAGCTTTCGCACTTTGTTGTCACATCAGCCGCAAACGTGACCGAGGCCATACACTGCATAGATACACAGCGCTTTGATGTATTGCTTTCTGATTTGCACATGCCTGGACCAGGCGACGGATTCACTGTCATAAGTGCCATGCGCCACAAACATCCGAATGCAGTCACGCTTTTGTTTACCGGCTTTCCTGCATTGAAGGAAGCGATGGATGCAATCCTGCGTCAGGCAGACGAGATTCTGATCAAGCCAATGCCCATCCCGGAGATGATCGCATTGATTCGCAACAGATTGGAGACGCGGGTGAAGCGCATATCCACGGCTACGGATCGAGTGGCAACGATCTTGGAGCGTGATGCAGTTGTCACCATTGCCAACTGGCTTGCAGCGGTCAAGCGAGAATCAGAGCTGACGCATTTACCGCTCAGCGATGAAGATCGCACCGGACACCTTCCACAACTCCTCCGAGAGCTGGTGCATAGGTTGCGGGTGCCGCGTCGGCTCGGGACCAAACAGGCATCGGATGGAGCTGTAAGGCACGGGGTAATCCGGCGCTCACAGGGTTATTCAATTCCGATGATCGTCGAGGAGTCGCGCATCCTGCAAGTTAGTATATTTAACACGTTGCAGGCAAATTTGAGCGTAGTTGATTTCAGCCTTCTACTCATTGACGTGATGACAATCGCTGATGAAGTCGATTCACAACTGAAACAGACAATCGTGAGCTTCTCCGCATCTACCGACAAGGCTGCCGCCTAGAGTAAATCCTCAGCCCGAGCCTTATAGTTTGTGCCCGCACATATCACCACATCTACTTGCCGTCGATCCTTGCAGGTACCTTCCTGAAGACCTGATTGAAAATCTCATGGGCCAAGTCAACTGACTCTTCCATCGCAACCCGCATCGGTACCACTCTGACGTTTACCTGCTTCTCACGAGCAAGCCGCAAGCCCGCGATGATGCACGCACCCAGGTACACGAGTGAGCGGTTGACTCGTGGCATGCCTGCGTCTGGGTCAAACACGTTGCCTGCTCTTCATCTGCCTCGACACCAGACCGTCAGACTTGCCGAGGAACACCTCACTGGGCAGGTACTGACGGCGCTCACCACACAGTGGGCACGAGACTGCTATCGATTGGAACGGGAACGAGTCCACCCCCGGCTGGCACATCGCGGCGGCAGAGCTTGCAGGTGACCACAAACTGTCTGCGCTCGATGCTGGGGAAGCCGAAGGTCATGGGCCGAGTATAGGCGAACATAAAGCGAATGTACAAGAGTGGAAATTCTGTGGATCGTCATGAGGAAAATGATTCCTAGAAGACACCTCTTACCCAGTGAGCCACGGCCAGGGGTGCTGATCTCAGGACTGGTACCCTTTGGCACACAGGAGGTCCGCATCATCTCAGCTGGCAAAAACTGAGTTGACCGATACATCCGTTCTCCCCGAGATCGTCATCCAATCACGGACGGGGGTGGGAGACTTTGGCCGTTGGCTTCACGCAGAGAAAAGAGAGTTCTAGTCGTTGACGACGAGCGAATCGTCGCCGGCACCACTGCGGCAATATTTGCCAACGCGGGTTTCAGCAGTCGAGCCGTTTACTCTGCGGAGGAGGCTCTTGAATTGATTCCGCAATGGGTGCCGCACTTGGCAGTCATCGACGTAAAGCTGCCAGGGATGAGCGGTATCGACTTGGCGATTAGACTGCGGGCAGAGTACCCAGCTTGTAAATTGTCTCTATTCTCGGGATATGTCGACACTGCCGATCTCTTGGATTCAGCCGAGCACGCAGGCCATTCGTTCGATGTGTTGGCGAAGCCTGTCCAGCCAACAGAACTGCTGGAGTTGGCCGCCGACCTGCCGCCAGCTCTGGGAGAGGTATAGCCTGGAAGGCTGGTCTCGGATACTGTGAGCCACGGCCAGAGAGGTGTCGTTCACAGGATTATTACCCTTTGGCACTCCCAAACAGCCGTGAGACCCAAGATGGTCAGATCAGGTTATTATTGGAAATCACAGATTGACGCATCTCGCCCTGCCGTCCATCTGTTGCGATGCCAGGGCATTTTTATGCCTCCACTATCGAGCTTTCCCGTGACTGGGGTCTCTCTTATGTTGCCAACCCGGTCAGGGTCTGCTACACCTAGAGCCGATGGCAGAGCCCTTCAAACCGCAAGATTTCTCTTGCCCTACCTGTGGGGCTCATCCTCAAGAGCCGTGTCGGTTACGTGCAGGTGGCGTGCGTTTCCAACCTCATGTGGAACGCTTTGAAATTGCTGAAGGGTTTGAGGCAGAACGATTCGTTAAAGAGATCCCACCAGGCGACGAACCACCAGCGAAAGAGCCTAGCGACTAGCACCTCTGAGACCAGTTGTGCTGCCAACCAGATGACCACAGGTGCTGCCGGTGAAGATTCCCGAGGGGGATGGCAGGCAAGCCGGGGTCACGCGGACGTCTTGTGTACCGGGTGAGCACTGTTGCTCAGTCACCCCGTACTTCGGCTTGCAAGAATAAACACTGAGAAGAGAGACGGCCATCCGCATCCTTAGCCCTGAGCTAATACAGGTCATCGGACATGCGTCTCTCTCAGTCCTCCGTCCCTTGGTGGGTATCGCCGCCTGAGTGCCAGCCGTATTGGCACGAGTCGACGAAGTGGGAGTTCGATGCATCCTGCGATGCAATTGGCATTCCCCGGAATACAACAACTGAAGGGGAAAGCCACGCGCACCCATACCGCTAGGACGTGATTGGCCCGTCGTGTCTTTGAGAGCTCTCTTCCATACATTTGGACGAGTCAATTGCAAGCGAAAGCAGGCAGCATGTCTCTTACCCAGGAACGGTATCCTATTGATTCGCCTGAGCGCACTTCATCGCTGGCTCTTCGTCAGATTGTGCCAACGTGTTGCGGCTTGCCTTTACCAACACGGATTGCTTTCGTAGGGAATTACTTACCGCGCCAGTGCGGCATTGCCACTTTTACAACTGACTTATGCAACGCCGTGGCGGCAGATTTTGGCAGCGGCCGGCTCTTTGCAATTCCAGTGAATGATCCAGAATCGGCCTATGACTATCCCAATCAAGTGCGCCTGGAACTCGAGCAGGAAGATCTCGCCTCGTATGAGCGAGCCGCCGAGTTTCTCAATTTCAATGGAAACGATCTGGTCTGCGTGCAGCATGAATACGGAATCTATGGCGGCGTTGCCGGCCAGCACATACTAACTCTGTTACGCAAATTAAATATGCCTGTGGTGACCACGCTCCACACCGTTCTGCGCGATCCGGATGAAAATCAACGCAGAGTGCTGGAGGAGGTAGCGCGTCTCTCCGATCGGCTGATCGTCATGAGCGAGCAGGCTGCGCAATTTCTCCGCGAGGTGTACTCAATTCCAAGCGGAAAGATCGATATTATCCCGCACGGCGTGCCCGATTTTCAGTTCATGGATCCCAACTACTTCAAAGACCAGTTTGGTACGGAAGGCAAGTCCGTCTTGCTCACTTTCGGATTGCTGTCGCCGAACAAGGGAATTGAGAACGTGATTCGAGCGCTACCGGGCATTCTGGCGAGGCACCCGAATGTGGTCTACATCGTCTCAGGGGTGACGCATCCGCATATCCGCCGGCGCGACGGCGAGAGATATCGTGAAGAACTGCTGGCCCTGGCCGAAGAGCTTGGAGTTTCATCGAATCTGATCTTTGTGAATCGGTTTGTCAGCGCAGAGGAATTGGTTGAGCATGTGGGCGCTGCGGACATCTACATTACGCCTTATCGGCAAGAGGCGCAGATCGTATCCGGGACTCTTGCAATCGCACTTGGCGCAGGGAAAGCAATCATCTCCACGCCCTATTGGCACGCGAAAGAGTTGTTGGCGGACAACAGAGGCGTGATCGTTCCCTTCGAAGATCCCGCCGCAATTGCAGAAGCGGTGCTCCGGCTCCTTGACAACGTTGGGGAACGGCACGCAATGCGCAAGCGCGCCTATCTGCATTCGCGCGAGACGATCTGGTCGAAGACCGCGCAAAAGTATATGGCCAGCTTCCAGCGTGCGCGCTTCGAGCGTACCCAGCATCCACGGGCAGCGCACAAGGATGACCCAGCCATGGACGCGATCGATTACCTGCCCGCATTGAACACGGATCAAATGCTGAGGCTAACGGACGGCACGGGCATTCTTCAGCATGCAGTTTTCTCAACGCCGAATTCAAGCGAGGGTTATACGACCGACGACAATGCGCGTGCGCTGATCGTGTCAACTCTCCTGGATGAGTTACCGGCTAACGAAACCGGGCAGTCATTTACAAATCTCTCTCATCGATATCTGGCGTTTTTGTGGCTTGCGTTCAACCACGATACGGGAAGGTTCAGAAACTTTCTCAGTTATGACCGCAGATGGCTTGAGGACATTGGTTCAGATGATAGTCATGGACGCGCCTTGTGGTCCCTGGGGAACGTATTAGGCCACTCACGCAATGCGGGTTTGCGAGGAGCGGCCGGACGGCTCTTTGAAGCCGCGGTCCCGGCAGCGCTCACATTCACCAGCCCGCGCGCATGGGCGTATTGCATTCTGGGCATGCAAGCGTATCTCGATTGGTTCCCCGGCGACCGAGCCATCCAGGGAGCCCGCAATGCGCTTGCAAATCGGCTCCTCGATATTTATGAGCGCACTCACACCCCGGCATGGCGTTGGTTCGAAAAGAGCCTTTCCTATGCGAACGCACGGCTATCGCAGGCATTGATTCTGGCTGGATGGCGCAGCAACAATCAGCGCATGATCGAAGCTGGAATGGATTCTCTCAAATGGCTTGTCGCCGAGCAGCACCGTGACGATGCGGAGATCTTTGTGCCTATCGGATCCAATGGCTTTTTTGTCGAAGGAAATGAAAAGGCGCGCTTCGATCAGCAGCCCGTGGAAGCCTGCGCAACCATTTCTGCCTGCCTTGAGGTATACAGGCTTACCGAAGAAGGTCTATGGTTTGAGGAGGCGCAGCGAGTGTTCCGATGGTTTCTTGGCAAGAACGACTTGCAGGCGCCGCTCTATGACGCGACGACGGGCGGTTGCAGAGATGGCCTTCATCCCGACCGCATCAACGAGAACCAGGGAGCGGAGTCAACGCTTTCGTTCCTGATGGCCTGGCTCGAATTGCACGAGGCCAAGGTGACAAACGCACGGGAACTGCATCTCGAAATGAGCTCATCTACTTGAATTCCAATGGTTCGCTGGTTGTAACGACTGACTGCGGCTCCTCTGAATCGCATGTGGAGACGCGTACAGGGTTGCCTCTGTTTACCCGCTGTTCAGCTAATCCGATTCTTACGCAGAACAACTGGCCTTACCCAATCAACAGTGTCTTTAACGCCGGCGTCGCAAAGCTGGCCGACGGCGACACGCTGCTGCTCTGCCGCGTTGAAGACCGGCGAGGCCTGTCCCACTTGTGCGCTGCCAGGTCCGCGAATGGGGTCGATAACTGGCGCATCGATGCGCAACCGACCTTGCCAGCTAACCCTCGCGATTATCCTGAGGAGCTTTGGGGCATTGAAGATCCGCGCATCACATTCGTCCCGGAACTTGAACAATATGCCATCGCGTACACGTCATTTGCACGCGGCGGTCCTGGTGTCTCACTGGCGCTCACTAAAGACTTCAAGACTTTTGAACGGTATGGCGTCATCGCCCAGCCGGAGGACAAAGACGCGGCATTGCTGCCAAGGAAAATCGGTGGGCTCTGGGCGCTGATTCACAGGCCGGTAACGACGCTTGGTGCACACATGTGGATCTCCTACTCGCCCGATCTGCGTCATTGGGGCGGCCATAAGATCATGCTTGAGGCGCGCCGCGGCGGATGGTGGGATGCAAACAAGATTGGTCTCTGTTCACCACCCATCGAGACAGCGAGGGGTTGGCTGACCATCTATCACGGCGTGCGTCAAACGGCCTCGGGAAGCATCTACCGTCTCGGCCTGGCACTGTTTGACCTCGATCATCCGGAGATTTGTTTGCAACGTGGAGACTCATGGATGTTCGGCCCTGAGGCCGCGTGTGAGCGCAACGGAGACGTCAAGGATGTCGTATTTCCATGTGGTCAGACGATCGGCGATGACGGAGACACGATCAACCTTTATTACGGCGCAGCAGATTCATCGATGGCTCTGGCTACGGGCAGCATACGCGCTTCGCTCGCTTGGCTCGACGTGAACTCAAGTGCGTCGGAGGGAAGCATACAACAGCGTGACCTTGTTGCGGGCCGTTAGGAGTCGAAGAGGATGAACTTTTCAAACAGGACATGGCCAAATTGGGTGCCGCATTTTGTGTGGCTTCGACGCGAATGCCCACGCTGCAACTCGCTCAAATTCAAGCCGGCCGAACTGAGATCATTTGATGGCTTGCTCGCCATGTTTGCGCTCCGGCCAGTCCGCTGCATGTTTTGCTGGCGACGCTTCTACTGGTTCAGCTTCCATGATCCTCTTGCCGCATAGCTCCGTCACTGGTGCGCACCTTGCGACTTTCAATTTCAGCGACGGGGAAAACCTCTGCGTGGGCGTTTATTTCCTACAGCCAGCCCCATCACCGAGGCCACGCTGGACTGCTCCTGGGGCCACATGGGGGGAGTCTTCGTCGCGATCGTTGATTCTTCAGTCATGCCGTTGCCCGTAGGAGTGGAGCAGGCCTGAGGACGCCTTTGGCAGGGCAGGATTTCACGCCGCACCGCCAAGCGCAGCGCAACATGTCCACGCCCAAACGTCGGCCGGTATACCCAGATTGGCTGTTTCAAATCCTTTAAATACACCAATCAAAGCTATTCCCTTTGCCAGTGCTTCTGCAGCTTTCTGCGGGTTTGAATAAAAACCCAGAGCATCATTCTCAAAGAGGGCAGCGACGCAACCCTTATGTTCATGTTCCGCAATATAGAACGTGCCGATGCTAGCCTTGAATTTGAAGAAGTTAGTCATGACCTTTAGTATACGCGCTCAACAATTGGGATGTGGACATTGGTCCCATGAACGACAGCAACCGAGCCGCTATGAGTAACTCCAAGTACCCTTCGATCCCTTGGCATTCGCCGTGGACCGTAACCTCACGGACCTATCTCTCGAGTTCCGGTCAGCGATGGATCAGGCGGTGAGAGCCATCGTCATTTAGGACCTGCGGGCGTTCTCATAGCTTCACTTATTCGCCGCTTCGGCATTGCAAGGGCTTATCTGCTCTTCTGTGCGCTATGGGAAATTAGGGGGATTGGAGTAGGTATCTCCGGCCAGACCGATATGTTGAGCTGTTCCCCCATCCACCTGTGCGAACCTTAGCGCCCGACTGAGATCGTCAGGAGGGAGAAGCGGCTTTCCCCGTGTCGTTTCAACCATGT
>JBEKVS010000226.1:0-9622 GCA_049513795.1 Occallatibacter sp. | reverse complement strand
ATTCCGGCGCTGGCGCTGCCCACGGAAGATACCCTCAACCTGCGCCTGAATGTGCCGCCGTCGTTTCGCGATCCTAAATCGGTGGTGGTGGTGGCGCTGCCTCCCATCTCGGCACCCAAACCGCCGCCGCTTCATCCTGTGAATCCAGAAGCGGAATATTGCGCGGAGAAGCCTGGCCTGGTTTTGTCGGCAGAGGGCGCACCGGTGGTGTTTTCGACGCAACTGGCTTACAACCTGAGCCTGCGGGTGGAAAGCCAGAGCAGCGGAAAAACGACATCCCTGGAGCTGCCCGTCAAAGCCGATGCTTCCGCTGGAGGGCTGGTGCTGGTGAGCCCTCCACCGCCGTTGCCGCGCGGGGCGCTGACGGCCGTGCTTCACGGCAAATGGGGCTTCGTCGATTGGGAGGGACCGCATTTCCTTTTGCAGGTTGCTCAATCGGGCAAGTGGACCCTGGCGCCTGGCCAGTTGTCTGCTCTGGTGGTGGGCCGCGAAGACACCCTGCATCTGGATGATGACAGTACCGTTTGTGTCGATCACGTCGATGAACAGGTGGGCACACACAGCCCGATCAAGCTGACGTGGAAATCTTCCAAGGCAGAGACGTTGGAGATTGCCGTTCCCCTGAAGGAGGCGAACCCTGGACCGCTGACGCTCGAGGTCTATCAGTATGGACTCGCGAAGCCCGACAAGCTGCCCTTGACAGCTTATGCGGAGGCCGCTTCGCTTGACCGGCTGACTCTGAATGCCGGCGACCAGTCGGCATCGCTGCGCGGCAACCGGCTGGACGAAGTGGCGAAGGCCGAGCTTGGCGATATCGTGCTGAAGCCGGCAAAACTGAGCCGGGTGGACGATTTCGACCGGTTGACGATGAGCACGGACGGCTCAACCGCAGGCATGGAACCAGGCAAAGCCTACGAAGCCAAAGTGCAGCTGCAGGATGGCCGCCAGTTGAAGGTGCCGGTGACGGTCGAGCCTCCGCGGCCGCAGATTACCTTGCTCAACAAGGGCGTTCAGGACGACCCTTCCGCCGCCCCCTCGCCCGTGCATCTGGCAAGCGCGGACGATCTGCCTGTCGATGGGCGCCTGGTTTTCTTCCTCAAGTCCCGGGTTCCCGCTGATTTTCCACGCGATGAGAAGGTGGAACTGGCGGCGGTGGACGGCAGCTTTCACACCCTTCTTTCGCTCTCAGACGGCTTGATGCTCGAAGACTCGAAGACGGCCATGGTCTCACTGGGGCCGTTGGCCCGCTTCGGCGCATCCGCGTTCGGTCCGGTGCAGGTGCGAGCAATGTCGGCCGCAGGAGTGACCGGGGATTGGCTGCCGCTGGGAACGCTGGTGCGCATTCCCGGCTTCAAAGAGCTGCGCTGTCCGCGTTCAGTTGCCAAGCCCTGCACGCTCACTGGTGCGAATCTTTTTCTGGCCAGTTCGGTAGCAGCAACTTCTGATTTCAGCAACGGTACCGACGTGCCGCCGGACTTTACCGGCATCCAGCTCACAGTGCCGCGCCCGGCAGGCGGATTGCTTTATTTGCGCCTGCGCGACGACCCGGCGACTGTGCAAACGCTCATCCTGCCCGTGACACTGGTCAGGGATTCAGGGGCGCAGGCCGTACCGGGATTGGCCGCGCCGGCTGCTGCGCCGGTGGAAAAGACAGAGCCGAAAGCCGCAACCGGTTCAGCCCAGAATACCCTTGCAACTCCGAACAAATGATTTGCCTGGCGCGGCTCCCATTAACGGGAGGCGCGCACCGAAGCGGCTTTCTTACTCGAAAAGAGACACGCGGCACACAATTCCAGCTGCGCCAGGGCTGTTGCTTTTCATCCGGCAACTGTACAGGCCGCGTTATGCTTTATGCATGTTCCGGCAGCGTTTGCGCTTTCTCCTCGTTACTCTGGCCACTGTTTCCACTGGATTTACCACCGCTCAATCTCCATCTCCCTCGTGGACGTTTGCGGTAAGCGGCGACAGCCGCAACTGCGGCGACTTTGTGATGCCGGCGATCGCCGCCAAGGTGAAGGCGGAGAGCGACGCATTCTATTGGCACCTGGGCGACTTTCGCTGGATCTCAGACCGCGATCAGGACCTGGTTGCCATGTTGCCGGCAGGGACCGAGCTCTCGAAGAGCGACTATCAGCAGCGCGCCTGGGACGACTTTGTGGAACACCAGATGGCGTCGTTTGGCTCATTCCCCGTGTTCCTGGGCCGGGGCAATCACGAGAACGTGAAGCCCATGACGCGCGAGGGCTACATGGCAAAGTTCTCCAGCTTTCTGCATCGACCGGAGATTGAGGCACAGCGCAAGACAGACGGAGACAGCGCGGACGATGGGCAGCCCTGGTATCACTGGAACCGCGACGGAGTCGATTTCATCACCCTGGACAACGCCAGCCACGAGGAGTTTTCAGACGATCAGCTGCGCTGGCTTCGGTCGGTGATCGACCACGACCTGGCGGCCAACTCAGGCATCCGCACCGTGGTCGTGGGCATGCATGAGGCACTGCCGCACTCCAGCAGCTCCGATCACGGGATGGACGACTGGGATCTGGGAATGCGAACAGGGGAGCTGGTTTACACCTGGCTTTTCGACGCCGAGGCGGCGGGCAAGCATGTGTATGTCCTGGCCAGCCACTCGCACTATTATTCGCCCAACATCTTCAACTCGCCTTACTGGAAGCAGCACACCAACCACGTGTTGCCGGGCACAATCATCGGCAGCGCCGGGGCTCACCGCTATCAGCTGCCCAAGACAGCCGACCCAGCATCGAAGACGAACATCTACGGCTATCTGCAGGGAACGGTGCATGCGGATGGTTCGATCGAGTTTGGCCTTCATGAGTTGAGCGAAGACGATTTGCTCCGGTCGAAGTGGCCCAACGCGCCGGTCGACGCTATTCATGAATGTTTCATTCACAACTCCGACAGTTCGGGCAAGTGAGCTGCGGCAGGGCGTAACTTTTTTCGTCTGGAATTCGAGGGTCCTTGAGACCGGCTCCTGGATGGCAGATCATTCACCGCTTTAGAAGACGCAGAGGTTTCAGAAGATGCGCATGCGTACGCCTGCGCTGAGGCCATAGGAAGTCATCGCGCCAAAGGTGAACCGCGGCCAGAACTGATATTCGCAATCGACGAGCCGGAGACGGAGACGATTGGACAAGGCGAGGTCGACTCCACCGCCCGGCGCGATCACCAGGTAGCGGCCATAGGCATCGTTGTAAGGGAAGTTGAATTGGCCAATCCCGGCCAGCCCTTTGGCGTAGATCTCGAACCTTCCGATTCTGCTGCGATAGCGCGGACCGGCCAGCCAGGTTGTCGCATTCACTTGCGCGGACTGGTCGAAGATCAGCCACCGCGCCTCGCCTTCAAGGCCAAGCGCTCGACTGGCATCGACGTCTACCACCGCGGAAACGCCGAGCATCTTTCGCTGACCATATTGCAGGGTGAAGCCCGACGTGGCTCCGCCGGCGAAGACGCTGAAGACCCTGGCTTCTCCCGCGGGCTCCACCTGCGCAAGAGCCGCAGGCCGCAGCATGAGGCAGGCTGAAAAAAGAATCGCCCCAAAAATCCAGACGCCAAGCTTCGCGCCAGCTCGTCTGCGTTCAGCGAAGCTGTTCATTTTTTCACCCGCGGCGGTGCGCTCAAGAGCGCTACTTGGTGATGTTGAGCGTCACATTCGAAAAGTGGCTAAGGTCGCTGTTGACGCCGGTGCCGTTGACCTGGATGACATAGGTGCCGGGCGTTGCGCTGGCTTGCTTAAAGGAGGTGCAGCCGGTCACCAAGAGGACACAAACGGCCAGAGACGCCAGTAGCGGGGCCATATGACACTCCCAGTGCTTCTTGCGAAAACCAAGAATCAGGCAACAGCAAAACAGACCCGGAGGCAGGCACAGACCCGCGAGCAAATATCTTGGATTCGAGGTGAATCTGCTCGCGGAAGAGGACCCGCCGGTAAGCGGGTTGTTGGTGTCGATGGTGAGTTGAATCGTCTGCGTGCCGTTGGCTTTCAGCGTGACCGACGCGGACGGGAAATGGCAGGTTACTCCCGTGGGAAGCGACCCGCATCCCAGCCCGATGGCGTCGGAGAAGTTGTCGAACGAGACCACGGTTACGTTCACCGTCGCGTTTTGCGAGGTTGCCATGGTTACGCTCGAGGGTGTCACGGTGATATTGAAGGACGTGGCGGCGCCGGCAACGGTCACAGGCTGCGATTGCGATGAGGAATGCAGCGCGTCCCCTGGATAGGAGGCGACAATGCTGTAGGTTCCAAGCGACAGATCGGGCCTGAGCGTTGCGACGCCGTTCGAGTTGAGCGCAGCGGAACCCAGAGTCGTGGTGCCCACAGTAAATGTGACTGTACCGGTGGGCTCAGGGCCAGAGAAGCCGGCGACGCTGGCCAGCAGAATGACCTCGGCATTTGCGCCGGTGGTGGTGGAAGCGCCAAGAGATGTCACGGTTGGAATGGTGCTTACAACCTGGCTGATTGCCGGGGACGTACTGGCATGGTCGTTCCCGTCCCCGGAATAAGTCGCAGCGATGGAGTGGGTCCCAGGCGAGAGTTTGGAGTACGCCAAACTGGCATCGCCCGCGGCGCTTAATGAAGAGGCGCCGATGGATGTGCCGTCGGCGGTGAACGAGACTGTGCCGCCGGTCGGGATTCCGCCGTTGCCGTTGACCACGGCGGAGAAGGTGATTGCGGATTGCACTATGGACGGGTTGGGTGTGGATGTGACAACGGTTGCGGTAGTAGCAAGTTGCACCGCAACCGCCAGCGGAGCGGATGCGCTGGGGCCGTAGTCGACGCTTCCCGCGTAGGCAGCAACGATGGAGTGAGTCCCGACAGCCAGCGTTGGGGCGATGAAGGCAGCTCCACCCGGTCCGAGCGACGCGCTGCCCAGATTGACAGCCACACCGTCGAATGTGTCCGTGAAGAGGACGCTGCCTGCGGGGATCGCCGTGCCTTGTGTCGCTCTCACGGTCGCCGAGATGGCGGGCGGCACGCCGGCAACGGCGGGGCTCGGCGTCGCGACAACCGAAGTTGCGGTCTGCGCCTGGGTGACGATCTGGGCAAGGGGCGCAGACGTTGCGGAAGCGTTATTCGTATCGCCTTGGTAAGCGGCGGTGATCGTGTGCAGGCCCACGGCGAGCGTGGATGTGCTGTAAGTTCCTGCACCCGTTGCGCCGGCTAGAGTCGCTGTTCCGATCTGCAGCCCTCCGTCGAAGATGCTCAGCATGCCTGTCGGAGTCACGGCAGAGTTCGACGTGATCGCTACGGTAAACCCCACCGGCGATCCATACTGCGAGGGGTTGGGAGCCGAGGTCAGCACGGCGACGGATGGCTCGCGCACATCTTGCCTTATGGTGCTGGATATGCTGCCCGCAACCAGGTTGGCGGGGTCGCCATTATAGGTTGCGACCAGCGAATGCAGTCCAACGGAGAGAGAGGCCGTGGTGCAGGCGGCGACGCCTCCGGCGCTCAGGGTGACGGTGCAAAGAATCGCTGAACCGTCGTTGAAGGTGACCGACCCCACGGGCAATATGCCGCCGTTTGCCGCGGCCGCGACGGTTGCGATGAGCGTGATGCTCTGGCCGACCAGGGAGGGATTGGCGCTCAACGTCAGCACGGTGCTGGTGCCCTCAAGCACGATCTGCGTCAGGACGGCGGAGGTGCTTTCGAAGTGAGTTGGATCGAGAGTGTTGATGTAAGCAGCCGTGATGGAGTGCGACCCAACGACCAATGCGCCGGTGGTGAAGTAGGCTTCCGCCGATGTGGTGCTGCCGAGACTCGATGAAGTACCTACCGGGATTTTGGTCGCCAGAGCGGTTGTGCCGTCGAAGAAGCTGACCGTTCCGGTGAGGCTGCCGGTACCCGCACCGGTCGACACCGTCGCAGTGAAGCCGACACCTGATTCGTATCCGGAGGGGTTGGGGTTCGACTCCAGGCCGGTGGTCGTCGAGGTCACCAGGGTTGCATCGCCAGCCAGTTCGATATCCAGCGGCGAATTCACAGCAGCGTCGGCCACTTGGACGTTGCCGAAGAGCGGATTGCCCGCTGCGGTGGGAGCAAAGATCACGCCGATCTGGCAGTCGCCGTCTACGGCGAGAAATGGCGCATTGAGAGAGCAAGTTGAATTGGCCGGGAATAATGCGGCGTTACTTTGGGCGGTGATGGAGGCCAGGTCAAGGGGTGCGTTGCCGTCGTTTTCGAGAGCCTGGTAAAGCGGCGTGGATTGGCTCCCCTGGCGAACAGGGATTGCGGTGAAATTGAGCACGGCCAGGCTGCTCTGAATCTCCCGGATGCGCATGTTCAGAGAGTCGGCAAAGTAGACATTGCCGTCGCCATCCAGAACCAGCCCCAGCGGTCCGTAGATGCTGGTGGCGTAGGGGCCGCCGCCATTGTAGAGATAGACACCCACGTTGTTCGCAGCGAGCGTGGAGATGAAGCCGGTGGACGCGTTGACCTTGCGGATGCTGGCGTTCTGCGTGTCGGCGATATACACGTTCCCGGCCGCGTCGGTGGCCACCCCGGACGGCGAGAAGAGCGTGGCTAATGTGGCCAGGCCATTGTCACCCGTGTAGCCGGCTGCACCAGTGCCCGCATAGGTGTCAATTAGGCCCGCAGGATTCACGACCCGTACCACATTGTTTCCCGAATCGGGGATGTACATGTTCCCGGCGCCATCCCACGCGACGGCAAAGGGAAGGTTGAGTTCGGCGCTGGCCGCTTGTCCGGTATCACCGGTGTGCCCTGCGGTGCCGTCGCCCGCAACAGTGGTAATGATGCCGGCTGCACTCACCATGCGGATGCGGTGGTTGGATGTGTCGGCAATGTAGAGGGCTCCGCTGGTGTCGACGGAAACCCCCTGCGGCTGATTGAGCGTGGCGGCGATTGCCGGTCCGGTGTCACCACTGCTTCCCGACGCACCGGTTCCGGCAATCGTGGTTATGACGCCGGTCGAGGCATCGATCTCTCGCACCACGTTATTCAGAGTGTCGGCGATGTAGACGTTGCCCGCGCTGTCGAGGGCCACGCCCCATGGCGCATTCAAGCTGACGCCGGCGCTCGTCGACACCAACCCGTCCCCGGTGTAATCGGCGACCCCATTGCCGGCCAGCGTGGAGATGAGGCCTGTGGAAGCAGTCACTTTGCGGATGCGGTTGTGGTACCGGTCAGCGATGTACATGTTGCCCGCGCCATCGAGAGCGACGCTGGAGGGGTGGTTGAGCGAGGCCGATGTGGCCGGAGATCCATCCAGCACGGGTCCTTCGAACACCCCATCGCCGGCCACCGGAAGCACGTTGCCGGCGAGCAGAACGCCAAGCCCGGCGGTCCCGATTCCTTCAAGGTAAGCGGTTCCCAATACATTGTTGCCGCTGTCGAGGAGCACCACCGCGCCCACGCGCACGCCCGGATATGCAGGCGAAAAGGTCACTGATTCCGTACAGGTTGCATCGAGAGCCAGGGTTGCGGCGGTGCAGGTCATGGCACCGGCGCCGGGAGCAAAGTCGAGCCCGCTGACACCCAAGGTGAGCACCTGCACGGTGCTCACGGTGCCTGCAACCGTGGCGGTGACCGTAACGTTTTGCGCGCCCGATGTGGTGTTGACTGCCTGGGAGCAAAAGTTGCCGCCCAGCGAGATACAAACGCTGGCGCGAGCCGTCATCGGCGTCAATGATGTGGCGGCATACAAAGCAACCGCGCCCCACCCCCAGCTTCGCGGATGGCTATCCATGACTCTGCCGCGCAGCTTGAGCGGACTTGCGCCATGATTCGCCATATTGAGCGATGGAATACCAGATCGTCCACGAGTGAGCACCGCGGAGACCTTCATGCGCGACGATGGTTCAGGTATGCGCATTGACGCAGCCCCGCAGAGGATGGATAGACCCAGGCGTACGCAACAGACTGCATGCAGGCGCGGACTGGGCAAGCTGCATTCATGGTATGAAGGCTGGTTTGTCTTCAGTCGCGAAAACATCGCCCACCCGGTTTAAAGCAACGTCGATTTCCCAGGTTGGAACGCAGGTTGTGATCGGGAGAGACTGGATCGGCGCTCTTGGTGCCTTGGCGCGATTTCCGGGATGTGTTTGGCGATCCAGCAAGTCACCCGCAGTTGTATCGCTTCTCTTTCCTGGGATTCAATGCGGATACCGAGCCGGAATGCTCATCTTTATGAGGTTATGCGTGACATGCTGGCTGGTGTGGGATGATAGACCTCCCTGGGGAAGACCGACGGTTCTTCCGGCGGCACTGGGCCGCTGCCTGCATTGAAACGCCGGCGCGGGCGCGTCAGGAAGAGGAACCGCCATGGAAATTGGAACGAAGAAGCCCTTTAATGTAGCCGAATACCTTCAGAGCGAGGGTGAAGGACGAAAGATCGTTCGGATTCGGGCAAAGCACGCTTTCTTTTCTCAGGGAGCGCCGGCCGACGCGGTCTTTTATCTCCAGGTTGGCCGGGCCAAGCTGACCGTGGTCTCGAAGCGGGGAAAGGAAGCGACGATCACATTGCTGGCTGCCGGGGACTTCATCGGCGAGGAGTCGCTGACTGCTCCCGGAACCACCCGCGTGGCCTCGGCTTCGGCGCTGGTAGCTTGCATCGCGCTGAAGATTGACCGGGCGCAGATGCTGCGCACATTGCATGAAGAGCAGGCTTTTTCTGCGGTCTTTCTGCACTTCATGCTGCTCAGGGGCATGCGCGCGCAGGCCGACCTGATCGACCAGCTCTTCAATTCCAGCGAACGGCGATTGGCACGTATCTTGCTGTTAATGGCGGACTTCGGTCAACCGGGCGAGCCCGAGACCTTCATTCCGCCGGTGACGCAGGAGACGCTTGCGGAGATGATTGGCACCACGCGGTCGCGGGTGAGCTTCTTCATGAATCGCTTCAGAAAGCTCGGCTACATCGAGTACAACGGCCACATTCGGGTGAACAGATCCCTTCTGCAATGTGTGCTGGAGGATCAATTTCCGGGACACAACGCGTCGAAGCCCACGTTCGCCCAACCGGCAAGAAGCCTGGTGCCGGCTCCGTCGCGCACCAAGCTTATGTGAATCCCCGTGCGGCGTTTCATGCCGCTTGAGCTAATACGCAATTTTGCCGGGTGAGGCGATCCAGGCGGCAAAGCTGGCCCATGCTTCCGCGGCAAGCAATTGCTGAGCCGGAAGCGAGCGGGCTTGCTGATCCTTGCGGAATTCGTCGTAAAGAAATGCATCGTCGAAGCCGGCGCGGGCGGCGTCGGCGGCGCTTGCCCCGTAGTAGACGGCGTCCAGGCGCGCCCAGTAGCAGGCAGCCAGGCACATGGGGCAAGGCTGGCAACTGGTGTAAAGCTCGCAGCCGGCCAGGCTGAATATTCCCAGAGCCATGCACGCTGCACGAATGGCATTGACCTCGCCATGCGCGGTGGGATCGTTGCTCGCCGTTACCGTGTTGACGCCCTCGCCGACGATTTTGCCGTGACGCACGATGACCGCGGCAAAGGGACCGCCTCCGCCGACTTCCACGTTGTGGACGGCCAGCGCGATGGCGCGGCGCAGGAACTCGGGATTGGGTGAATGGGAATCCGCCAACTTGCCGTGAACCTCCCTGAGCGGCGAAAGTAATGACAGTATGGCACAGGCATTCCGATC
>JBEKVS010000225.1:0-9660 GCA_049513795.1 Occallatibacter sp. | reverse complement strand
TAAACCGCCGGCCCATCCTGATAGATGTAATGCATTTTTTTATCGACGGTCTCGTGCGTCGAGGGATTCAAGCTTCCGCCACCCTTCAGGTTCAGCGCCACGCCGCCCGACCCGTCAATCTCGTGCACAAAATCAATGAACCCGATCTCGCCCTCTTCCGCCGGCTCAATCAAGACCGCGCCGCTGCCGTCGCCGAAGAGCACGCAAGTCGTTCGGTCGGTGTAATCAGTCATCCGCGTGTTGGCGTCCGCGCCGATCACGAGCACTTTCTTGTGCGCTCCACTTTCCACCAGCTTCACACCCGCCTGCAGCGCAAAAACAAATCCCGAGCAGCCCGCGGAAACATCAAAGCCCCAGGCGCCTTTGGCTCCAATCTTGTCCTGCACCAGGCAAGCCGTCGAAGGGAACATCATGTCCGGCGTGACCGTGCCGACGATGATGCACTCGACCTCGCTCGCCGGCATTGGCCCAGCAGTGCCGCCGCGCGCGACCAGGCACTTCTTCGCTGCCTCCACGCACATGTCGCTCACCCCCAGCCCCTTGGCCAGCACATGCCGCTCACGAATCCCGGTGCGATCCATGATCCACTGGTCGTTGGTCTCCACCATCTTTTCAAGGTCTTTGTTGGTCAGCACATCGGGAGGAACGTAGGTGCCGAGCGCTGTGATCTTGGCGCGTCGGCCCACCACGGGACGAACGGTAAGGCTCAATGGACTTCTCCAAGCTGAAGGGGACGGGCTTCAGCCCGTCCGTTAAGAGTCGGTTTAGTTCTCGGCTTTAGCCGCTGAGGGAGCTTTTCAAAGCCGGCGGGAACCCCCAGGGGCTGAAGCCCCAAAAAATCAAACAGCCGCTGATGTACGGGCTAAAGCCCGTACCCTTCACCCCGCCGGGTTTAGCGGCCTTGGACATGCATGGCCGCAAAAAAGTACCGGGTGACCTACTGCGCCCGTACTAGCCCGTTACCGTTGCTTCCTTCCGGACCTGGCGGGTTTGGCGGGATTACGTCGCGTAGGACCCGGCACTGACTGATTTTACCACCCCATGCCGCCCAACAGATGCGCCCTGACTACCCCCGCATTTCGCCCGTCAGATTCGCTGGAGTATCCTTGCTCCGGCAGGAAATTCCTCCTCGAGGAGTGCACGAAATGAAGCCTCGTCTCATCGGACTGACGGCAGTTCTATTCCTGGCCGTCTCGTCCGCTTTCGCACAGCTTCCGCCACTCGGCAGCCCGACAATGCCAACTCCTCCGGCTCAACAACCAGGCCTTCCCCCACTCGGCGGGAACTCTGCCGCACCCGCGCCCGCACCCGCCGGCAGCCTCAGCGTCGAGGCCGAGAATGCCGACCTGAAGACTGCCCGCGCTGCCAACCAGGAAAAGCGCTTCGCCGACGCGGAAACCTTGATGCGCAAAGACACCGCCGCCAAACCCAACCAGCCCTATCTCTGGATCGAACTGGGCCTGGCGCAACTTGGCCAGAAGAAGTACGACGAAGCCGAGACCAGCTTCAAAGCCGCGCTCAGCGGCGGCGGGACAGCTGCCCAGAAGCAGCCTACCTCCGGCGGCTTCTACAATGCCGATGGAAAAGGCACGGCGGCCCACGTAGCCATCTCGACGGCGCCCGCCGAGCCCAAAGCCAACACCAAGCCGGAGATTGAAGGCATCAGTTACAGCAGCCTGGGCGAAGTCTATATCAAGACCAACCGCGTTCCCGACGCGCAAGCCGCCTTCGACAAAGCTGCCGCCGCTAACCCTCCGCAGGCCGGTTTTTATTACGGCAACGAGACTGTGTTCCTCTTCCAGGCCGGCAACGCCACGGCTCAACTCGACGCCGCCAACAAAGCCATCGCCGCCGACCCCGCGCGGCCGCGCAACTACTACTTCAAGGCGCAGGCGCTCACCACGCAAGCCACAGTCGACCCCAAGACGAACAAGCTCATCCTTCCGCCAGGGTGTCTGGAGGCTTACCAGAAATATTTGGACCTGGAACCCAACGGCCAGTTTGCTCCGGACACTAAAGCTATCCTCACCGCTGCTGGAATTACACCCAAACCGGCCGGCAAGAAGTAGCCGCAGAGGGTCTTTCCTTCTTCTACCAGCGCCGTCATCCTGTGCGACCGAAGCTTAGCGAAGGAAGCCGAAGGACCTGCTGCGTCTTTGCGCCTGTAGCGCCGAATCCCAGGTCTGGCGATTGAGACCTGGGATCACAGGATTCTCAGCACCAAAATTCCATCCCCGCTACAATAGATAAGTGAGCAAACCATCCGCACCCACGGCCCCCACCGTGGGCTTTATTTCGTTAGGCTGCCCCAAGAACCTCGTCGATTCCGAGGTCATGATGGGCCTGCTCGACCGCGCCGGCGCACGCCTCACCGCGCACCCCGAGCAAGCCGAAATCCTCGTCGTCAATACCTGCAGCTTTATCGACACCGCCAAGCAGGAATCCGTCGACACCATCCTCGAGATGGCCCGCCACAAAACCGCCGGAACCGCGCGCAAACTCATCGTCGCCGGCTGCCTTGTCGAGCGCTACCGCGACGAGATCATGAAGAGCATTCCCGAAGTCGACGCCGTCGTAGGCACCGGCGAACTCGAAGCAATCCTCGGCGCCGCCGGCCTGTCATCCCCCGCGCCGGTCGCATCCATATCGCCCTTCAACATCCTGAGCAGCGCTCAGGCGGCCGAAGTCCGCCCCGGCCTCGAATCCCGCGCCGCCACCCACAAAGCCGGGCATCGTGATTCAACGAAGTCGAAGGGTACGAGCCTGAAGGGTACGGGCTTGAGCCCGTACGATGAACCCGCTAATCGGAATGGGGCTTTAGCCCCCGAGGGAAATCCCGCCACAAAGTACCGCCCCGAGGGCGACCTCCGCGAGCAGCAGGGTCGCTTCCGCCGCGACGACTGGCAAGGCGCAGCCCACCTGCTGCCCACTTACCTCTATGACGAAACCACCCCTCGCTTCCTGACCACTCCCAAATCCTCGGCCTATATAAAAATCGCCGAAGGCTGCGACCACCCCTGCACCTTCTGCGTTATCCCCAACCTGCGCGGCAAGTTTCGCTCTCGCCGCTTCGAGTCGGTAATTGCGGAGGCGCAAAACCTGGTCGCGCGCGGCGTCGAAGAGATCACCCTCATCGGCCAGGACACCACCTGCTACGGCGAAGACCTGGGCCTCAAAGACGGCCTCGCCACGCTGCTCGAAGCCCTGGCCAAAATCGAGGGCCTGCGCTGGCTCCGCTTCCTCTACGCCTACCCCAACCGCATCACAAATCGCTTGCTCGACACCATCGCCCGCCATGACAACATCTGCAAGTATCTCGACGTCCCGCTGCAGCACGCGTCTCCGGCGGTTCTCAAGACCATGAAGCGCGGAGCCGGCGCCGACATTTTTCTCAAGACGCTCGACAAGGTCCGCGCCGCCGTTCCCGGCATCGCCTTGCGCACCAGCTTCATCGTCGGCTTTCCCGGCGAATCGCAGCGCGACGTGGAGATTTTGGAAGACTTCATTTCCGCAGCGAAGTTCGATTGGCTCGGCGTCTTCGGCTATTCACATGAAGAGGGGTCCGAGGCATATTCGCTCGACGCGCAGGTGCCCAGGCGCACCATCGAAGCGCGCAAGCGCCGGCTGATGAAGCTGCAGCAAACCATCTCCCGCCAGGCCAAGCAGCAATGGATTGGCCGCGAATTGGTCGTTCTGGCGGAGGGAGAAAGCGATGAAACGCCTCTGCTTTGGGAAGGCCGCACCCAGTTTCACGCTCCCGAAATCGATGGCAAAGTCTACATCAACGACTTTGCCGAGTTAGGCGCCGAAGTCACCGCGTTGGAACCCGGCCGCTTTTACAAAGCCCAAATCTCCGAGGCGCACGAGTACGATGTCGTCGCCCGCGTCCTTTCCGGCCCGCTCTAGTCCGCAAAGGCCAGGTAATCCCGTTTGGATTACCATCGGGTCAGACGCCGAAGGCCGGACTCGCCGCCAATCTTTGATCGTCGCCGTAAATCGATTACCATTCAGTTGGGCGCTTGTTTGCAGGAATCCCTTCGGCCTGAGGGTCTCCAGCCAACTCTGGGGCACGTGCCAAAGTCCGGCTCATCTCTCCGAGGTTCCGCTAAAGATGGCTATGGATGCTCCAGACGCTGCAACCGCGAACAACACGTTTCTCGGTCCCCTCTCTGCCCTCGCCAGGCAGCGCAAGACATGGTCGCCGGACCTGCTCGCCGGCGTGTTATGGCGCGGACTCACCAACATCGGCGCGCATCGCAAAGTGCTGCAACTTCTCAGGCTTCCGGCCCTTGCTGAGACCGCGCGGAATACCCCTCGATTCAGCTTCAAATATCTGACCCACGATTATCTTGTGCGCGGCCTGACCACGCCGCAGCGCGCCTCCTGCTTTCTTCATCACTACACCCGTCTCCACGCCGCGCTTCCTGATGGCCTGCTGCGCCAGGCCTTGCGCAGCGAAGTCATGCTGCACGAGATCCACGTCGACCCGCATCGTTTCGCCATCACCGTGGGCCTCTCTCGCGACTTCGATAAAGAAGGTGAACTCTCCGTGACCCTGCACGTCGATGGCGGCGCTGTTTTCCTCATATCTTTCACTTTCGTTCCCGGCCACATCGTGAAATCGAATGCGGATGAAGTCCTGCTCATCTCCCGTGTTCAAGGCATGAAGGGCGCCTATCGGCAGGTCCATCTGGCCACTAAGACCCTGCATGATGTGGCTCCCGGCGCGTTGCTTCTCGCTGTCGTCCAGGGCATCGCAAGCGCCTTCAACATTGGAGAGATCGTGGCCGTCACCGCCGCCCGGCAAAGCTCTTACACCGACGAGTCGTCAGTCGAGTTCCGCCAAGCCTACGACGAGTTTTTCATAGGCATTGGTCTGACAGCGAACGCGGACGGTCTCTTCCGCACTCCGGTTCCCATCGAAGCCAAGCCCCTGGCCCACGTCAAGCGCGGCCACAAGATCCGCACCAAGGAGAAGCGCGCGTTCAAGCAAACTGTTCAAACCGCCTGCGCCGATTTCCTGACCCAACACATGCAAAAATCCAACTTCAAATTCACACCCCGCCCTGTCCTTTTAGAGCCGTAAAATGGCCTTCGCTTGCTGGTGAGAGAATAATCTGTCCGAAGCTTTTCAACGATCCGAAAACCATGCCCGCCAAGAAAAAAGCCGCCAAAGTTCTCCGCTGCCCCACCTGCAGTGAATTGGTTCGATTCGACGACGAAGACTTCCCCTTTTGCAGTGACCGCTGTCGCAAGATCGATCTCGGCAAATGGGCTTCAGGGGTCTACAAGATCAGTTCGCCCATCGTCGATCCCGAGGTGCTCGAAGATCTAGGCGGCCTGGGTCCTTATCGCCACGGCGACCCCCATGACGACTAGCACCTCGGACATCGGCCAACCGCCGCATCTTCCGAAAAAGACCGCATGGGCCTGGACCGTCGCCACCTTCTTCGGGGTTGGCTTCGGCAAGCCCGGCCCCGGCACATGGGGCTCCATCGCCGCAATCCTCCTCTGGGCCGCGTACGCAGGCCTGCTTCATCCCACGCCGCACGCGCTACTCGCCGCCCTCTTCGCCGGAATCGTGGTCTCCATCGCATTGGGCGTCCCCGCCGCCACCATCGCCGCGCGCGAGTCCGGCCGCCACGACCCCGGCTTTGTCGTCATTGACGAAGTCGCCGGCCAGTGGATCGCCCTGCTCTTCAGCCCCTTCGACTGGCGCCACGGCATCATCGCACTCGTTCTCTTTCGCCTCTTCGACATCACCAAGCCGTATCCCGCCCGCCAGCTTGAAAGCCTGCCCCGCGGCTGGGGCATCGTTTTCGATGATGTGGCCGCCGGGCTGTATGCTTTGTGTGTAGCATCGCTTCTACGAATCTGGATTCATTGAGTCCCGACGAGGCAGATCGCAGATTTAGGAATCGCTGTCATCCTAAGCGAGGCATCAAGATATGACTGTCATTCTGAACGAGCGCAGCGAGTCGGGGCCCACGGCGACAGGTCTAAGCCGCTTGGGTGAAAAGTCGAAGAACCTGCGGTTGCTTTTCGCGCAACCCCACGACAAGTAGGAACAAAGCCATGCCCCGCGCCCGCACCCAATCCGCCGCCTCTGAGGTTTACCCCGATCCGCGTATCGACGATGTTGTGCCCGCAGCCGCGCTTCCCCTGGGAGAGATCGAACTCATCGGCGCGCACCTCGGCCCGTTGGCATTCGGCCCTCCCGCCGTGCTGGTCGACGGCCACTCCGCCCACGTGCTGATGAGCCGGCCCACAAGGCTCGCGCTCCGCGTCCCTGAAGACGCCGGCACCGGCCTCATCGAGGTTCGCAGCCCCTCCGGCGGCAGCAACATGGCTCCCCTGCGCGTCGCCCAGCAACTCTCTGAAGGACTGCATCCGGTGACCAGCCCCGCCGTCAGCCGGTCGGGCATGATCTACGCGACGATCTCGGGGCCGCGCGGCAAGCAGACGCCTGTGTCCATCGTGCGCGTAAGCCCCGACGGCCGCGGCACGCCCTTCGTCACCGGCATCCTCAACGCCACCGGTCTGGCCTTCAATCCCGACGGGGATCTGTTCGTCACCTCGCGCGCCGAAGGCAATGTCTACCGCATCGATCCATCGGGCGAGTCCACCATCTACGCCGAAGGCATGGGCGTCGCGACCGGCGCGGCTTTCGACGCCCACGGCAATCTCTTCGTCGGCGACCGCAGCGGCACCATCTTCAAGATCGATCCCCAGCGCAACATCTTCGTCTACGCAACTCTCGAACCATCGGTAGCCGCCTACCACCTGGCCGTCAATGCCGAAGGAACGCTCTTCGTCACCGCGCCCTCCTTGAACTCCAACGACGCCATCTGGGCCATCGACACCCACGGCCAGGCTACCGCCTGGTATCGCGGCCTCGGCCGTCCCCAGGGCCTCGCGCTCTCGAAAGAAGGCGACGTCTATCTTGCCGCCTGCCTGCGCGGCCGTCGCGGCCTGGTCCGCATCACACAGGGCGGCGAAGCGTCACTCGTACTCGCCGGCCCCAATCTCATTGGCATAGCCTTTTCTCCCCTCGGCACAACCGTTCTCGCCACCAACGAGGCTGTTTACGCCGTCGATCTGGGGATCGAAGGCATGACTCTTTTTTAGCTTTCAGCTCTCAGCCTCTAGCTTTCAGCCTTTTCTCCCAAGCTCCCGTCTTATTTGCCAAAGCCAACCAAATTCCCGTCTCCAAATCAAGGCTATAAGCTAAAAGCTAGAGGCTAAAAGCTGCTCCTCATGAAATCCGAAATCATCGCCGTCGGCTCCGAGATGCTCACCCCTTTCCGTCAGGACACCAATTCCCTGTACCTGACCGAGAGGCTCAACGAAATCGGCGTCATCGTGGCCTTCAAAACCATCGTCGGCGACCGCAAAAAAGATCTCGTCAACGCCATCCGCGGCGCTCTCGCCCGCATCGACATCCTGGTCGTCATGGGCGGCCTCGGCCCCACTGAAGACGACCTCACCCGCGAAGCCGTCGCTGAAGCCCTCGGCCTCACCATTCGCCGCGAAGGCGCGCTGGTGGCCGCTCTGCACGCCCGCGCCGCCACCTGGCGCATTCCCATGCCCTCCAACAACCTCAAGCAGGCCGAAGTCATCAAGGGCGCAACCGTTCTGCCCAACCCCAACGGCAGCGCTCCCGGGCAATGGCTCGACACCGTCTTCGAAGAGCATCGCAAGCTCATCATGCTCATCCCTGGGCCGCCCTCGGAGTGCAAGCCGCTCTTCGACGAAGAATGCCTGCCCCGCCTGCGCGCCATCGTCCCGCCGCGCCACATCGCCCGCCGCACCCTGCGCGCCGCCATGATCCCCGAGTCGCAGGCCGACAAGCTCCTCGCCCCCATCTACACCACCTTCACCGATATCGAAACCACCATCCTCGCCTCGGGCGGAGACATCCAGCTCACCCTCATCTCGACCAAGGCCAATCCCGAATTCGCCAAGCGCCGCGTCGACGAGCTCGCCACGCGTCTCGAAGAAGCTCTTGAAGACTGGCTCTACTCCTCCGACGGCGAATCGCTCGAGCAGATCGTGCTCTACTATCTCGGCCTGCGCCAGTCCACTCTGGCCGTCGCCGAAAGCTGCACCGGCGGCATGGTCGCCGAGCGCATCACCAGCGTTCCCGGCAGCTCGCGCACCTTCCTCGGCGGCGCGGTCGTTTATTCCGACGCCCTCAAGCAGAGCTTCGCTGGCCTCTCCGCCGAACTCATCGCCGAGCACGGAGCCGTGTCGAAAGAAGTAGCCGAAGCCTTAGCCACCGGCATCCGCCTCCGCACCGGCGCAACGTTAGGATTAGGCATTACCGGCATAGCCGGCCCCTCAGGCGGCACAGAAGACAAGCCCGTGGGCTTAGTCCACATAGCCCTGAGCAGCGCCGAAAAGACTGAGTCACTAGAAAAGCACTTCCGCGGCGACCGCCAAAAAATAAGAGAGTGGACCACCCAGCAAGCGCTCGACCTGATCCGCAGACGGCTGAGATAGATTGGTCTTCCAGTATCAGGCGTCTTGAAGCTGGAAGCTGCTAAGATGGCTTATAAGACTTAGGCGAAGTTTGCGCTATGAAGGATGCTGATTGCCTCAAGGACGCCCGTGATCAACTAACTTTGGTGCTGAGCTTTTTCCCCCGAGTGGACGCCAAGCTCTCCACCGTACTTGCGGTTGACACCGGCATGCTGGCTGCAATGACGGCTGGAGTTCCGGCCATTCAATCGATATCGGCTTGGAGCATATTGGCTGCATCCATTGCAGCCATCCTGCTTATTGCGAGCCTCCTATTCCTCTACTGGGGCGCCTTCCCATCCCTGAAAGGTGGCCATTCCTCAGTCATTTTTTTCAAGGATATCGCAGCTCGAAATGAGAGCACGTTCCTGGAGGAGTACGCAAACGAGACCCCCGAGTCGCTGAGGGTCGACGTGCTAAGTCAAGTTTGGAGAAACTCCGAAATCTTGAGCGAAAAGTTTCGCTGCCTTAAGGTCGCCTTTATCACGATGGCCTGCGCCGTTGGGCCTTGGTGTATTAGCCTCACCCTGTTTGCCGCTCAGCGCGCAAACGTCAAGGTCATGGTAGCCCACTGATGAGCGCCTTCGGGGATGAACTGAGGTCCGACGTATCCAGAACCGTCCAAGCGGCTTGGGCTACACGAGACGGCACTGTTATCCCCGAGACCAAGGATTTGAAGCTAGGAAACGACAGAGTGGTTTTGGACGCGGCATTGCTGTACGCCGATTTGGCAGACTCTACCGAATTGGCAGTTATGGATAAGGAGAAGGCTGCGGAAGTCTACAAGGCCTATCTACAAGGAGTCAGCAAACTTATCAAGCGAAATGGCGGCGAAATCAGGAGTTTCGACGGGGATAGAGTAATGGGCGTATTTCTGGATGGAGCCATGAGGACCAACGCGGCAACCTGCGGGTTGCAAATCAATTGGTTCTTCCGCAAAGTCTTGATTCCCGAGTTCCAATCATTCTACATAACCCTAAACTCCTTCCCGTTTGCGCAAACGGTCGGCGTCGACGTGGGCCAAATCCATGTTGCGCGGGCCGGCGTTCGCCTAGATAACGATCTCATCTGGGTGGGCCGCGCTCCTAACATAGCCGCGAAACTAAGTAGCGTGCGAGAAGGAAATATCTCAACGATCAT
>JBEKVS010000224.1:0-9669 GCA_049513795.1 Occallatibacter sp. | reverse complement strand
CACTCTGCGCCACATCATGGGCACGGACTTGATTACGCACCTGGGCCTCGATTACTACGACTAGCATTTGCCATGCAGGCAGACGCCTCGCTTTGCTCGGCAAAAGCAAAAGCCCCATCCTTCCGGGTGGGGCTTTCTCCTGACCAATGCTACATTCCCAGAAGCGGGACGCTCTCTCGCTGTGCGGCGCTGCGCAGGTCCTGATCGAGTGTCGCAAGCGGGACAGAAAGGCGGATGGCTAGTTCCAAATAGGTCGCGTCGTAAACGGTGAGACCGTGCGCGTCGGCCAACTCAAGTGTCCTGCCCCAAGCGTGCTCGTTCGTTTCCGGGTCGCAGAAAATCGTCAATCGCTCCAAATCGGCGAGAGATTCAATGCGCCGAATATGTGTAATTTTCTTTCTGCGCAGATTGACGGTTAGGCTATTCGCAATCTCGATCCGCCACAAAGAGGGAACGAAGGCACAATCGTCCGCGATCTGATCGAAGGTCTAGGCAATCGCCTCGGTGATCTCTTGCGGGTAAAGCCACGCTAAAGTTGCCGAGGCGTCAAGGACCAGGCTCACCGGCGCCCTTCATCGCGGTAGCTCTTCCATTCTTCCCAGTCGAACGGGCCGGCTTTGGCTTCAATTGCCCGCTGGCGAATTCGTTGCATCGCCGCGCGAGCTTGCTCCCGCTGCTCTGCGGTGAAAGCGGGCCTAGGCACAAGCTGAGCGACGGGGCGGCCGTGGCGCGTGATTTCAATTCGCTCACCAGCCTCTACGCGATCCAAAAGAGAACCGAACTTGTTTTTGGCCTCAAAGGCTCCGACTTGCTCCATGACGGGCTTGATCTAGCTTAACACTGTTCCTTTATCTTCGCCCTGGCAGGAGGTGGAGAAGGCTGATTTCCGCGCTAAGCTGCCATCGCCTGCGCCAGCCGCCGGATGGTCAGGATGGTGATATCGTCTTCCTGGCCGAAGGCTTTGGCCGCATCGGCAATATAGAAAGCCGATTGCCCGCTCAGGTTGTGGACGCGGTCAAAGCCGAACAGCTCGCCGGAGGGATGGCGCGCCTCGACCACGCCATCGGACATCAGCAGGAGCCGATCGCCGGGATGCAGGTAAAGATGCACTTCCTCGTAGCTCACCTCGGGAAGGACGCCGAGCGGAAGACCACCCGGCACAAACACCTCCTGGCTGTTGAGATAGGGCGGCAGATGGCCGGCGTTGGCCAGCACCACTTCGCCATTGGCGCGAAACCACGCCGCCTGGCAGGTGGTAAAGCTCTCGCTCCCCGTGAGGACGCGATTCAACGACTCGAGAATTCTTGCCGGGCTGCGCTCGGAGATGCGGCGCAAGGCGCCCATCAGCATGGAGACATTCATGGCTGCCTTGAGGCCTTTGCCAGCGACGTCGCCGAGAATCACCAGCAGACCGCCGTCCTCAATGGGCTGCACGTGGAAAAAATCGCCGCCGACTTCATTGGCGGGGTTGTAGATCGAGTCCACTTCAAAGCCGGGTGTCTGGATCTTTTCCTGGGGAATCATCAGCTCCTGCACGCTGCGCGCGGCGGCAAGCTCGCTGGAAGCCCGTTCCTGATCGCGTTGAACCCGCAGGAAGCGAGTGAAGATGATGATCACAATGGCCAGGATGCCCGCAAAATCGGCGATGGAGGCGAAATGGATGGGAATCGGGCCGGCCATCAAGGTCAGGGGCGAGTGATAGGTGCGGGCTCCAAACTCGTTCATGCCTCCGGTCACAATGGGCTCGGCGATGCCGATCAGGTCCAGCACCAGCGGAATCAGCAGCAGGCCGGCTTCATAGTTGCGGCGCACGGTAGCCGAGAGGAGGGTGAGGAAGACGAAGAGCAGCCAGCCGATGAACCACAAGATGCTGAACAAATAGATAATCACCAGGGCGACTCCCACGCCCCGGCTTTTGCCCACCATCAATAGAACCGGTCCCACGCCCAACAGAATGGGTGACGAGTAGCGCAAGAGCTTGATATACCAGCGCGGGCGAAGCGCAAGGAACGAGACCAGAAACTCGAAATAGAGATAGGCGGAGATGAGAACCAGCTGCAAGATGGTTGCCGCATACCACAGCGTATCGAGACGGGCCGAGCTGCCGGCCAACTGCACAAAACCGATCGGGGCCAGCATCAGCTCATGCAGGGCCAGCCATAGATATTCGTTGTGTCCCTTCTGGGTGAAGTAGAGCGCCAGCAGGAAGAGCGCGAGCACGATCAGCAGGATTGAGTTGATAACTCTGGGCAGGCGCTCGAACAGGGCGTGGGTCGTCCACAGTTCCAGCCGGTGATCCAGGTCTTCACGGTGCCCGAGGTGCAGCTTCCTGTTGGAGAAGAACGAGGTGTACGACGCATAGCCAAACGGAACGTAAATCGTCCGCAACACCAGGACCAGGTTGGTCTCGGAGTCGGACACGTTGAGGTTATAGATCCGCGAGATCTGCTGGTAGTGCTCGGTCGAGTCGGCATGCGGACCTTCCGGCACGGCCTCTTTGCCATTGGCGAAGACATCCAGGCCCAGCCCTGTCGAGCCGAACATTGAGGTGTTCTGCGTGACGGGAAGCTCGACCAGCAGGGCCAGGGGCCCGTGGTTGGGGGCAAGCTTCACATGCAGCCGGAACCAGGCGAAGGGGCGCTGGTGGTCGGGCGGTCGACCCTGAGACCGGTCTGAGGGTTGGCTTGGAGGATGGTCCAGGTCCGGTTTGTCTCCCTCGCCTCCTCCATTGCCATGTGGTCCGCCGGGATGATCCTCATCGGGAACGTCGGCGAAAACATCTTGCGCATCGCGGACGGCCCACGTCGAGTCGTCAAAGTCGGGATTCGCCGCAGCGGAACTCGCGGTGATGCCGACTCTCCATCCCTTCTCCATCATCAACGGCGAGCCAAGGTTGGAGGCGTCGACGACAACGTCCGGCGTCTTTTGCGGGCTGGCGGGGGCGGGCCGTGGGTGGCCGTGGGGGGCGAACAAATCCGTGAGCGAAGGTGGATGAGGTGGGTGAGGAGGATGGGAAGGCTGGGCCAAGCCCTGCAGGCTAAAGCAGACTGCAACAGCGGCCAGGCTCAGGATGGTCTTCGGCAAGAATCCTCCCAATCGCAATGTCCTCCACTCTAATTCAGACGGCTATCAGCGCAAAGAAGATTGCGCATGACCGGCGGTTACCGGATTCGGGTACCGGTGCGGCAGCAAACGGCGAAGTTCCTGGAATTATTCTTCCTTATTGATGCCAAAGAGGAGGATACTAGCGTCTAAATGGTGGAGCGAAGCGGCGTGATCGACTAGCCGTGCGGAGGTTGGGCGATGAAAACAGCTTGGTATGCTTTGCGAGCAGGATCGCTGACGGTGTTGGCTCTGGTTCTGGTTGCCGCGCTAAGTGCGCAGTCCACGGGAACGACGACCGCTCCCCCGACCGATCCCTCAAGCGCGCCCTCGGCCCAGCAGGCGCCGGGCACGACGCCCGTCGGCGGTGACACGGCTCCGGCCAGCTCGGGAAAGCAATCGCCGGCAGCGAGCACAGCCGCACAGACGCAAACCCAGCCCGGCTCGGGCTCCGCCTCTTCTACCACGCCTGCGGCGCAGCAGCCCGCGGGCACCACCCCGGTTGGCGGCGATACCCCGTCTTCCAAAGACCCAGCGCCGGGTACAGCGCCAGTCGGTGGCGACACCGCGGCCACCGATGTGAATCCGGAGAAGGTGATCGAACCGGGCAGCCAGCCCATCAAAATCAAGCCAGGCTCCATTGAAGACGTGAGTGCGGTCGGAAATCGCGACATAGGCGGACGCGGCATGGGCAACTGGTACTCCGTCGATACCGAGATCAAGATGGGCAAAAGCTATTCCATGGAGATCGAGAAGAGCACCAAGTTTATTACCGACCCGGTGATTGTGGAGTATGTCAATCGCGTAGGGCAGAATATCGTCAAGAACTCCGACTGCAAGGTGCCGTTCACCATCAAGATCATCGACTCGGACGAGATCAACGCCATGGCGCTGCCGGGTGGTTTTTTCTATGTGAACTCCGGGCTGATCCTCAATGCGGACGAAGAGGCGGAGATGGCTGGCGTGATGGCCCACGAGACGGCTCACGTCTGCGCCCACCATGCGGTGCGCGAACAGACGCGCATGAATTACGCCCAGTTGAGCACCATTCCGCTGATCTTTATCGGCGGCTGGACGGGCTACGGTATCTATGAGGCGGCCGGCCTTGCGGTGCCCATGACTTTCCTGAAATTCTCACGCGACTTCGAGGCTCAGGCCGACTATCTAGGCATTCAGTATATGTACCGCGCCGGATACGATCCGCAGGCCTTCATCAGCTTCTTTGAGAAGGTGCAGGCGCTGGAGAAGCGCAAGCCTGGCCTGGTGGCGAAGGCCTTCAGCGATCACCCTCAAACTCCCGACCGCATCCTCCATTCGCAGGAGGAGATTGCACGGATCCTTCCAGCCCGTGATGAATACACGGTGACTACCTCGGAGTTTGACGACATCAAGGCCCGGCTGGCGCGCATCGAGAACAAGCGGCGTCTGACCGACTCCAAGGATACAAAGAAGCCGTCGTTGCGCCGCGCGAGCACTGGATCGAACGATCCAAACAGCACAACGGACGATTCGAATTCGAACGATGGTCCGCCGACGCTCCATCGCCGCGAAGACCAAAACTGAACCCGCATCCCATTTCGGGAGGACCAATGGGCAAGCGAGTTGTTAACTCGCTTGCCCGTATTGTTTCCTCTGCCTCCGCAAGCTAACTTCCTTTCTCAGAGACTGCCTTTGCAACCCTAGGCGCGTGGATTTTTCTCCCCGCTGCGCGCCATTGAGATTGCCTTGGCTAGCCTTCGAGAGGAAGCGCATTCGCGATGAGGAAGTTTGCCGTCTATGCTGCCGTGTCGTTGTTCATTCTTCTAATCACCAAGATAGCTAACCAAGTCCCGCGGGATCCGCCTCCCGGCACAACATTCTCTTTGAAATCGCAAAAAGTTATTCAATGTTCCAGCGCGGAAATCACGCTCATTGATAACCACTACACGGCCATTCACCTGGTGAAGGATTCGAGTTGGCCGGAGTGCGCGAGCTTCGACAAAAACACAGCACTGGACTTCTTCCTCTCCCGCGGCGAACTGACCCATTTCATCAGTGAGGAGGAAACTGCCTGGTGGCGGAGGGCTATGTAGCAGCGCGCTGGAGCCTCGACCGATATGCCGAGCCTGCGGACAAACCGGTTAGTGTCTCGGCATTTTGACATCCCCCGGCTCTTCTTATCCTTCATCCTCCGGGGGCATACCTCCGAGCGCATACCTCCGGGCGCTCAATGCACCATCCGTTTCACTAACCCAACTGCTTGGGGTAAGCCCGGGAAGCGCCCCAAGTGGCTGGGAACTCGTTACTCCCTGGATATTGGCCGGGTGCCGTGACGGGCCGAAAAGCCGAACAATCTCGTTCAATTCCCTGAAAATCCTTGATCCGCCGGGTGAAAACGCGCTATATACAAGACTACCGGCAGATTTGCCGGAATCTTCGCTGAGGCGTTCCGCCTCCGGGAGGGAATTGTGCGCATCGCCGCAGCCCGATCCAATCTGCTTGTACCCGAAATACGCGAGGTCATGGATATTCGCCAGGCCTCGGACTATCTCGGCATCTCGCCGGACACGCTCTATAAATACGCATCCGAAGGTTTTGTGCCCGCATTCAAGCTCGGCAATCGCTGGCGTTTCAAGCGCTCGCGACTTGACGAATGGATGGACCGCCAATCCGACATGAATGCTGCGGAACCCGACCCGAACCAGAAGAAGCCGGTGCGGCCGGCGATGTGAAAGATAGGGACTAGGACTAAGGGACTCGGGACTAGAAAAAGGCAGCCCTTCAGTGGAATTCTGCCAGACGGATCTAATCCCGCTAACGATGCGAATCTGAAGTTGAGATGCTGGTCCCGTTGAGTCTCTGACTAGTCCCTCAGTTCCTAGTCCCTTAATCCTCGATCTCCAACCCCAGTTACGCGTGGTATACCTGACCGGATGAATCACCTCTCCCGCATTGGCCAACTGCGCCGCCGATTGACCAAGGTCGGTCTCTCCGGGCTGGTTGTCACGCATCTTCCCGACCTCCGCTATCTATGCGGATTCACGGGCTCGAGTGCGGCCCTGGCCATAACGCGGCGCACTGTTCGTCTCTTCACTGATGGACGATACCAGACCCAGGCTGCCCAGGAAGCCCAGGCGGCCAAGGTGCAGATCGTCTCCGGCGCCCCTGCAGTGGCCGCCATTGAGTGGCTGGCTGCCCAACCGGGAGCGATAGCAGCAGGGTTTGACCCCGCGTGGACCACCGTCGCCGAACTGTCTCGCTGGAAGGCCGCGCTGCCCAGCCGGCTTCGCCGCACGTTTCTTTCCGCGCTTCCACTGCCGCTGGTAGAGCCCCTGAGACTGGTGAAAGATGAAGAGGAGCTGGCTTTGATGTCCCAGGCAGCGCTCCTCGGATGCAAGCTGTTTGACCATATTCTCGGCTTCCTGCGCCCCGGCCTCCGTGAGCTGGAAGTGGCCGCGGAGCTCGAGCACCAGGCGCGCTTGATGGGTGCGGAAGGCATGTCGTTCGAGACCATTGTCGCGTCGGGCATCCGTTCGGCTCTTCCGCATGGGCGGGCAACCAGCGCTCAACTGCCCCGCGTAGGGTTTTTGACCCTCGACTTCGGTATAATCCTCGGAGGCTATTGCTCGGACATGACCCGCACCGTGCACCTGGGAGAGCCCCGGGCCAAGGAACGGGACGCGTACGAGGCAGTGCTGGAGGCACAAGAAGCGGCCGTCAAAGCGGTGCGGCCTGGAGCAAGTTGCAGTGAAGTCGACGAGGCGGCCCGCAGCGTGTTGCGCAAGGCCGGGTTGGCCGACGCATTTTCTCATTCCACCGGCCATGGGGTCGGGTTGGAGATCCACGAGTCGCCACGAGTCGGCGCCGGACAGAAGGCCAAGCTGCAGGCAGGCATGGTCGTCACCATCGAACCCGGCGTCTATCTGGCCGGCGAGTTTGGCATCCGCATCGAAGACATGGTGGTTGTAACGCCAGACGGAGGCCAGGTGCTGACACCGGCACCCAAAGCGCTCATTGAACTATAAGGCACCCGCAGGGGCCACGCCCAATCCGAGCGTGGGAGAGTTAAGGAAAGAATGAAACCACAGGATATTGCGGATCTGAAACAACTGATCGAGTTCCTCAAGGAACACCAGGTCGCCGAGTTCGATCTTGACCGGGGCGACCTCAAGATCCGGCTCAAGTTCAACCAGCCTGGAACTCATCCCGGTGCAGTTGGCGATCTGGCGCGGCTGCTTGCAACAGCTCCGGCGGGGGTCGCAACAGCTGCCGCCGCACAAACATCGGTTCCCGCGGCCACCTCTGCAACAACCACCCCCAGAGCGCCGGCAGACGACGCTGAGGTGGGGCTGCACCTGGTCAAGTCTCCTATTGTCGGCACCTATTATGGATCGCCCTCACCGGGAGCGTCGCCCTTTGTTGCGCCCGGCGACCGCGTAGACAAAGGGCAGGTCATCTGCATCGTTGAAGCGATGAAGCTGATGAACGAGATTGAGTCAGACGCTGCCGGCGAAATCGTCAAATGCCTGGTCACCAACGGTCAGCCCATCGAGTACGGGCAGCCCCTGTTTTCCATTAGGGTAAGTTAGGGTCATGAATGTTTCGTAAGGTGTTGGTCGCCAATCGTGGCGAAATTGCACTCCGTATTCTTAACGCTTGCCGGGAACTCGGCATTCGCACCGTTGCCATTTACAGCGAAGCAGATCGCAACTCGCTACACGTGCGCTTTGCCGACGAAGCCATCTGCATCGGCCCGCCGCGCCTTGCCGACAGCTACCTGAACGTGCCCGCCGTCATCTCCGCCGCCGAGATCGCCGACGTTGAAGCCATCCATCCGGGCTATGGCTTGCTGAGCGAGAACGCCAACTTCGCCGAAGTCTGCCGTGCCTCGAACGTCAAGTTCATTGGGCCGCCTCCTGAAGTGACTCGCCTCATGGGCGAAAAAGAAAAAGCGCGTCAGGCCATGAAGAAAGCCAAGGTGCCGATTCTTCCCGGCTCCGACGGCGTGATCGAAACGGCCGATGCCGCGCAGGAATGGGCCGTCAAGGTTGGTTTCCCGGTGATTCTCAAGGCGAAGGCTGGCGGCGGTGGCCGTGGAATGAGAATTGTGCGCACGGCTGAAGAACTCCCCAACCTCTTTCATGCCGCGAGCACAGAAGCCGCTAACGCCTTCGGCAACGGCGAGCTTTATATGGAAAAGTTCATCGAACAGCCGCGCCACATCGAGTTTCAAATCCTCGCTGACGAGCATGGCAACGTGGCCAGCCTGTTCGAGCGCGAATGTTCTATCCAGCGCCGCCACCAAAAATTAATCGAGGAAGCGCCAAGCCTGCAGGTCACGCCTAAGATGCGCGAGGAGATCGGCAAAACCCTTTGCCGATGCCTGGCGGATATCGGCTACCAGAATGCCGGCACGATCGAATTCCTCATGGATGAGGATCGCCAGCTCTACTTCATCGAGATGAACACGCGCATCCAGGTTGAGCATCCAGTGACCGAGTTCATCACCGGCATCGACCTCGTCAAGGCGCAACTCCGCATTGCAGATGGCGAGCGGCTGGATACGATTCTGCCCGCGAAGATCGAGATGCGCGGCCACTCCATTGAGTGCCGCATCAACGCCGAGCATCCGCAAAAGTTCACGCCTTCGGCCGGGCAGATCACGGCCTTCAATGTCCCCGGCGGCAACGGCGTGCGCGTGGATACGGCGCAGTATGCGGAAGGCGTTGTGCCACCGTATTACGACTCGCTGATCGCCAAGCTGATTGTGCACGGCGTCGACCGGGCAGAAGCGATTGCCAAGATGGAACGCGCGCTGAGCCAGTTTGTGGTGCAGGGAATCGAGACCTCCGTTTCGATGCACCGGGAGATCTTCGGCGACCCCGACTTCCGCGCTGGCGATTTCGATACCAAATTCATGGAGCGGTTTTTGGTGAAGCGATCGACCTGAAGAATTGGCCAAATCATCCCGCACTTTCCTGCCCGCACGCCAGCGTGAAACAATCGCATCGTTCGAGTGCAATTGGCACCGGGGGCTTGGATCATGCAGCGAGGTCGGTGGGACAGAAGAGAATTCCTTCATGGCGTAGGCAGAGCGTTGGGTGGTGTGGCTGCATCGAGCGCAATTTCCGGCCGACTGCTGCGCGCGGCATCGTTGCCAAGCCCGGCAGCGGCTACCTCAAAGCCCGACTACACGCTGAAGATTGAACCATGCAACCTGGAGATTGCGCCCGGCGTTGTGGTCAAGACCACGGCCTACAACGGACAGGTTCCTGGGCCGATGCTGCGGGTGCGTGAGGGCGTCCCCGTCAACATCGATGTGACCAATGCCAGCGCCAACCCGGATATCGTTCATTGGCATGGGCTGGCTATCGATTCGCTCAATGACGGCGCCATGGAAGAGGGCTCGCCGATGATTGCGCCCGGCGGCCAGCTGCGCTACACGTATACGCCGAAGCCTGCCGGTACGCGCTGGTACCACACGCATGCGGGCGCAGGCGGCGATCTCTCGCTCGGCACCTATAGCGGACAATTTGGCTTTCTGCTCGTCGAGGGCAAGGACGATCCCGGCCACTACGACCAGGAGAT
>JBEKVS010000223.1:0-9679 GCA_049513795.1 Occallatibacter sp. | reverse complement strand
GCGCAAATGGTGCAGTCGCACGCGCTGAGTTTCTTTTACCTCGCCTCGCCCGATCTGCTGCTTGGCATGGAGTCCGACCCCGCGGCCCGTCACATCTTCGGCGTCGTCGCCGCCAAGCCGCAACTGGGCCGCGCGGGCATCGCCCTGCGCCGCTTCGGACAGCACATCATCGAACTGCTCGGCAACAAGCGCATTCATCCCGGATGGGTCGTCCCAGGCGGCGTCACCGAGCCGCTCTCACCCGCCAAGCGCGACGAGATTCTGGCCACGATCCCGGAGGCCTACGCCAACATCGCCCTGGCTCTGGCTACCTACAAGCAGATCGCCGACACCTTCCGCGCCGAGATCGAAGTCTTCGCCAACTTCCCCACCAACTACCTGGGCCTCATCAACGAAGACGAGTCCATCGAATTCACCGACGGCGCGCTGCGTCTCATCGGCCCCGGCGGCCACGTTATCGAAGACGGCATCACCGCCAATCAATTCCCTGAAATTATCGGCGAAGCGGTCGAGCCCTACTCCTACACGAAATTCGCGTACTACAAGCCTCTCGGCTATCCCAACGGCAGCTATCGAGTGGGCCCGCTGGCCCGCCTCAACATTGTGAAAACCATGGGGACGCAGCTTGCCGATAAAGAGCTTGCCGAGTTCAAGCAACTGGCGCTCGGCCCCGTGCAAAGCTCTTTCCACTACCATCACGCCCGCCTTGTCGACATGCTTTATGGGATCGAAAAGATCGAGCAGATCCTCGCCGACCCGCACATCCTCGACAAGCAAGTCCGCGCCATGGCCGGCGTCAACCGGCTTGAGGGCGCTGGGCAAGCCGAAGCCCCGCGGGGGACTTTGCATCATCACTACAAGGTGGACGAGAACGGCCTTATCACCTGGGCCAACCTGGTCATCGCGACCGGCCAAAATAACAACGCCATGAACAAGGGCGTTCTGCAAGCCGCCAAGCATTACGTGAAGGACGGCAAGTTTACCGAGGGCATTCTCAATCGTGTTGAAGCAGTGATTCGAACCTTCGACCCATGCTTGAGTTGCTCCACCCACGCCTACGGCCAAATGCCACTCGCGCTTTCGTTGCTCTCATCCGACGGCGAAGTCGTCGATCAGCTCGCTCGTTAGCTTCTCTTTGAATTAACTGACTTTTGGGTGCCCCATCCTTCGCGCTATTTGCGAAGGGTGGGATCGCGCAATCTTCGCCTACCGGAAGCACCGATGACTCAGCCCAAAATTCGTTGCCTCATCCTCGCCTGCGGCAACACCCTCCGCTCCGACGACGGCGTAGGCCCCTGGCTCGCCGCATGGGCGGAAGAAGAATATCGCACCGATCCAAGCATATGCGTAATCAGCCGCCAGCAATGGACGCCCGACCTCGCCGAAGAAATCGCCGGGGCGGAAACTGTCCTCTTCATTGATTGTTCCGTCGAGTCGGACCCTGGCTCCGTTCAACTCACCCCGGTTGACCCTTCAGCCGTTTCTCGCGGACTTGCCGCTCATCACCTGGGGGCAGCCGAGTTGCTCGCCTTGTCGAGCGAACTCTACCCTTCCACGCCCGCGCACTCGCTGCTGTTGACCGTCGGGGCCGATTGTACCGAACTGGGAGAGGGATTTAGCAGCGCCGTGAAGTCGGCGTTACCCGACGCCTGCGATCGCCTTGAAAGGGCAATTCGGCGCCTGCTCACCTGACGGGGCTTCCATATCCTGCGCAATCGCAAAAGTATCCCGCAATTGGATCTCGATACAAAACTATCGCTGTGCGGCTAGACGGCGGCGCCATAGCTTTCCAATCACTCCGCAAGCCATCCAGAGCAAGATCGCGGCTAGGCACAGGAGCCCTATGAGTTGCCATTTCAATTGGTAAGCCACCTGGCGGACGATTCCCAGCTCGTCGAAGGAGGTCCATTCCTCGCGAATCCGCCCATCGACGATGCGCCACACCGTGATGCCCCGCAACTCCAGCTTTGCCCCGGTTGACGGGAATGGGCTTATGGCGGCGGTGTTGGTTCCCTGCAACTTCCACACCACGGCCACCAGGTCTCCCTCGGCGACCATGCGACCCACAGTCATTTTCAAATCGGGGAGCGCCTGCTTCTCCCAGCGAACCGCCGCTTGGTCCTCCCCGAGACTCACGTCTCGATGCGCTCCGTGATTTACAAAATCCGGGGCGTAGATCTCATCCGCCACTTGAAGCTTACCTTGGTTGAAAATCTCTTCAAAGACTCGCCTGGCGACGGCCTTGTTCATCTCCGGTTGAGTCGTTTCCACGGGCGTTGCGGGGGCCGAGGAGGCAATTGCCGCGAATCCCTGCGCAAATACGAGGAGCGCGAGGGTCACGGTCATTCTCATGGATTTCGAGCCTATCATGGCCGCACGCATGTGGCATGTGAGCGCGTCGCCTTAGAACGCTGCCACTGTCTGCCGCAAGCTGTAGGAGCTGAGCGTCTTGATGTAGTTGCCGCGATCGAACGGCGAAGTATCCGGCACCGAGCGCCGGCTAAGGCACCCGCGCGTCTCCCACAGCGACGTGTACTCGTGCTTCTCGAGCCAGTACTGCAAATCCGCCAGCACGCGGCCAATGTGCTCTATGCCGTGAATATGCAGCGCCGAAGCCATCATGGTGACGCCTGCTCCGGCCATCACACTCTTCAACACGTCCTCCGCCGAGTGCACTCCACCGGTGATGGCAAGGTCGATCTTCATCGTGCCGTAGAGAATCGCTGCCCAATGCAGCCGCGGCAGCAACTCCGATGGCGTGGAGAAGTGCAGCGTGGGCCGCACTTCCAATGTCTCAATGTCGAAGTCCGGTTGGTAAAAGCGGTTGAACAACACGACGCTGCGTGCGCCCGCGTCCTCGAGCCGAGCCACAAGGTGCGGCAAACTGGTAAATGATTGCGACAGCTTCACCGCGACCGGAACCTTCACCGCGCCGGTCACCGCCGCGACCAGGTCGAGGAGTTGCGACTCCAGCTGCGCCGACGTCTGGCTGCGTTTTGTCGCCAGCGCGTAGGTGTTCAGCTCGATGGCATCGGCTCCGGCTTGTTCCATGCCCTTGGCGTAGCGAACCCAACCGCCGGTCGTAGCTCCATTCAGGCTGGCCAGAATGGGGATCTTGACTGCCTCCTTCGCGCGGCGCAGATGTTCGAGGTAAACCTCGTGCGTCATGCGATAGTCGTCCAGGTCGGGCAGATAGTCAAGCGATTCCGCGAAAGATTCTGTGCCCCGCGAAAGGTCGTCGTCCAGAGCGCGCGACTCCAGTTCGAGCTGCTCCTCGAATAAAGAGGTTAGAACGACGGCAGCGGCCCCGGCGTCTTCCATGCGGCGAATGTTATCCGGCGACTCCGACAGCGGCGTGGATGAAACCACAATCGGGCCCTTGATCTGCAATCCAAGATATTGCGTAGCAAAGTCGATCATTCCGCACCTCCTGCGGCCACGGTCGTTACTTTCTCTTCGACGTTTTCCTCAGGCGCAATGTGCGGAGTCTCGCTCCGGCCGGGCATCGCCGCGCGGGCCGAGTAGACACGCCACTGCCGCTCCACATCGTCCTGCGCTTCCTTCAGCAGTTCTGCCGCCAACTGCGGATTGCTGCGCGCCAGCATGGTGTAGCGCGCCTCGCGATAGGTGTACTCCTTCAACCGAATCGACGGCGCCTTCGAGTCAAGCTGGAAGGGATTTTTGCCCGACTCGCGCAGTCCAGGGTTGTAACGCATCAACGGCCAGTACCCAGATTGCACCGCCAGTTTTTGCTGCTCCAGTCCATGAACCAGGTCGTATCCATGCGCAATGCAACTCGCGTAAGCAATGATGAGAGACGGCCCATTGTGCGCCTCTGCCTCCTGGAAGGCCTTGACTACGTGGCTGTCATTGCCGCCCAATGCCACCTGCGCCACATACACCGATCCGTAGCTCACGGCTTCCATGGCCAGGTCTTTCCGGCTGTTCGGCTTGCCTGCCGCGGCAAACTTGGCCACAGCGCCCCTGGGCGTAGCCTTCGACGCTTGCCCGCCGGTGTTGGAATAGACTTCGGTATCGAGAACCAGCACATTGACATTCTTGCCCGAGCCCAGCACATGGTCCAGGCCGCCGAAACCGATGTCGAACGCCCATCCGTCGCCGCCTACGATCCACACGCTCTTACGCACCAGCGTATCGGCAATGGCCAGCAGGTTGCGAGCGTCGGAACTCTCGTTGCCAGCGAGGCGCGCCCGCAGAGCAACGACACGCTCCCGCTGCTGATTAATCTCGGTCTCGGTCTTCTGCGAGGCATGAAGCAGTTCCGCTACCAGTTCAACGCCAATTTCCGCAGCCAGCCGCGTGACCAGCGTCTCGGCAAATAGCTTCTGCTGGTCGAGCGCCGTCCTCATGCCGAATCCGAACTCCGCATTATCCTCGAACAGCGAGTTGGCCCACGTCGGTCCGCGCCCCTGCGCGTTGCTTGTATAAGGAGTGGTGGGCAGGTTGCCGCCATAGATCGACGAGCAGCCGGTGGCATTGGCGATGTACAGCCGGTCGCCAAACAGTTGCGTCAGCAGCTTGATGTAGGCCGTTTCGCCGCAGCCCGCGCACGCGCCGGAGAACTCGAACAGCGGTTGCAGTAGTTGAAGATCCTTCACCTGGCCATGAGACAGCTTGGAGCGATCGACTTCCGGCAGGCTCTCGAAAAACTCCCAGTTTTCGCGCTCCGCCTCACGCAGAGGCTCCTGCGGAGCCATGTTGATGGCCTTCTTGCTGGCGTCGCTCTTGTTCTTCACCGGGCAAACTTCCACGCACAAGGTGCAGCCGGTGCAATCTTCCGGCGCCACCTGCAACGTGTAGCGATCCTGCTCCATGCCCTTCCATTTGGGCTTTGCCCATTGGAAGGTCGAAGGCGCGTTGTCGGCCAGTGCCGCTCTGTACACCTTGGCGCGAATCACAGCATGCGGGCAAACCATGACGCACTTGCCGCACTGGATGCACAGGTCCTTGTCCCACACCGGAATGAACTGCGCGATGTTGCGCTTCTCCCATTGCGCAGTTCCGGTTGGAAATGCGCCGCCTGCGGGAATCGCGCTCACTGGAAGCAGGTCGCCTCGTCCCGCCGCAATCTGTCCCAGTACGCTGCGCACAAACTCCGGAGCTTTGCCCGAAATCGAAGGAATCAGATCGAACTCGGAAGAAACCGCGCTTGGCAACTCTACCTTTTCAAGATGTGCCAGCGCCGCGTCGACGGCCGCATAGTTCTTCTGCACGACTGCGTCACCGCGCTTGCCGTAAGTCTTGTAGATCGCTTTCTTGATCTGCGCAATCGCTTCCTGGCGCGGCAGCACGCCGCTGATGGCGAAAAAGCACGTCTGCATGATGGTGTTGATGCGCGTGCCCATGCCTGCATTGCGCGCCACCGTATAACCGTCGATCACATAGAACTCGATCTTCTTGCTCAGAATCTCCTGCTGCGTGGTTTTGGGCAGATGGGCCCAAACCTCGCTCGCCGGATAGGGCGAGTTCAACAGGAATATCGCGCCCGGCATGGCCGCTTCCACCACGTTCATCTTCTCCAGGAAGCTGAAGTTATGGCAGGCCACAAAGCTAGCCCGAGTAATCAGATAACTCGAACGTATCGGATTGGGGCCGAAGCGCAGGTGAGACGTCGTCATTGATCCGGATTTCTTCGAGTCATAGACGAAGTACCCCTGCGCGTAATTCGGCGTCTCGCTGCCGATAATCTTGATCGAGTTCTTGTTCGCGCCCACCGTACCATCCGAACCCAGTCCATAGAAAAGAGCGCGCACGGTTTGCGGGTCTTCTGTCGAAAACTCCGGACCGTATTGGAGGCTCGTGAATGTCACATCGTCATTGATGCCGATAGTGAAATGATTCTTGGGGGAGGGCCTGGCCAGTTCGTCAAAGATACCTTTGACCATGGCCGGAGTGAATTCCTTCGAAGATAGTCCGTAGCGCCCGCCAGTCACGATGGGCTTGATGGCGAAAGGGAAATCCGCATTCTCGGCCAGCACAGTAACAATGTCTTGATAAAGAGGCTCGCCCAGCGAGCCCGGCTCCTTGGTGCGGTCGAGCACGGCAATCGCTTTCACTGTTGATGGCAGCGCAGCCAGAAAAGCGCTGGCGTCGAAAGGCCGATACAAGCGAACCTTCACCATGCCCAGTTTTTCGCCCTGCTTATTCAGCAGGTCGACCGCTTCTTCGGCCGCCTCGGCTCCGGAGCCCATGATGATAATCACGCGCTCCGCATCCGCTGCGCCATAGTAGTCGAACAAGTGATACGCGCGCCCCGTCTGCGCGGCGAAGCGGTCCATCACCGACTGCACAATTTCCGGAACCGCGGCATGGAACAAGTTGCATGCTTCCCTTGCCTGGAAGAAGACATCCGGATTCTGCGCCGTGCCGCGAATCACCGGCCGGTCGGGGCTCAGCGCCCGTTGCCGGTACCCAACAATGTCCTCGTCATTCAGCAGCGCACGAATCGTCTCGTCGGCGATGGGATAAATCTTGCCTACTTCATGCGACGTGCGGAAGCCGTCAAAAAAATGAATGAAAGGAATGCGCGATTCAAGCGTGGCAATTTGCGCTACCAGCGCCATGTCGGCCACTTCCTGCACCGAATTCGACGCCAGCATGGCCCAGCCCGTCGTGCGGCACGTCATCACGTCGGAGTGGTCTCCGAAGATCGAAAGCGCATGCGTAGCCAGCGTGCGGGCCGTCACGTGCATCGTTGCTGGAGTTAACTCACCGGCAATCTTGAACATGTTGGGAATCATGAGCAGCAGACCCTGCGAGGCGGTAAACGTGGTGGCGAATGCTCCCGCCTGCAGCGCTCCGTGCAGCGCACCGGCCGCGCCGCCCTCGCTCTGCAGCTCTTCCACAACAGGCACTGCGCCCCAGATATTCTTCTTGCCCTCCGAGCGCCACTGATCGGCCCACTCGGCCATCGGCGACGAAGGGGTGATGGGGTAGATCGCGACGACTTCGGAAAGACGATAGGCGACCGAAGCAGCCGCTTCATTGCCATCCAGGATGACCATTTTGTCAGGGGAATTCTGTTCACTCATTGCGTTTGCCTCACAGCGCGGCTCGAAGGATGGAACCGCTAGGTCGAGTCTCGGCTACAAGGTGTCCAGCCGCTGTGATGCGAGACACAAGGTGGATATTGAATCTCATATTATGGGTTCAACTGTCACATAATGAGAAAATATTTGCAGCCGACGGCCTGCTGTTCATGGCGCATCGGATGCCCCACCACTCACGCCAGGGTCGAACATCCGATCGCAACACGAGATAAATCTGGTTTCAGCTCCCGCTCTAGTTTGGCGCGTCGGCTGTGAAGACGCCCCAAATTTGAATCAGGCCGGGGTTGAGCCGGTGCACGAAGGTGAGAGACGAATCGCTGTTCTGTGTCACGTCCGTCACATGCGATGTCGACACACTGCCGGAAAAGAACGGCCAGATCCCGAAGCTGGCCTGCGTCGTGATTTTCTGGTAGTCCTCCTGGCTGTAGGTCGCCTTGCTCGTGACCTTGATCTCGTAATCGCTCACCAGCAGAAGGCTGGTAATCCGCCGTGCCAGCGATCCATTCGGCTGCGTGAAAAACGAATCCCAGCTTCCCGCGTTGCCGTTTGGATCCCAGATCCGATTGTTGTTGGGCGCCGCGTAGGCCCGCATGTACTCGCTCGAGGTGAACCATCCCACCGGGTCGGTCACCAGCGTGGCGTACTTGTTCACATACCCGGTGATGATGATTTGGCTCGATGCTGCCTTGGTATTGAGCTGATCGAACGAAGCAGAAGCTCCGCCGGAGAAGAAGCTGTAAAACCCGCTCGCCGCGCCGTCGACTGTCGTATGCGCCAGCTGGGTGTTCATGTTCGCGCTGTCAAAGCTGATGCCCTGCGCGCTGGCCCCCGCGTTGATTGCTGCGAGCGCCGCCTGCGCCGAAGCCGAATACTTGAAAAGCAGGTAGGTCTGCTGCGCGGTATCCACGAATTGTTGTTGCGAACTGCTGGCCGACATCGCGTCCAGGGCCTGATTCAGCGGTGCGTTGGCCGCCTGCTTGAACGTGTTGATCGCAGTGGCCGCGGTGCGCGGATCCAGCCTCTGGTTGGCGAATTGCGTAAACAGAGCGAGCTGCGTGAGTGTCGACGGCGGCGTAGCCTGAAATGCGGCATTGCGGAAGGTGAGCCAGGTCGCATACATATCCCCCAAAGCTGCGGCCAGGTCAGTCCCCGTCTCCGGCAGCAGAGCCGCGAGCAGCAGCTGGTATGCCGCCGACCTCTTGGACAGCCCGCTCGGATCGTAGTAACTGACCGATGCAGGCGCAGGGATCGCATCCGACATGCGGAACAGGCCGCTCGAGTCGGTGGCTTGCAGTCCCAATGTTCCCTGCGCGAGCTGGAACGTCGGGTCGGTGATCTGCATGGCCTGGTTGACGACGTTGTACCAACCCGCATTCAGGTCGGTGACGACAGCTTTCGTATCGGAAGGAGCTGTGAGAGTCTGAGGCATCGCGATTCTCCTTTGTTCTCGGTTAGGCGAGCCGGTAGCATACCGCCTCGCGGCAGAGGTGTTGCGCCGAGCAAAAGTCAAGACAGCGCCGAGCACGCGGGATCGAAACCCTGCATGGGAAACTCGCGCAAATAGGAGGGGGACATCAGAGTGGCCCAGCGCAAAGCTGCGCTGCGTCGATGGAGTGAGACCTAAAGGAGGGTCGCAAGCGCCCAGGAACATTCTCCAGGCGTTTGCTCCACGCATTGTTACAGCAGGGGAATAATCCCTCTAATTACTTTTCTTGTCAAGATCAATAGTGAACAGTTTTGCCCTGATGCGACTTGAGACTCTCGGCACCAGGCGTAACGATAAGTAGTGGCTGGCCGCATTCTTCAAACCAATCGCGACTAAGTTCATCTCAGCAAACATTTATACGTGCAATAACTTATTGCCCTTCTCATCACGAACCGATAACGCGCCGCAGGAGCCATTCTGGCGTTGGCGGGCGGCTAACGCGGAAGCAACGCCTCTGCCAGCGCAGTCCATTCGGCGTCGAGCGCGGGTCGGTGGAAACGTCTCCCCGCACGCTTGTACCAGTAGTCGGCATTCCAGGCTTCGCCTTCCTTCCTGTGCAGATAAGCGTGGACGGCCATGCCTTCCGGCGTCTCCAGCTCATCGACTAGGGCGTGCGCGCGGGCCCATTCGCCTTTTGCATCCCACCACAGCGCCGCTTGCAGCGGGCTAAAATTACCCGGCGGCGCCTCGAAAACCAAAGATGCACACAACTCTTCAACCGTCATACCACTCTTGTAACACCCACCTTTTTGGGATTTCCAGAAGATTACATTGCAACTAATGTGACATACGTCACCCCTGGAATCTCTTTTCGCTGATAAAAACAGATCATCGTTCCGATGAATCAGCTGAGGGGGTCCGCCCGGGAGTGAAAGTAGGCCCAGGTGAGCACACCAGAGCTGTCCCTTCTCGGAGGTCACACGATGAATACGCAGGTATCTAACGTTATTGAATTCGCCGTTTGCAACCCGGACTTTAATGGTCGTATACTTAAGTCGGACCAAACCGGTCGTAGTTCTGAAGTGGGCCGCAGCCTGAATCTGATTCAATTCCGGCAGCCGCAAGGAGTTCGGAGGGTGACCGTGTTGAGCGAGTTGAAGGTCGGTGATACAGGGGTTTTGGT
>JBEKVS010000222.1:0-9731 GCA_049513795.1 Occallatibacter sp. | reverse complement strand
AGGCGATGGTAGCCGGGATGGCTAGCAGGGACGGGATAGCAGGGCTAGCGGACGGCGAAGTGGGCCAATTTAGACGAGCGAACTCAGAGCTCCTCAATTGTGAGACAGGCCAGTTCCCTTCCCTGACACAACCTCGTGGTTCGAGTGCCCGAACAGCGTCCCTACTTCCTGCTCTCCTTTTTCCCGTGCCAACTCGAGGGCGGTGTCTCGGATCCATTTGCCAGGGAAGGCAAAATTGACCCAAAGAACGAACCCGACTCCGAAGTAGTCGACGCTCCTGAGATCGTTGATTGCGGCTCGCGGCGGAGGAGGCACCTGATGATCCCCACAACCGGCATGTCCGGTGGAGCGCATTTCTTGGGGAGCTTCCGTTACCTTCCGCGTGCGCGTATTGCCACTGAGAGCCGTGCCCTGCCCACGAGCACGGACGGCAAGAGTGTTCCCGAAAGTCGTGCGGTGTCCCACTGTGCATTACACGTGACTTCCCCGAGGTTCGACACCTCCGTAGCGTCCATCCTCCCTCTGGAAAGACGATGCCCTCTCAAAGCCGGGAAGGCGTTGGTGAAGGAGGGCCGGCCTGTTTACGGAACGCCCGAGCCATGCTGCCAACAATTCGCGAACTTGAAGGCCATGCACGCGGATGGTAGGACGGGCGCACCGGGTTTGTGGGAGCCCGGCTTCCGTTCGCGATCGAGAAGCGGGCGCCGCCCCTTCCGCCCTCCTTCGCCCGACCGGGGAGCGGGAGAGTTGTCCCGCAATCCGCAACGTCCGGAGCCTGCGCTCCACTCAGAAAATCAAGGTCTTTCGCGGAAGGCAACTTTCGCCCCTCCTTCTATAGAGATGAGATTCGGGCACCGAGTTTCGTCGAGGAGGCAATATGGAATTGTTGCAAGAGGAAAAGCGGGCGCCAGCGGAAATGTTGGCCCGGCAGGCAGGGGGCGTGGAGATTGAAATCCAGGCCGCCGAGGATGTGGGCGCGGCTCAGACCGCACCGGCCCCTGAGGGGTATACGCTCGGGGCAGAAACTCCAACGACTGAAACGGATGACGCGCCAGGCGCAGGGTTCGGAGCCGCGGACGGGACCGAGCAACCTAACCCCGTGGCGGGCACGGCGGCCCCTGGGGCTCCGCATATCGAATCGAAAGAGTCCTCATGGGGTCAGGTCGGACCGGATCAGGCCGGACCGGAGCAGGACGACGCAACAAGCCAAGCTCCCGCGATTCTGTCCAATCCCACCCCGAACAACCCCACACTGACCGATGAAGAACAGGACGACGATGAGCTTGATGATGAAGAACAGGACGACGATGAGCTTGATGATGAAGAACAGGACGACGATGAGCTTGATGATGGCGGCTGCTTCGAACCGTACATTCCCCCCCCGGAGCCGGAAGACGTCGAACCCCCGGCGCCAACGAAGCGCAAGAGAGAGTGGTATGAAGACTTCAGGGACGATGCGTACCGCCAAGCCGGCCTCCCATGCCCCTCGACCGTTACTTCATCGGAGACGGGGCTTCCGGCTCCTGCGGCAGACGAGACCGATGGCGATGCCGAAGATGAGCAGCCAGTCGAGATCGTCGCCGCGCCTGTGGAGGAGCCCTTGCCGCCGCCCAGGATGGCCACGGCAGCTGAGCTTCTCACCTGGATTCAGCGCTGCCTCGTGGCCGAGACGCACCTGACTGAGGATGCGGCCACCCTGGTCGCATTCTGGGTGATCTCGACCTGGTTCCAGGAAGCATTGGCCGTCCTTCCCTGCCTGGTTCTCACCGGCCCTGCCCCTGATGCCATTGACGTTCTCCTGGTCCTCCGCAATGTCTGCCGGGAGGCGATGCTGGTGTCCGGGTTCCAGCGGAGCCATCTTGGAGGTCTCAACAAAAGCTGGACCAACTTGATCTCGGAACCAAACCTGAACAAGCGGACAGCCGCCTTGTTGGGCGATCTCACCTATCGGAATTTCTTCGCTGTGGCTGGCGATTTCCCGATCCGTCGCTTCCGGGCGACCGCAATCTATGCCGGCGACATTCCGGGAAAATACCAAATCCTGAACGCCCTCCGCGTCCACCTCCCTCCTTCCAACGCCGCACGGCCGGCCCCTCCTGCCTGGCTCCAAAAAATGAAGAATCGCCTGCCCATCCACCTCGATCAGTACCGCACGAGGAACCTCGATCATGTGTTCCACTGGGAGTACGCCTTCGAGGACCTGTCCTCCCAGACAACGGCCTTGGCGAACGCGCTCGGACGTTGCATGGTGGGCGGGTCCTGGCCCTTGAAAAGGCTGCTGAAACTCCTCCGCGCCCAGGACCATCAGCGTGTCTCGGAAATGTCGGACTCGACTGAGGCCATCGTCTTTGAGGCGGCCCGCGCGCTCAGCCGTGACGGGCGGGACCTTGCCTATTCTGGAGAAATCGCCGCCGAGGCCAACCGGCTGCTCAAAGCTCGTGGCGAAACGGTGCGGCTGAGCGCCGAGAAAGCCGGCCACCGGTTGAAGACCCTCGGTTTAGGCACCCGCCCCTTGTCGCAAAAAGGCCACGGCCTGAAGTTCGATAAGGCCACCGTTGCGGCCATTCAGCAGCTCGCCACGGTCTACGGAATGGAGGATTTTCCGGCGTAGCAGAGAACCTCCATGCCATCGAAGCTTCAGAAAAAAAGCAGGTTGAGGAGGTTGTGGCGGTTATGGAGGTTTTCGATCGACCTCAGCTTGCGCATGTTGGGGCTCACCGACCGGCTGGACAGAGACGGCACGGCTTGCCGACGGACAAGAGCACCAGGGCGCTTCTGAACCGGCTATCCTCTCGAGGGCGTCAAGGAGGACTGAAACCTCCACGGCGCCGAACCTCATTGAGGCTTGAGGCCGAACCTGCATGGCGCGTAAGGTCTTCTCAGTCAGGGGTCAAGGCGTTCTGCCCAACTGCACTCAAATGAATTCAAGAAATCTCTCCGCGCTTCCCTGTATTATGACTAACCGGTCTTCTGACGAACCTGTATCCTGACGAGCTGGAGAGAGAGCATGACCAACAACCCGGGCAAGCTGCCCATCGGAATCTTTGAGAAGGTTCGCGGCAGCGGGATCTTCTGGATTCGCTACACGCGCGACGGACAGAAGCGTCGCGAGAGGGCCGGTAGCCTGCAGGACGCCAGGGACCTTCTCGGATTTCGCCGTGTCCAGGCGAGAGAGGGGACGCCGGCCACAACCTCATCCGGTCGACGGCAACCCAAGGCGACCTTCGCGGAACTCGTCGAGGACGCAACCAAGCATCTGAAGTCGGAACGAACTCGAGGTCACGCCTACGACACTCGCCTGAAGTTCAAGCGCATGCTGCCCACATTTGGCACCCGCGTTGCCGAGTCCGTCACGCGGCACGAGATCCTGGACTGGCTCGATCGGGAGGCCAACCAGCATGGGTGGTCCGACTCCACCCGCAATCGATATGTCGCGGCCTTCTCGCTTATCTACTCCGTAGCCGGCGCGGACGGGACCAGAAAACTCGCAGTCAGACCCTGGGGCAAGATCGCGCGCCGCCAGGAAGATAACTCCCGGGTGCGCTCCTTGTCGCAACTGGAAGAGGCTGCCATCACCAGGGAGCTTCGGGGGCGGTACCCGGACTACATGAACGTATTCGTCCTTGCCCTGCACACGGGCGCTCGCACGTCGGAACTTCTGCGCGGCCAGGTGGGAGATTTCGATCCGCACACGCGGATGATCAAGATCCACCAGACCAAGGACCCGCGCAAACCTAAGACCAGGTTCGTTCCGATGACGCCGATCGCCGTCGCAGCCTACCGGGCGCTGGCGGCCGGCAAGGAACCGGGCGCTCCTCTTTGTACCAATCGAAAGGGCAAGCCGCTCTATGAGACCAGGTATTGGTTCGAACCTGCGCTCGCCTCGTCCGGCGTCAAGGACTTCACCTTTCATGATGCCCGCCACACCGCCGCCGGCCGTTGGGTCATGCGCGGCGTTCCCCTGGCCGCGGTCGCCCAGTACCTGGGCCACTCCAATGCGTCGATGGTCATGCGTTATGCCCACCTCGAGCCGGAGGTCAACGTGAAGGCCATCGACGCCCTGATGAGCTTCTACCCCGCCCCGGTGCAGACGGCCACGCAAATGGACACCGCCTATGCGCGAACAGGCTGAAAGGCGGATGAACATTGGGGATCGGGGATGGATACATCAGATTGGATATCAGACACAGCCGGAACAATGATCGTCTGCGACAGGTTTTGACCCGCCAGCCGATCACCCGGAATGCCGCGCGCCTGAAGCGCAACCGTGGCACCCGTGCCCGACTGGAAATCCCGTTCCGGTCATTCGAATGCTGTGCAAAATATGCGATTGTATCGTATATTTTGCATATGTGGATTGCACGCAATGTCCAGGCCCGCCTCAAACGCTCGGCGAAGACTCGGCCAGTGATCGTTCTGACCGGAGCCAGACAAACCGGTAAGACCTCCACTTTCCTGCACCTCTTTCCGGATTACGCGTTCGTGTCTCTCGACCTCCCCACCGAAGCCGAGCAGGCCGAAAAAGAGCCGGAGCGCTTCCTCCAGCGTCATCCGCCGCCGGTCATCATTGACGAGGTGCAATATGCCCCTGGCCTGTTTCGGCATCTCAAGGTGGCCGTGGATGCCCACCGCACCCGCAACGGGCAATTCCTGCTTACCGGGTCACAAAAATTCACCCTGATGAAGAGCGTCTCGGAATCGTTGGCGGGGAGAGCCGATATCGTCGAACTGGAGACGCTTTCGTTGGCTGAGATCCGCGAAGCGCTGCCTAAAACCGGACTCGAAACCGCTATTGTGCGGGGCGGTTTTCCAGAGCTCTATGCCAACCCGGACATTGATCCGGTGGCCTTCTACAATTCCTACATTGCAACATACCTGGAACGCGATGTGCGGGCCTTGGCCAAGGTTGGCAGTCTGCGAGACTTCGAGAGGTTTCTGCGCGCTTGCGCGCTCCGGTCCGCAAACCTATTGAACAAAGCGGACTTGGCGCGGGATGTCGGTATCGCGCCTTCAACTGCAAATCAATGGCTGTCCATACTGGAGACATCCGGCCAGGTCGTGATGCTTGAGCCGTGGTTCTCGAACCGAACCAAGCCCATCGTCAAAAGTCCAAAACTCTACGTTGCGGATACCGGCCTGCTTTGCGCTCTGCTGAATATCCGATCCGAGGAATCTCTTCGACAATCGCCGGCAGCGGGGGCAATCTGGGAGACGTTTGTATTCGCTCAGCTTCGCGACCGCGAACGCAGCGCCGGCCGCACCGGAGGCCTCTTCTTCTGGCGCGACCGAACCCGCGAAGTGGATTTCATCGTGGACGCGGGCGGGCGTCTCGAATTGTTCGAAGCGAAATGGACGGAACTCCCCGATCTCGGTGACACCGTGAATCTGGATTTCGTCCGTACCGCGATCGGCAAGTCACGCGTGACCGCTGGCGCAGTCGTCTGCCGCACGCCGAACAGCTTTCCATTCTCGAACGGCTTTCGCGCCTCACCCGTAACAGAGTTGAGATAGACCCGGGCTCCCTAACACCAAATCATTAACGACAGCGTATGATCAACCGCGATTTTTACCTGATTTACACATAGCCGTAACTCAAACGTGACTTCTAAGCCAGCGGTTTACCGGGTCACTTCTCCGCGTTGATTCGCCGCTGGCACAGTGCTTCCGTTCCACAAAAGCAAGTCTCTCAGCATCATCAGTGTTTCAGCGTTCCACTCATCCAGCCGTCGCGCACTGTGCAACCCTGGACATGCCGGCTTCGAGCGAGTGGACGCGCAAGACATTGGGTTGGCACCCGACTGGATCAGGGCTGATTGAGGATTTAGCCTATATGAAGTTCTGACAATCTCTGTTGGACACCATTACGATGAACCGAATGCGAGGCCCAGGTAGTTCCTGGGCCTCGTTATGTTTTTGTCTAGAGAAGCGCGTTGAGTTAATCCACTGAAAGCAACCCAATTCTTGCCCAGAGAATACATTGCGCCAGGTTTCCTTTAGAGCTAGAAATCGCCGCCCCGGGTTGCCGACTGAGAGTTCCCGGGCAGGCTCCAGCCAGTTTCGATTGCAAGGTGCAGCCAGTTTGAGTTTGTGAATCCATCCTGGACACCACCTCATCAAAGCTGAACACGTGCGTTCTCAAGTGGTGAGAACCACTTCGCCGTGAAGCGCGTTTGAAATGCCAAAGGCTTATTGGAGAATTCGGTGATGACTGTGCGACATGGACGGAGGTTCGCGACTGCTCTTCCCTACTACGCATTTTTCGCGGCCTTTACGGGTGCAATCGTTCTTGGTAGTGCCGTGCTTACGGGATGCGAAAACCATGCAAATGCTGCGTCCGGCACCCGTCAACCGATGAAGGTTACGGTCGTGAGCGCCGCGCAAAGCGATGTGCCGATAACGGGTGAATGGGTTGGCACACTTGACGGGTACGTGAACGCGCAGATTCAACCCCAGGCGAACGGATATCTCATCCGCCAGGATTATCGCGAAGGTTCGCAGGTTCGAGAGGGACAGATCTTATTCGAGATCGATCCCCGCCCGTTCGAGGCGGCCCTTCAGCAGGCGCAGGGTCAATTGGGTCAGGCACAGGCGCAACTCGCACTGGCACAAATCAACGTGAACCGCGACACCCCGCTGGCGGAAGCGCGCGCGATATCAAAAAGCCAGCTGGACAACGAAGTTCAACAGAGAGCGCAGGCCGATGCTGCGGTAAAGACCGCAGAGGCCGCGGTTGCGACGGCGAACTTGAATCTTGGGTTTACCCAGGTTCGCTCTTTGATCACGGGAGTGGCGGGCCAGGCTACGACGCAGGTCGGGAATTTGGTGAGCACCCAGTCCATTCTGACGTCGGTCTCGCAGCTCGATCCAATCAAGGTTTACTTTTCCATCTCCGACAGCGAGTATCTTGCCTTGACGAAACAGGCGGGCAGCGACATTCTTCATGGTGCCTCGAAGATTCCACTGTCTCTGACCCTTTCCGATGGCCAAGTTTATCCCCAAAAAGGCCACGTTGTTTTTGTAGACCGACAGTTGAATGCGCAAACAGGAGCGATTCGGATCGCTGCATCCTTTCCGAATCCAGGAAACATTCTTCGCCCCGGGCAGTTCGGCAGAGTGAAGGCCGCGACCGAAGTTCTCCACAACGCGGTGCTTGTTCCCCAGGCAGCGGTGAATGAATTCCAGGGGCAGGAGCAGGTGTATACAGTTGCCGCGAACAACACGGTTCATGTGAATAACGTGACGCTCGGTCCGCAATACGGCAACAACTGGGTCGTGACAAGCGGCCTCAACGGCGGGTCACTGGTGATTACGGATAACATGCAGAAGCTACGCGAAGGAGCGCCGGTGACGCCACAGATTTCAGGGTCCCCTGTTTCAAGACCCCCTGTTTCAGGATCCCCTGTTGCGGACTCGCATTCGGCGCAATCGGGGGGAAGGTAACGTAATGTCGAGATTCTTCATACGCCGCCCCATCGTTGCCATCGTCATTGCCATTATCACCGTGGTGGTTGGGTTGGTTTCTTTGTTCACGCTGCCGATTTCGCAGTTTCCGAACATCGTTCCACCCGAGATTCTGGTCACCGCGACCTACCCCGGCGCCGATGCAAAGACGGTCAGCCAGGCGGTGTCCACGCCGATCGAGCAACAAATGAATGGCGTGGACAACATGATCTACATGGACTCCGTCAGTGCCAATAACGGCGTCGCGCAGATCTTTGTCGATTTCGATGTCAAGACAGATCCGAATATCGATCAGGTTCTTGCCCAGCTGCGCGTAGACCAGGCCCAGTCGCAACTTCCGGCGCAGGTAACGGCTGCAGGTCTCACCGTGCAGAAGGCCTTGACATCGCCGCTGATGCTTGTCGCCATCAACTCACCGACCGGTGAATTGAGCCAGGACTTTCTTACCAACTACGCAGTCATTAACCTTCAGGACCAACTCGCTCGCGTATATGGCGTGTCTCGTGTGCAGGTTTTCGGCGGTCAATACGCGCTTCGAGTATGGGTTGAACCCGACAAACTCGCCAAGCTCGGCGTTACGGCGACAGATGTGATTGCAGCGATCCAGACGCAGAATAATGTGAACCCCGCTGGACAGATTGGCGGCGAGCCGATTCCCAAAGGCCAGCAGTTTACATTCACTGTCCGCACGCAGGGACGCCTGGTGAAACCCGAAGAATTTGCAAAGATTATTCTCCGCGCCAATCCTGACGGCTCGATCCTGCACCTTAGCGACGTTGCGCGCGTCGAGCTTGGCGACCAGGCATATGGAGTTTCGGCGCGCTATAACCAGGCTCCATCTGGCGTGATGGCAATCTATCAGCTCCCGGGCTCGAACGCTGTAGAGACGGCCGCGGCAGTTAACCAGCGCATGAAGGAGCTCTCAGCGACATTTCCGCCAAGCATCTCTTACAGCGTGCCGCTGGACACCACCAAAGCAGTCACGGCCGGCATCCACGAGATATTGATGACGCTGTTTGAAGCGCTTGGCCTGGTGGTCCTCGTGGTCTTCGTCTTTCTTCAAGGCTGGCGGGCTACGCTGATTCCTCTGCTCGCTGTTCCTGTCTCGCTGATTGGAACATTCATTATTTTTCCGGCACTCGGCTTTTCGATCAACACGCTTTCTCTGTTCGGTCTTGTTCTTGCGATTGGCCTGGTGGTCGACGACGCCATCATCGTTGTCGAGGCCGTTGAACACCATATAGACGAGGGTATGGACCCCAAGTCGGCAACCGAAAAAGCAATGCAGGAAGTCGGTGGCCCTGTCGTCGCCATTGCGCTCATCCTTGCTGCTGTTTTTATCCCGACTGCCGCTATCCCGGGGATCACCGGGCGCATGTATCAGCAGTTCGCTGTCACGATTGCGATCTCGGTTCTGATCTCCGCCTTCAATGCGCTCACGCTCTCGCCGGCCTTGGCCTCCCTGCTTTTGAAACCAAGAGAGGAGCGTGCGAAGAAGAGTTTACTCGCAAGAGGGTTTGGTCAATTCAACAAGCTCTTCGGGCGCACGACGGATAGATTTGTGAATACCTCACGCATCCTAATTCACAAATCTGCTTTCGCGATGGTCGGGCTCATCCTGGTTGGCGTACTCGCGGTGTTTCTGGGAAGCAGGCTTCCCGGCGGATTCATTCCGACCGAGGATCAGGGCTATATGTTCCTTGCGCTGCAACTGCCGGACGGCGCTTCGGCGCAGCGCACCGATGCCGCGGAACAGAAGATCAGCGATGCGCTTTTGAAAACTGCCGGCGTCGAGGGAGTCATCGCGGTCAATGACTTCTCGTTGCTGACCCAGGTGCAGAGCACCAACTCAGGCTTCTTCTTTGTAAACCTCAAACCATGGGCGGTCCGCAAGAGCAAGGAACAGCAACTCGAGTACATTCAGACCAACCTGCAGAAGCAGCTTGCGGGAAATCCGGATGGCATCGCCTTCGCGTTTCCGCCGCCCTCCATTCCGGGCATCGGAACTTCAGGCGGGGTCACAATGATTCTCGAAGACCGCTCGGGTTCAGACGATCCGACGACGCTTACGAAGAACGTATTCGCGTTTCTCGGCGCCATTTCCAAACGCCCTGAGGTCGCAGCTGCTATTCCGTCGTATCAGCCCGCGGTGCCCCAACTCTATGCCGATGTGGACAAGGAAAAAGCTCTCCAGCAGCAGGTGGACCTGGGCAATATCTACACCACATTGCAAACCTTCATGGGCGGGTACCTGGTGAACTATTTCAACC
>JBEKVS010000221.1:0-9757 GCA_049513795.1 Occallatibacter sp. | reverse complement strand
GGGGACCATCTCCACAGCACCGGAGTCGATCTCGTCGAGCCGGCGCCTGATCTCGCTGTCCCAGGCGGCCTCAACCTCGGCTTCCGTGGCAAGCTTCTCCTTGATGAGGAGGCTCTCTACCAGCCAGTCGAGTTCATCTGGAGGCAATTGGAGAGCTTCTTCAAGGATCTTCTGGGCGGTAGGGCTCATGAGGAGATTGTAGCGCGGAACCGTAGGGTAACGGATTCGCGGAGGCTGAGACTATCACACCGAAGGACTAATGCCGATTGGCTCAGTAGCTCGGCCGGCGCTTGGCGTGGGCTGCGAACTGGGTCGGTGGAGGCAACGATTGACGCTCGGTTTTTCAGCCGAATTCAGGGCCCGCTCACTCATCTTGCGGTGCATCGTCGAAAAGCTCCCGATCAGGCATCATCTCCTGGTGCAATATGCGCGATACGAGAATGCCGTCAGCCAGGAGGCGATAGAACAATACATGCTTTTCTTTTTCGAAGCGATACAGACCGGGGCGAATCCAGTTGCAAGGCCGGCCCAGCATGGGATTTCCCGCAAGTAGCTTGACGCAGCCCTCCAAGGCGCTCAAATACCGCAAGGCTTGTGCTGGTCCCCAGTTTCGCAAGGTATATGCGCCGATGCTTAACAGGTCTGCCTTAGCGCTCCTCGAGAGGCGCGATTTCTTCATAGCTTGCCAAGCTTCAGGTCAAGCGCAGAGCTTCGCGAACCTGGGCAAAAACATCCCCGTCCGCAATCCCGCTTGCGTCCCCTGCATCAATGGCTGCCCGGAGCGATTCAAGCTTCGCCTCGTAGAGCCGTTCCTCGCGTTCCAGATTTCTTAATGCCGCGCGCACCACTTCGCTGGCATTCTCAAAACGTCCGCTCTCCACACGCGTCAGAATGAACTTGTCGAGCTCCGGAGTCAGATTTACGTTGCGAGTCGGCATGGCGCTTCTCCGATTTCGGCCTCGTGACGAGGCAATCAGCTTGAAGCGATGGTACCATTGTTGGCAATCTTTGCCAAATGCCTGAAGACTAAACTGCCTGCTCAAACGCTCTTAGATCAGATGCGTACGCCCGGAGAGCCCCAGCTCCTTCACAATCTTTCCCACATCCTGGGAGTGGTCGCGATGGGCGATCAGCAAGGCATCCTCGGTGTCGACGATGACCAGGTTCTCCACACCCACCAAGGCCACAAATTTTCGCGGGCTGTAGATGTAGTTGTTGCCGGCTTCGATGGCCAGGTGGCCTTCGGTCTCGGAGACATTGCCTTCGCTGTCGCCGCGCAGACGGGCATCGAGTTGGTATTCGTAGAGCGAGGCCCACGAACCCAGATCGTTCCAGGAAAACTCCGCCGGCAGACAGTAGAGGTGAGACAGGTGCTCGCCCTTGGCCGAGCGCGGCTCGAGCACCGCGTAGTCGACGGAAATGTTTTCACACTTGGGATAAAGCGAGTGAAACACCTCATCGAATTCCGGAGTGCCAAACGCTGCGGCAATCGACTCGAGCAGCGGAGCCGTCTCCGGCAGGTGCTCACGCACCGCGTTGGCCAGCGTGCGCGCCGACCACAAAAACATACCCGAGTTCCAGAAGTAGTTGCCGGCCGCGACAAATTCCTCGGCCCGGTTTTGATTCGGTTTCTCCGTAAAGCGGCGCACATGTAGCGCGGAGTCGTCCTTGGTGTAATCGCCTGTCTCGATGTAGCCGTAGCCGGTTTCGGCGCGGATTGGCTCGATACCCAGGACCACCATGTTCTCGCCGGCCGCGGCCAGGGCGATTCCCTTTTGCAAGGCTTTGAGGAAGCGCGGCTCGTCGGCGATGACGTGATCCGAAGGGAACACACCCAGCACCGCGCTGGGATTTTGCCGCTCGATCAGGAACGCAGCCAGGCCGCAAGCCGGCGCGGTGTTCCGGGCTACTGGCTCCTGCACAATCTGGCCGGCCGGCAAACCGGGCAACTGATCGGCAATCTCGTGGGCCAGAAACTCGTTGGTGATGATCCAGGTTTTATCGAGCCCAGCAAGGGGCTTGAGACGCTCCACCGTCTGCTGCAGCATGGACCGTTCCCCATCGAGCGCCAGCACCTGCTTGGCGCGCGCGCGACGGGAGCGAGGCCAGAAACGTGTACCGCTACCGCCGGCCAGGATCACGGGACGAAAATCGATTGACTTCGACATTGAAGACACATCGTACCGGACAAGTGCCATGTTTGCCCAGTGTCTTCAGTCACATTTCAGAGAAGCGTCCCATCGTCTGGTTTACAGGCACTCTCGAATCTCAATTCGGCGACCCGCATTGGCCGGAAAACCTACTCTGCGAGAGGCGCGAATCAGGCCAGGCGGCCGAGGAACTCGGCCATGCGACGAACGCCCTCGTCGATGTTCTGTTTGGTCACGGGGTAGGAGATGCGGATGTGTTCAGCGGTCCCGAAGGCTTCACCCGGAACAGTGACCACATGGGCTTCATGGAGCAGGCGCGTGGCCAACTCGGTTGCCGAGCGGATGTTGCCCTTGCCGAGAAACGCGGAGATGTTGGGATAGACGTAGAAGGCGCCTTCCGGCTTGGTGCAGGTGATGCCGGGCACCTCGGCGAGCTTGGCAAGCATGTAGTCGCGCAGATTGATGAACTCCGCGCGGAACTCGCACACGCACTCCTGCGAACCTGTGAGCGCGGCAATGGCGGCCTTTTGCACCATGCTCGCGGCGTTCGAAGTGGATTGCGACTGCAGCTTGCTGAGGTTGGCCACAACAGACTTGGAGGCCAGTGCATAGCCGGCACGCCAACCGGTCATCGAATAGGTCTTCGAAAGCGAGCCGAGAATGACCAGGTGCTCTTTGGCCCAGGTAAACGAGCCTCCGGATACCGGCTTGCCGCTGTAGTTGAGATAGACGTAGCACTCGTCGAGCAGCAGGAAGATGCCGCGGTCGTGAGCCAGATGGACGATCCGTTCCAGGTCTTCAGCTGAAACCACGGAGCCGGCAGGATTCGACGGCGAGTTGAGAATAATGGCCTTGGTGCGCGGTGTGATGGCCTTCTCGATGGCGTCGGCCGTGATGCGGAAGCTCTCCGCTTCGCTGGTTTCGAGAAAGACCACCTTGCCGCCCGCGTATTGAATGATGTCTTTGAAGCTGACCCAGTAAGGAACCGGCAGGATGACCTCGTCGCCGTGCTCGACCAGCACTTGAATCGTGTTGAACAGGGCCAGCTTGCCGCCGGTGGTAAAGATCGCTTCGTCGAGCGCATAGTCGGAGCCGAAGTCGCACGCGTGGCGCTCGACGATGGCCTTGCGCACATCCGGTATGCCGGGCACCACTGTATAGCGGGTAAAGTTGGCCTCGATGGCGGCAATGGCCGCGTCTTTGATGTGCCGCGGCGTGGAGAAGTGCGGCTCGCCGGCGCCGAAGTCCACCAGGTTGGCGCCCTGAGCGCGCAGCTTGGCAGCCTCGGCGGCGACAGCCATGGTTGCGGAAACTTCAATGCGGCCGATGCGGTCGGCAAAGACTTGAGAAGGAGCGGAAACTGTCATGGCACTTCTATCTTGGCAGATTTCTCGCCAATGACCAAGCCCGCGGCGCACCAATCTGTCCCAGCTGGTAAGGTGCGAGATCCCAGACTTGCGGAACCTTACTGCGACGAACCGCTTCGGGCATTCAGCGCCAGCTTGTGCGGCTGCCACGCGGGGCCGCCTTCTTCCCATTGGTCATCGGTAAGCTGTTCCACCTGGGTGCCGTCATAACGCATGACAAAGACCTCGCCATAGGGTTGCGGCGCATTAATCAACACGGCCTCGTCTTTGAACCCCATGCGGCTGCTGCAAAACAAAAGCCGCTCCCCGTCTGGAGACCACGCCAGGTGAGCGTTGACTCCATGCAGGTTGGTCAACTGCTTCAGGCCTGTGCCGTCGGGGTGAATTGTGAATACTTCAAAGTCCACACCGGTCCTGCGGATGAAGGCGATAAGGTCTGCGCGCGGAGACCAGACGGGAAAATTGTCCCACTCATTCGTCAAGGCCTTGATGCTGCGATCATCCAGATTCATGATCCGCAGTCCCACGCCCTCTGGGCCGGTGGTGCGGTAGACAACGCGCTTGCCATCGGGCGCAAAAGACGCAAACGCATTGTTGCTGTTGCCCGAGGTGATCACGTGGAAGCCGGAGCCGTCGGCATTTAGGATGCCCATCTGCGCACCGCCGTTGAGCAGTTCGATCGGCTTCTTGGCTCCCGATTCGTCGTCGAGGAATGCAGTGAAGTTTCCCACTCCCACCACGATTTGTTTGCCATCGGGAGACCACGACGGAGACAGGATCAGATCTTTCCGGTCGAGGATGGGGCGCCCCGGCTTGCCTTCATCCACAATCAACAGGCTGGTCGTCTCGCCGTCGGAGCTCATCTTGGTTACGGCCAGGTGCTCTCCGCTAGGATCGTACGCAGGCAGCCAGGTGGTGCTGTACAGATCGAAGTTCGGATTCCGGCTCCATACCTTGACCGGTTCGGCAGGATGCTCGGAAACGAAGCGGCTATAGACAACATGTGCGCCATCCGGCGACCACGAAGGAGTGCGAATATCCCTTCCCTTGGGGCCGGGTGTGCCGTTTCCGTAAAAGACTCCGGCAGCCGTTTTGTCGCGGCGAAGATAGGCGACCTCGCCAGAGGCGAGCGCCGCCGGGAACAGCTTGACACCGGCGCCGGCGGAGACCGGCGTTGTTTCGCCGCTCGCGATATTGATCTTCAGAAGCTTGTCGTCGCCATCCTGACCGCCAAAGCGATAGGTCCACGTGTCTTGCGCCGGCATGCAATACGTGATCACACTCTTGCTATCCGGCGTCCACTTGGGGCTGCCGCAGAAGTCTCCGTGCTGCGAGATGCGTTTGAGACCCGTGCCGTCGGGATGGATGAGATAAATGTCGACCAGATGCAGGCGTTCCCACCGGCCTTTGGCAGGGGGAAAGTCGCTGTCCCGATCCGACGAGAAGGCAATCCATGCGCCGTCCGGAGACCAGGCAGGGCGGAAATCCCCGCCGTTGCCCGAGGTGAGCGGAGTGGTTTTGTGGCTGGCCGTGTCGAGAATCCAAAGATTTGCCCTCCCTGCGGCGCGGGTCGAAACGAAGACGATCCGGGCGCCATCCGGAGAAAAAGCAGCCTGATCGTCGTACGCCGGATCGTCGGTCAGGCGTTCCAGGCCGGTGCCGTCGGAATGAATGCGGAACAGATCCGCCGACCCGGCACGCTCCGACGTAAAAACAATCCAATCGCCCTTTTGAGACCAGGAGGGGTTGTAATCCAGCGTGCCCGGCTGTGTAAGCGGTCGCTCCGCTGAGCCATCGGCGTTCGAGATGAAGAGGGAAGCGCCGGTCGGGCCGAGGCGGTCAAAGAGAATCCGGTCGGCCGCCAGGCTGGATTTCAGCGAAAGCCCGAAGGCAAGAACGCAAAGGCACAGGGCATGGATACGAGTCATCAAACGCTCCAAATACTCGATTCGGGGAAGGGACCTTGCCCGCAACCATAACACCAGGAAGTCGGTGCGGGCGAGTGCGACCCAACGAAGCTTCGTCTACGCTGGGTCTTTCTTGATCCGCTTCCTTAACCGCTTGAGGACATTTGGAGGAACCAGGCCGGAAACATCCCCGCCAAAGCTGAACACTTCCTTCACCATGCGCGAACTCACAAAGGAGTAGCGTCCGGCCGGCTGCAGGAAAACCGTCTCGATCTCCGGCGCCAGGCGGCGATTCATCAGCGCCATCTGAAACTCGTGCTCGTAGTCGGAGATGGCGCGAATGCCGCGCAACACCGCCGTCGCTCCACGCTGCCGGGCAAACTCCACCATCATGCCGTCAAAGGTGGCGATCGAAACGTTGCCCAGGGCGCTGGTGGCTTCTTTGAGCATCTCCACGCGCTCGTTGACAGTGAAGAGCGGATTCTTGACCGGGTTATTGAGGATGCCGACCGTGAGGTGTTCGAAGAGCTTTGCCCCGCGCTGGATCAGATCGACGTGGCCGTTCGTCGGCGGGTCAAACGTGCCGGGATAGAGGGCCTTGACGCTCATGGAAGCTTATGAGGGATTCTAACAGCGGCGATGTGAAATGGAGTCAACGCGCGAACTCCGCCCCTAATAACACGACTTCAGAAGCTTGTACTGACCGCGACCTAAGCGGGCGAAAAGTTCGGTTGTGGTACCCTAGCGAACTCCTTCATCTCGCTCTCCCCTCGTCTAGCTCAATTGATTTTTCCGTCGACGTCTGCAAAGAATCTGATCCCGGAGACAATCAGTTTGCGCAAGTCGCTGTCGTTGGTGACAAATAGATCGACACCCGCCGCCGCTGCCGTTGCAAGATGAATTCCATCGGCTTGGCTCACCCGCGCATCTGCCCGGATCATGCTGTACCTGTCCGCGACCACCATCGAGAAGGGCAGAATCTCAACGCGAGTACTGGCAAAAAAACTCTTCAACCCCGTGATTCCCGCTAGGTCGTTCAACTTTCTTGGTCCCGTCAGCACTTCACCGACGGTAAAAACGCTGGTGCAGAGCGAATCGCCGCGGCGCAACATTGCCTCATGCAAACGCTCCACCCGTTCTCCGAAGATCGGATTTGCTTCAAGCAGATAAATAAATAGCATCGTGTCCCAATACACCCGGTTCACTTTTCTTTCTCCACTTTTTTCCGCTCAAGCTCCTCCGCGTGATATCGTTCCCAGGCGTCCGGACCCCATTCGCGCTCCCTCCGCAGAAACTCTTCGCCGCCACCGAGCGCCTTGAAGGTTTCGGCACAAAGCCCATAAAGATCACGTAGCCCAACTCTCTTCGGAGCCAAATCTTCGCCGGAAATTGCATCCTTCTTCTGGCCCAGAACCTGGTAAACAAACTGCACAGTGGTACTAGGACCCCCTGAAGGCGGCCCACCAATCTTCTCTACCAACTCGAGCCCTGCTTCTTGCTGGAATTCTCGGGACAGTAATGTCGAAAAAACGGATGGAATCCGGTTGGTCCATCCCAGCTCCTTCTGAACGCTTCCGACTCGCACCCGAATCGTCTTCTCACCTTTTTGGCGCGCTGGCTCTACATAGGCTGCAATTACATGCCGTTTAGTTTGCTCCGTGGGTCTCATTCCAATCTCCAATAATACACTCACGATGTTACATACATTACTTTTCTATCGTCAAGAAAAGCGGCCTGGATACCAAGCCGCGACTCTTGACCTGAAAACGAAAAGCGCTCAGCCCCTGCGCGGGCGAATTGCTTCCTTGGCTTCTACGTGGCCGCCGGATGGTACCTCGGGAACATCGGCTTTGGCCGCTGCGCCGATGCCCATCTTCTTGCGCAGCTCGGCGTCCATCTTGGCGAAGATGTCTTTGTTGTCTTTGAGGAAGGTGCGGGTGTTTTCGCGTCCCTGGCCGATCCGCTCGCCTGCGTAGCTGTACCAGGCGCCGGACTTCTCCACGATATTGTTGGCCACGGCCAGGTCCAGCACATCCCCGGCGCGGCTGATGCCTTCGCCGTAGAGAATGTCGAACTCGGCCTCGCGGAAGGGGGCCGCGACCTTGTTTTTGACGATTTTGACCTTGGTGCGATTGCCCGTGACCGTCTCGCCATCCTTGATGGCGGCGATGCGGCGGATGTCGATGCGGACGGAGGAGTAGAACTTGAGGGCGCGGCCGCCCGTAGTGGTCTCCGGATTGCCGAACATGACGCCGATCTTCTCGCGGATCTGGTTGATGAAAATCAAGGCAGTTCTCGATTTGGAGATGGTCCCGGTGAGTTTGCGTAGGGCCTGCGACATCAGCCGTGCTTGCAGACCCATGTGCGAGTCGCCCATTTCGCCGTCGAGTTCAGCTTTCGGAACCAGGGCGGCCACCGAATCGACAACCAACACGTCAATGGCCCCGGAGCGCACCAGGGCCTCCGTAATCTCCAGCGCCTGCTCACCGCTATCTGGCTGAGAAACAAGCAGGTTATCGACATCGACGCCAAGCTTTTTGGCGTAGCCAGGGTCGAGGGCGTGCTCGGCATCGACGAAGGCCGCCAGGCCGCCCAGCCGTTGCGCTTCGGCAATCACCTGCAACGTGATGGTGGTCTTGCCGGAGGACTCCGGGCCAAAGATCTCCGTCACCCGGCCGCGGGGAATGCCGCCCACCCCGAGCGCCGCGTCGAAGCTGATGGAACCCGTTGATATCACAGCAATTGGCAGCAGGGCTTCTTTCGACCCAAGGCGAACGATGGAGCCTTTGCCAAACTGTTTTTCGATCTGAGCGAGGGCGAGGTCTACGGCTTTTGAGCGTTCATCGGCAATGGCCACGGGGGAGTCTCCTATTCGGCAATCCAGACCATCGCCAGTCCCTTGAAGGGCGAGCAAAGACAAGAGCATGGAATGCATTTCGATGGGATTGTAGCAGGGCTGGGGGGACAATGACAGAGGAAAATAGCGAACAAAAAGAGAAAGTTGGCAATCGCCTCGCAAACGGTTGAATTCGTTGAAAAATCCGCCGGTGTTAAGATTCTAGCCAGCGAGGCGCTTCGACAATGGTAACCCAACCGCCCAACGGTCAACAATACGGCCCCGGAATAACGCGGATTGCGGTCACAGGGTTCAAGTCCCTTGCGGAGAAGACAGAGGTAGAGATTCGGCCTCTGACCGTTCTGGCCGGAGCAAATAGCTCGGGCAAATCGAGCCTGATGCAGCCTCTGCTGCTGATGAAGCAGACCTTGGAAAGCGATGTCAATCCGGCCGGCCCCTTTCGGTTGTCGGGGCCGGGGGCGTATACCCATTACACAGAATCGAAGCAGTTTCTTTCGTCTACCAAACTGGTTGGCGACTCTTGTCAGCGCCTTGTCATTGATTTTGAAATTGGCGGGCAGATGACGGCTGGATTTACGTTCGCGGTTGATCCAAATGGATCTTTTGCTATTGATGAGACCCGGGGATCGCGATTGGGAGTGAACACGCCCATGTCATGGGCGGTAAGGCATGATTCCTCCGCCGCGGAGATACGCGCGCTCAATTTTCCGTGGGATTTATTGGGCAGCACGAAAGAGGTGTTCGATTATCACGCGGAAAGATATCGATTCTACCTATGCATCAAGGCCTCCAAGTCGTCGGACGCACCTGATTCGTGGTCGCAATCGTATGAATTTCTTGAAACCACGCTCCTGAACAAAGAGACACGTAGGCTGATCCACGTTCCGGGGCTTCGAGGCGACCAACTCCGCAAGTGGCTCTTGACAGATGTTCCCTCCTCAAACGTCTTTGTGGGACCATTTGAGAGCTACGTGCCAAGCATCGTAGAGTACTGGCAGCAGACCAATCCACGCCTAAGCCCATCGATAAACGAACTGAATGCCGCGTTAAGACTCCTTGGATTGGCTTCGAGTGTACGGACGCTGAGGCTGAACGAATCACAGATTGAAATGCGGGTTCCTCGAACATTCAACTCCGATGAAAGCGATTACGTAAATGTTGCCGATGTTGGATTGGCTGTTTCTGCCGTTCTTCCTGTGTTGGTTGCGTTGATTCAAGCTGAGCCGGGGCAGCTGGTTTATATCGATCAACCCGAGCTTCATTTGCACCCGAAGGCGCAAGTGCTCCTCGCGCAACTGCTTGGGGATGCGGCCAACCGCGGAGCGCAGCTGGTCATCGAGACGCACAGCTCGCTCTTGCTGCGCGGCATTTTGACCCAGATTGCCCAAAACAAGATTTCCAACGACAAGGTTGTCCTCCACTGGTTCAGGCGTGACGACGGGACCGGACTCTCAACCGTCCAATCCAAAGAGCCCG
>JBEKVS010000220.1:0-9762 GCA_049513795.1 Occallatibacter sp. | reverse complement strand
CCCTAGCAAATAGTCCTTGCCCGGCCGCTTTCCACCTACGGTCGCTGCGGCCTCGGGCGGCAAGTCCGGCTTGGCGCCGATACGAATGCGCAACCACTCCTGGCTTCCCAGAGCGCCGATAATGCTGCGGGCTCCGTTGTGCCCAGCCGCTGATCCGCGCTCGTTAATCTTGATGGTCCCCAGCAGAAGATCGAGCTCGTCGTAAATCACGAGCAGATCCTTCGCTGGGTCGGCATCAAACTCCCGAACCAGAGCGGCCACAGATAGCCCGCTCAGGTTCATAAAGGTCTCCGGCTTGGCCAGGACCACTGCGCGCCCTGCTATGCGGCAGGTTGCGGTAACGGCCCGGCAGCGCCGGTTTTGCACCACAACGCCTTCTTGCTGAGCGATGCGGTCGATGGCCATGAACCCGGCGTTATGCGGGGTCCACAGGTACTCCAAACCAGGGTTGCCGAGGCCGACAACGATGAACGGACCTCGATCAACCTTGGGATAACTCTCCTCAGCCAAGGCTTACTTCTTGGCCGCGGGCTTCTTGGCGGCGTCCGCAGTCTTGGCCGCGTCTTCCGGCTTGCCCTTCTTGGCCACTTCCGGCTCGGCGGTAGTTGCAGTCGCAGCAGCGGCGGCGGCGGCGGCATCCACTTCGGCCGGGGTTGCCACTTCTTCACGGATGGAAACAACGTGCGCCACGGTTGCATCCTCGGAGTTCAGATACTTGATCTTGTCCGAGTGAGGCAGTTCGCTGACACGCACCACGCCGTGCATTTCGAGATTCGAGACGTCTACATCAATGTGGCTGGGAATGTCAGCCGGCAGGCACTCGATATCCACTTCGCGCAACACCTGGTCGAGGATTCCGCCGGCTGTCTTGACGCCCACCGGGATGCCCAGCAGCTTGACGCGCACGCTGACGCGCAGAGTTTTGTCGAGCGCAATTCTCTTGAGGTCGATGTGGATCAGCTTGTCCTTGATGGGCTCGCGCTGCCAGTCGACGATCATGGCCTTGGCCGTCGACAGCCCGGCTACTTCGACATCGAAGATGGTGTTGTGCCCGGTCTCGGAGAAGAGAATGCGGGAGATCTGTTTGGGGTCGACTTCGATGGCGACAGGGTTATGCCCCGATCCATAAAGCACAGCGGGAATCTTGCCGGCAACGCGTACGCGGCGCGCGGCATTCTTGTTGAACTTGCCCTCGCGGGGCTTGGCTACGACTACTTCTGGCATTCGGTCTCTCGTTTCCTGGTTTCGGGCACGGTAGAACAGCTTTCAGCCGCTAGCTTCTAGCTGCTAGCTTGGTGCTGCTGCTCATGCGAACTGAATCGCCCGCTCCCTTTGTTGAAGAACAGCTGGCTAGCTTCTAGCCGCTAGCTTTAAGCTGCCTTGTTGTTCTGTTGCGCTGAAATCGGCTCTTAGGGCCGATTCAGCTCGTTCCTAGCGGCTTCCCATGAGGCCGAATAAGTCCGAACCTCAAATTGACCTAGCTAAAAGCTAGAAGCTAGAAGCTGAAAGCTGCTTCTAGTTGAACAGCGAACTGACGCTGGTCTCCATGTGAATGCTCTCGATGGCCGCGCCCAGCAGGCCGGCGATGGAGAGCACTTTAATCTTTGGCACTTTGAGCGCCGCTTCGCGCAGGGGGATGGTGTCGGTGACGACCACCTGCTCCAGGCGCGAGTTGGCGATGCGATCGATGGCCGGGCCGGAAAGCACGGCGTGGCTGGCGCAGGCATAAACCGAAGTTGCGCCTGCGGCGTAAAGGGCGTCCACAGTCTTGACCAGCGTTCCGGCCGTGTCGATGATGTCGTCGATGATGAGGCAGGTTTTGCCGGCGACGTCGCCGACCACGTGCATCACTTCGGCAACGTTGATGTCTGTGCGGCGCTTGTCGACGATGGCCAGCGGCGCGCCCACTTTTTGCGCAAAGAAACGAGCCCGCTCCACGCCTCCCGCGTCCGGCGAAACGACGATCAGATTGGGCAGCTTGAGTTCCCTGAAATGGCTGACCAGAACCGGGCTGGCAAACAGGTGGTCGACAGGAATATCGAAGAAGCCTTGAATCTGCGCGGCATGCAGGTCGACGAAGAGAGCACGGTTGGCGCCAGCCTTGGTGAGCAGATCGGCGACCAGCTTGGCGCTGATGGCCACACGGGGGCGATCCTTGCGGTCCTGGCGGGCGTATCCATAGTAGGGAACAACCACCGTGATGCGGGCCGCCGAGGCGCGCTTGAGCGCGTCGATCATGATGAACAGTTCCACCAGGTGCTGGTCGACCGGGTAGCAGGTGGGCTGGACGATGAAAACGTCAACGCCGCGCACGTTCTCAAGAAGCTGGAAGTAGACCTCGCCATCGGCAAAGCGCTGCATCTTGGCCTCGCCGACGGTCACGCCGATGTGGCGGGCGATCTCTTCGGCCAGCGGACGGTTGGCGGTGCCCGAGAAAAGCTTGAAGCGCTTGTCCTCGCTCAGGTTGCGGCTGCGCTTGCGCTCGGGCGCTGGCTTGGCGTCCTTGGCCTTGGCGTCAGCAGATTGAGCTGGAGCGGGCGCCTTGGCCGCAGGGTCTTTACCCGCGCCATCTTTGCTCGCGGCGTCAGGCTGCGCGTTCTGGTCGCCGATTTGCTTGTCTTCCAACGCTAGCGTCACAGTTCCCGTTTCCATCTCCGACTACCCTCCAAGCTGGTTGGCTTTGGCTGTTCTTCGGGGCCTAAATGCAGTGAAACTGTCTACTGTCCACTGCTAAATCCTGGCTGGGCGACTAGGATTCGAACCTAGACAAGTGCCTCCAAAGGGCACTGTCCTACCATTAGACGATCGCCCAACTTTGCAGCCGAAGGCGAGTCTCTCTCGCAAAACGGCTGCATGTCAATGCACTTCTTTGCACAGCATTTCGCTCCAGTAGGCCTGACGCGGTAACGTGCGGGTCAGGTGACTGGCAATCCCGGCGGCAAGCAAACGTTCGCGCGCTGCTTCCGCATCTTCAAGGGTTAGGTACAACCCGTAAAGCGCCGAACCGGACCCGGACAGCGAAGCCACGAGAGACGAAGAAGAACGAGGAGCCTCCGGATTGCCCGGGCCCGCAAGAATGCGCTTGATTTCTGCAAGGGAAGGATGCTGGGGAAACACGACCCGTTCAAAGTCGTTCTGGATCCAGCTACTGATCCCGGTGCGGACAAGCGCGGACACTTGAGGTCCGGCCAGGTTCTCCCCCACAGGAAGAACACCGGAGGAGCCTGTTCCCCGCTCATACCCTCCTGCGAAGGCGCTGGCGTAGGCACGGCTCAACTCACTTAGTTTAGCTTGACTTGCCTCGTGGGTCAAACCTTCGGCGGCGCACAGGGCGTCCCAGTCGCGAAAGGCCTGCGGGGTAGAGACGCCAATCTCCGGCGTGGCCACCACGCACCAGACGGGCTCAATGTCGGGAAGGGGATAGACTTCCTGGCCGCGGTTGAGTCCCAGGACGGTTCCGCCGATGAGGAACAGCGGCACGTCGGATCCAACCTGGGCCGCAATGTCCAGGCGCCGGGTAAGAAAGCTATGGACTTGAATGTCCAGCTCAGCTTCCAGCCCGATCAGCGCAGCCACGGCGTTGGCCGATCCCGCGCCGAGCCCGCCCTGCACCGGCAGGCGCTTTTCGATGTGGATCTCAACCTCGGCGGATTTGTTCAGGACGCCCAACGCGAGCTCGACCATCTTCCACGCGGTGTTGCTGTTGTCGGTGGGCACGCGGATGTCGTTTGAAGTCAGGTGAATGGCCGTGGCCGCCGCCGGACGAGCCGTTACGGTGACAACGTCGAACAGGTCCAGCGTCTGGTAGACGGTGACCAGGGAGTGAAAGCCGTCTACCCGCGGCGCGCCGATATGGAGGCCGAGATTGATTTTGGCGTGCGAGCGGACGGCCGTGGGCATACCGGTTCATTGTAGAGCGGGGGCGGCACTGCATCCCGATAGCCGGCCCGCGCGCAAGATCAGGAACGGAACAAGGCAATATCAGGCGATCTCCACTAATTTCGCCTCACGCCCGATGAAATCGCGCGTCTAAAAGAACAGGCAATTCGCTCCCGACGTATCTTTCCCATTCCGGCATCCCGGCGCCAGAGGCGGGATGGCCTTTTTCTTCTTGCTTCGGGAAGGTTGACCGAGCTGCTTCTACCCCGTCTCGGCTCGTGCGTGAAAGGGGATTTATGCTCCTTTTCCCTCGAAACTTCGACCCCCGCGCCGTGCTGTTCCTCGCGACAGCCGTATGTGTTTCCGGTACGGCGGTTGGCGTTTCCGCGCAGGAACCTATTCACTCCGCGCCAATGTCGGAGCGCTATGGCAAGCCTTACGTGATGGTGACCATCAACGGCAGGGGCCCGTACCGCTTCATCATTGACACCGGAACGGGCGCGGACGCCTTTGTGACGCCGGAGCTGGCCGATGTGCTGCAGCTGCCCAGCGCGGGAGACGCCGTGGTGAGCGATCCGAGCGGCCAGGGCGGCCATCGAGTCCCCATCGTCCTGGTGGATTCCATCCAGCTTGCCGGGGTGGAGTTTCGGGCTGTGAAGGCTGTCCGGCACGCGGTCACCGGCGAGGCCGGGTCCTGCCAGGGCATGTTGGGCTTCCCCCTCTTTCGCGACTATCTGCTGACCCTCGACTTCCCCAACCGGCTGGTGCTGCTTACCCATGGCGCGGTCACGCCGGATGGCGGCGAGACGGTGTTGCCTTTTCGCATGCCGGAGGGGGTGCCGATTACCCAGGTGCGCGTGAATGGAGAGAGCGTCGAGGCACAACTTGACTCCGGCGGCGGCGGGCTTACCCTGCCTGAGGCGCTGGCGGCTCATCAGAAGTGGGAGGTCGCGCCGATCGCCTTTGCGAACGGTCATACCCTGGCAACGCGCTTCGAGATCAAGGCGGCCAAGCTGGCGACCGATGTGACCGTGGGCAAATATACCTTCACCCGTCCGGTAGTCGAAATCCACCCTGCGTTTCCGCGCGTCAACTTTGGATCGCCGCCGATGCAGAGCTTTGCTATTACGTTCGATCAAAAAAATCTGTGGGTGCGGCTTGCCGCAAACAGGGACCACTTTACCCTGCTGGCTCCGCCCAGCCCCACGCGGCTCACCAATGCGCCACAGTATTCTCCCGCGCACCAGTCGCTCGTGCCAATAAGTTGATGGCAGCCATTCGATAGGATCGTCGCGCCCGCCGCGGAACCCGCGCTGGCCTACCACTCGACTACGCCGTCACGGCACCAGGGTGAAGTGCCTCGACCTTGGCCTTTTGCAGGGCACTCACTTCATCGCCATTGGGTTCGAACTCCATGGCCACATTGTGCCGGTAGTTGAGCTGGGCCAGCTTCTTGTAGATATTCCAGTAGTTGATTTCACCCGAGCCGGGCTGGTGGCGTCCCGGCACGTCGGCAATATGAATCAGGCCGATTACGTCGATGTGCTTGTCGAGCTTGCTGATGAGATTTCCATACATCATCTGCTCGTGGTACATGTCGTAGAGAAACTGCACCTGGGGATGGTTGACGGCGCGCACAACCTCAATCGCCTCGTCCGCCGAGGTGAGGAAGTATTTGGGATTTTCCTCGAGGTGAATGCACTCCAGCAGCAGCCGCACCGGCTGGCCGGCGATGGTCTTTCCTTCCACTTGCGCAGCGGCGCGCTTGAGGGCTTCGATCGAAGCCTTGTGCTGCTGCTCGTGAGTGAGTTCCGGAACCACGTTGCCGGAGAGGACGATCATGGCTGGGCAGGAAAGCGTTTCCATCGGCTTCATGGCTTCTTTCAACTCCGCCAGGAAGGCATCCTGCGTGGCCGGGTTGGCGACGCCGTTGTGCAGGCCGGCCGTCGCGTCGAAGGTGATTCCGAGCCGCTTGGCGGCAGCGTTGGCCTTTTCGAATTCTGCCGGAGTCCATTTGCTGTATTCACCCACCAGTTCAACCTGGTTGTAGCCGGATTCTGCGACTTTGGCCAGACGCTCTTCGAAGGGCAGATGATTGAAGACGGTCCATAGCATGACGGAAAGCGCAAAGGGGGCATCTGTTCCAGACGCGGCCGCAGCCTCGGCCAGCGCTTTGCGGGGAAGTGTGGGCACAGCGGCCGTTAGAGCGGCTGTAGCGAGCGATTGAGCGAACGTTCTGCGATTCATAGGGACCTTTCTTGAAAGCTTCCTTCGAGCTTGATTGTGGCAATTGATCCGGATGAGAATTTCATTCGTGCTTTCCCACCCTGGCGACAAAAACAAGTTCGTCGCGAAGATGGGGCGCCCGGCTTCATCATCTCTGGCCTCTAACCTACACCTTCATACCCAGCTTGCGGGAGCGGCGCAGCGCCTCCCAGTCCTTTTCCGTCTGATCTGCATAGGCAAGCCCAAAGCTGCCGAGCGCCTCGGCAAAGCCATTCCCAGAGCCGAGATAGCCGGCGATGACCATCGGGTCAGAAGATCGTGCATGGCCGCGGGCAAGCAATTCGCCGCAAACCTCGCCAAACGCCGCCAGACCGCTGCCGGCCAGATCTTCCAGATCGATGGAGCCCTTATGGTCGTTGAGCTGGCGGACAAGATATTGGCGATTGCCGATGTGCGTCCAGCCGAGAAAGGGATCGGATTGCAGTTGCATGGCGCGCTGGCCGTCGGAGACGCGTTTGCCGTTGTGATGGTCGGGGTGGGCGTTGGGCAGATAGGCGGTGTAGGCAGAAGCCGGCTCTTCCTTGATCTGCAGGAAGAGCGGGTCTTCAGGGCCATTGCCTTCGAAGTAGACGCAGTAGTCGCGCAGGCCCACCGAGCCGGTACCGACCACCTTGAAGGCCACATCGACGGGACGGAAGAAAGACAACAGATGCTGCCGCTGCGGTTCGAGCATCTGGCGATAGGGCTCGAGCGAAGCCAGCACGGCTTCTTTCTGTGCCGCTGAAACACGCGTCAGCATAGGCTTCGACTCCCTGAAGCGGCGCGTCGCCGTCGATTTGACTGCACCGACCTTGGCTGGAACCGGTTCGGTGAGTTGCTCCAGGGTGTGCAGAGGCGTGGCCCGTTCGGCCTTCATCAAAGCTTCATGCACCGGCTCAACCTGGCCCATGCGATGCACGAGGAAATGCCCCACTTCAAGATGCGGCATTCTGGAAAAGACACGCATCTGCGCCGAGTAGCGCAGGATGCATAACTCAACCGCGCGGCGCACGCCGGCATCCTTGTGCCCCGAACCGCGACCGGCCAGCGAGATGGATGCGGCCATGCGCTTCAGATCCCACTCGAAGGGGCCGCGAATCGTCTCGTCAAAATCGTTGATATCGAAGACGAGCCGACCGTCGGGCGCAGCATAAGCGCCCACATTGCGCACGTGCGCGTCTCCGCAAAGCTGGCTCACAATGCCAGTGTTGGGCAATACCGAAAGGTCGGCGGCCATCACCGGGACAGCGCCGCGAAAGTAGCCGAAGGGCGAATCGGCCATCAATTCGTACTTCAGCTTGACCAGCGCGGGCACGCGCCCATGCATGGAGCGTTGCAAAAGTTCGAGCGGCGACGCGGTGCGCGCCTTGATGTTCAGTACACTGTGCTGCTGGCGGCCGACTTGCTTGCGCCGCGCCTGACCAAGCTGGGTGCGTTCCTGCGGTGTGGCCCATTGCATAGCCCGCACCATACTAGCTCGGCCGTGGGCTGCGCAACCGGCCGCGCCTCAACCGGCTACCGGCGTATTTTGTGCATCGGAGATCGCACCTTTAGTCTCTAAAGGACAACTTCGGTATGAGCGCCGCCGCAGCCGAGTCCCGGCCACTTCCTCTTTCCGCTCCTGTTGCCGTCTGGAAGCCCAGGCGGAATCCCTGGGTCATTGCGCTCACCGTCACGCTGGCCACGTTCATGGAGGTGCTCGACACCTCCATCGCCAACGTGGCGCTGCCCCACATTGCCGGCGGCCTCGGCGCAAGCCAGGACGAAGCCACATGGGTGCTCACCAGCTACCTGGTTGCTAACGCCGTGATTCTGCCGGCTTCCGCCTACTTCACCACCTTCATTGGCCGCAAGAAGTTTTACATGATATGCGTGGCTCTGTTCGGCATCAGCTCGGCGATGTGCGGCCTGGCGCCTTCGCTGCCGCTGCTCATTCTGTTTCGCGTGCTGCAAGGCGTGGGCGGCGGGGGATTGGCGCCCAGCGAGCAGGCCATCCTCGCCGACACATTCGAGCCAGCCAAACGCGGTCAGGCCTTCGCGCTCTATGGGCTGGCGGTGGTTTTTGCGCCAGCGATCGGTCCCACGCTCGGCGGCTGGATCACCGACAACTACGACTGGCGCTGGATCTTCTTCATCAACGTACCGGTGGCGATATTGTCGCTCTTCCTGACCAGCCGCATCGTTGAAGACCCGCCGCACATTGTGAAGGAAGTCAAGAAGATCCAGAAAGAAGGCCTCAAGCTTGATTACCTGGGCTTCGGATTGCTCGCGCTGGGATTTGGTTCACTCGAATTCATCATGGACAAGGGCCAGGAGGACGACTGGTTCGGCTCGCGCGTGATAACGACGTTCACCGTGCTTTGCGCGGTGTCGCTGGTCTCAATGGTGGTGTGGGAACTGGTGCAGATTCAGCGCAAGAAGCGGCCCATTCTCGACCTGACGCTCTTCAAGCATCGCAACTTCGCCGTGTCGTTTGTGCTGATGGGCATTCTCGGCACGGTTTTGTTTGCGACCACCGTATTACTGCCGCAGTTTGTGCAGTCGCTGCTGGGTTATACAGCGGAGCTCGCCGGCCTGGTGATTTCGCCCGGCGGCGTGATGGTGATGCTGATGATGCCGCTGGTGGGCTTCCTGATCGGCCGCGTCGACCCGCGATGGATGATCGTCTGCGGCTTTGCCATCTCCGGTACGGCGCTGTTCACCATGCTTGACCTGGATACCGGCGCAAGCTATGGCCATATTGCTCTGCTGCGCGTGTTTCAAGCTTCAGGATTGGCGTTTCTATTTATCCCCATCAATACTCTTTCCTATAGCGGGATTCCCGGCAACAAGAACAACGACGTAAGCGGCCTGACCAACCTGGCGCGCAATATTGGCGGCAGCATGGGCACGGCGTTTGTAGTAACGATTCTGGCGCGACGACAGCAGTTTCACCAGGATCGTCTCGGCGCGACGGTGGACTTCAGCAGCGCCAATCTGCAAAACCGGGTCGAGGCCATGGGCCGCTATCTGGTTCACCACGCGGGAACGGTTACTTCGCTGTCTCAAGGCCGTGCGCTGGCACAAGGAAATCTCTACCGAACGCTGTTGCAACAATCCACCATGCTGGCTTATCTCGACGTGATCAAGATGCTGGCCGTTGCCATGATCCTGGCCATCCCGTTCATCTTCCTGATGAAGAAGCCGCCCAAGGGCGCGCGCCCCGGCGGGCATTGAGGGATGGCTAAACGGCGTCCTCCGATTCGGCCACCGACCGGAAGAATTAAAATTGTGAGCAAAGCCAGGACCACCGAAGGCTCGCAAATGACTGAGCAACAATATGAAGAATTTCGACATGCTGCGCATCATGAGTTGATGGCTCTAAACTCCCTTTGCGAACGAGAGTTCTCGATTGGAAATTGGGATCGGTGGGATTACGACTCGGACGCAGGCACGATCAAATTCTCGGAGACTGGCGTTGCTAAAGTAGTTGCAACGGTCCAACTGGTTGGCACGACTTCAACCAAGTCAAACTCTTGGCTATGGGGTCGGGCCAATGAGAGCGTGCCCCGTCCTATAACTCTGCAAATGGAAAAGGTCAGGGCTTTCGGCGAAGCCGAATCGCTGACTGTCCTGAGC
>JBEKVS010000219.1:0-9832 GCA_049513795.1 Occallatibacter sp. | reverse complement strand
CTTGGCGATGCGGATAAACCGCTCGTTGGTGGCAAGCCCGAATCCGGCCAGAATGGGCTGGGAAATTTGCACTGCGAAATTGGAGTAGAGCGTGGGATTGATGCCGTTGTAGGGCGAATTGCTGGCCACTCGCTGGCCAAGATAGTTGATGTTCAGGTTGGTGCCGATGGGAAACGACTGAGTGAAGTTCGACAGAACATCAATGGTGTTGGTCTTCAAAACCGGCACACCGTTCAAGAATTGGTTGGCCTCCTGGATGACGGTGTGATCCACGTATCCCCGGAAAGTCAGGAAGGGATCGAAGGACGAAACGGTGGTGCCGGCGCCGAGGGTCGACGTTACGATGCCGCCCGCGCCCGCGGCCGCGGATCCGCCCGAACTGCCTCCACCACCGCCGCTTGAACCGCTGAAACCACCCTGGGTGGACTGCGTGACGACAGCATTGACGCCGTTGGCCTGGGCGCCCGATTTGGTGCGCTGTATATCGGTCTGAGCGATGGGGAAGTTATAGCGGAAATAGGCCAGATCGAGATTATTCTCGATGGCCACCGCGATCGCGTCGCGCAGCGAAACATAGATCTTTCCATCGCGGATCAGGTTCTCGAGGCGCGGCGAGTTACTCAAGTTCAGCTCAGGAGCGGTGCTGGGCCGATAAGGGAAAAGCGGGTTATGCGAGTGAGGCATCGGCACGTGGAACGGTTGCGGCGGAGCAAACAACGGCTGCTGCTTGATGTCCTGGGCCAACGAAGCAGCTGTTGCAGCCGACGCTGCGCCGATCGTTGTGCTTGTCGCCGGCGTGGCGGGCGAAGGAGTTTCCGGCACGGTTTGCGTGGGCGGCGGATTCTGCGCTGGACTCTGACTCTGGGCTGGATCTGCGGGCGCGGGTTGCGCTGGTTGCTGAGCCGCAGCCGGACGAGTGGCCAGCGCGAGGTTCACCTGCAACAAAACAATCGCTGTCGCCGAAGTGGCGCGGCGCCACGCCGAAGTTCGGCGGCCGGTGGAGCAATGAGTTCGATTATTCACTTGAGTTTTTTTCCCCTGGGTCAGGTTCACTGTGCTCCAACCTCCGCTGTGCGCTGCTCAACTTGTTCGTCACGCGTCACCCATCCATCGCGCAATTCGAGAATGCGCTTGCCGTAGAGCGCGTTGGTTTCAGAATGCGTCACCTGCACAATGGTGGTGCCGGTGCGGTTAAGCTGGCAGAAGAGTTCCATGATTTCGCGCGCTTGCGTGGAATGCAGGTTGCCCGTCGGCTCATCGGCCAGCAAGAGCGCCGGCGCGTGCACCACGGCGCGCGCTATGCCCACAAGCTGCTGTTGCCCGCCCGAAAGTTGATTGGGATACAGATCTTTCTTAGCCACAATCTGAAAGCGGTCAAGAATATCGGCAACCATCCCTTGCCGTTCTTTGGCGGGGAGATTCTTATAACTCAACGGTAAGTCGATATTCTCGGCGACGGTAAGATCGTCGAGCAGATGATAACTCTGGAAGACCATGCCGATGCGCTGGCGGGCCAGGTCGGCGCGCTGTTTCCGATTCAGCTTGTGCGCGGGCGTTTCATCGAACCAGTATTCGCCCAGCCAGCCGTCGTCGAGCAGGGCCAGCACATTGAGCAACGACGACTTCCCTGCCCCCGACGGGCCCATGACGGTAACAAACTCGCCTTCGTTGATGGTAAGCCGAACCTGGCGCAGCACCCAGGTTTCGGTGTGTCCTGTCTTGTAACTGCGTTCTACGTTTTTCAGTTCAATCATGAAGTTACTCCGATCTCAAAGCTTGAATGGGGTCCACCGCCGCGGCGCGACGGGCGGGGACGGTGGCGGCGCAAAATGCAACCGCAAAAATCAACGCGCCGGCAAGAACAAATATCCACGGGTTGGCGATGCTTGTCTCGTATAAAAGAGATTGCATCACGCGCGAACTGAGGTAAGCAAGCATCATGCCCAGCGCCGCCCCAAGGCCCACATGCTTCAGCACCGACGCGAGAACCATCCGGACAACGGATGCACGCTGCTCGCCCAGCGCCATGCGGATGCCGATCTCGCGCGTGCGCTGAGTAACAAAGCGCATCAGGATGCCAAAGAGCCCAACGGCGATGAGCGCCAGAGCAATCCCGGCAAAGCTGGACGAAAGACTGATGAGCATTCTCTCTTTTTGCAGGTGGTCGTCCAGCAGGGCGCTGTAGGTGTAAACGACCGGCGGAGGCGCAGTGGGCATTGCCCTGTGCAGCGCATCGCGAATGCCGGCCGCGGCCACCGTTGCGTTGCTGGTTCGCACCGCCAACGTGAACCAGCCGAACCTTGCCTGCGATTCAATGTCCGGCGTGTAGAGAAGATGGTCGGCTTGTTTGCGCAAGGAAAAGAAGTGAGCATCCTCAGCAATGCCGACGACCTGAAGTGCGTTCTTCGGATCCATGTTTTGCGCGTCTTTGGCTGGATCGTTGCCGCCCGAGTACAAGAGCCGTCCCAGCGCATCTTCACCGGGGAAAAAGAAATCGGCTGCCGACCGGCTGAGCACACAGACTTTGCCGTCTTTTTCATCCGCGGCAGTGAGTGCCCTTCCCTCCAGGATCCTTGTTCCCATGGTGGAGAAGTATCCAGCCGAAACATTCTCCGGCCAGACCTCGGCATCCGCATGCTCTTGCCCATGACCATCAAATGAAAATTGCCGTGTGCTTGAAAATCCCCCGTGCAGGGGGGGCATGGACATCATCGCCGCGCTTTCCACTCCCGGCGCACCCTGCAGCAAAGCAAGCGCGGACTTAGCCGCTTGCGAAGTCTGCGCGGGCGGCAACTTCGCGGCGTGGAAATCGACATCGGCCAATACAAGGTTCTTGCCTTCGAAACCGGAAGGCTCCAGATATAAATGAGCAAACGTACTGCCCAGGAGCAATGCCGAAATCACCAGGGCCACGCTGATTGCCACCTGAACAGGAATGATCCAACGGCCGGCCATGGTGCCGGAGATGGAGAGACTGCCGCGCTTGAGATCGACAGCCGGAGCCACGCGTCGCATGCGCAACGCGGGCCACAGGGCGGCAACCGCCGCGGTCAGGCATGCGATGCCGCAACTGAAGAGAACGATGGTCAAGTTGGGCGCGACATCGAGGGCGACAGGCGCTCCAACGTGGCCCAGCATGGCAGCCAGCACGCGCGCCGACGCGGCGCCGATGGCCAAGCCGCCAACGACGCCGAGAGGCACAAACAACGACACCTCCAGCAGGATCTGGCCGGCGATGCGGCTGCCGCTCGCGCCCATGGCGCTACGCAGGGCAAACTCATGCTGCCGCGCGCTCATTCGCGCCAGCATCAACAGGCCCATATTGGTGCAACAGAGCAGCAGCAGCATTGAACTCAGCACTTCCAGAATCAAGAGCGGCTGGCTGTAGAAAGTTCTCAGTTGCGATCGCCCGCCGCTGCCGCTTTCCACGCCCACCGCAAACGACTTGAAGAACCCATAGAGGAACTGGTGGCTGGGGTCCGCTTCTTCATAAGCCTGGGGAAGAATGGTCTGCAGGTTGGCGCGCGCGTTCTCGAGCGACTCCCCGGCCCGCAATCTGCCCATCACCGTAAGCCAGAAGTTGCCGCGGGCATCGCGGTAAGGTTGCGGCTGCGGAAAAATGACCTCGATGAAACTCAGAGGGAGAACAATGTTTGCCTTCTGGCCGGATTCAAGCCCATCGAAGCCGCGCGGCAAAACCCCGATGATGGTGACACTGCGGCCGTTGAGAGTCAGGCTCTTGCCCACGGCGGCTGGATCGCCGTGAAAATCGTTCTTCCAGAAGTCGTAATTCAAAACCGCTTGATAGCCGTTGGGTCCGCCCCCGGTCACGTCGTCGGCCACTCCAAATACCCTGCCGAGAAATGGCTTCAGCCCGAGCACGGAGAATCCATTGCCGCTCATCACGGCCGCGTGAATGTCCTGTGCCGCGCCGTTTTCGGTCATCAATACGCTGGTTCGGGACCAGGCGACGAGGTCAGTGGAAGCAGTCTGGCGCTTGCGCAACGAGTCATACAACGGCCCCGAAAGGCCGATGTCCATGTCGCCCTTTTTGAATGTGTAGCGAATGAGACGCCCGGGATCAGGAACGGGAAGGCTCTTGAGCAGGATGGCATAGGTCAAGGTAAACATGGCGACGTTGACGCCAATGCCCAGCGACAGCGTGAGCGCAGTGGTTAATGTGAATCCCGGCGCTCTGCGCAACTGCCGCAGTGCGTAACGTAAATCCTGAAAGATCGCTTGCATCATTCGTCTCCTTTCCCGGTCTCGACCGAAAATCCTCTCCGGCTGCAAATTCTACTCGTTGCGCAACGCCTGCATGGGTTGCACGCTCGCCGCGCGGCGTGCGGGCAGTGCGGCGGCCAGGGCTACCATCACCGCTGTAAGAAAAAGGGCGCCACCGAGCGTGAGGGGGTCAAAAGTGGTGACGCCGTAAAGCTGACTTCGAAACAGTTGCGCCAATCCGACTACGGACGGCAGAGCGACCACAACGGCGATGCCGGCAATCGCCGCCATCTCGCGAACCACGAGGATCACAACGCCGGAACGCTGCGATCCAAGAGCCAGGCGAACGCCGATCTCGCGTGTGCGCTGTTCGGTTGAATAGGCCAGCACGCCGTAGAGCCCGACCGCGGCCAGCACCATGGCCAGTGCGGAGAAGCCGATGGCGAGAAAGGCCAGCGCGCGCTCGTCGGATGCGCTGCGGCTGATCTGCTCTTCCATGGTGCGCAGGCCATCGACTACCAGCGTTGAATCGAGTTGATGAATGGTCTGGCGAATGGCCGGCTCAATCGATTCCGGCGCCTGCGCCGTACGCGCATAGACGACGACACCGGTAGGATGCTCCTGTTGCAGATAGGGAAGGTAGACGGCTTCGCCGATGTCTGTGCGCAGGTCGGAATGCCGGATGTTGCCGACCACGCCTACGATGGTTGTGTCGTACTTGATGCCGTCGCCGCCGCCTCTGGCAATCGCGCGGCCAATGGCATTTTGCGGGGTGCCGAAGAAGCGCTTGGCGAAGGCGGCGTTGACCACGGCTACCTTGGGCTGACCATTGACATCGGCGGCAGTAAATTCCCTGCCCACCAGAATCGGCTGGTGAAGTGTGGCGAAGTATCCGGCCGTGATGTCGGGCTGCTCGAAGTTCATCTTCTCTTCTTCCGAAGGCTTGTAGCCCTGCATGGAGAAGTTTGAAGTGGTGTTGTCTCCGGACAGTTCGGGGTCGGTGGTTGCGGCTACTGAAGCAACGCCGGGAATGCGGCTGAGCACATCCAGCGCGCTGGCGACGATGTGCGGTGTGCGGTCTTCCCCGTAGCCGGAACTCGATGGGTCAAGCGAGAATACCGTCAGCTTTGTCGTCTCGAATCCGACATTTTGCGCGCGCAGGTTGTCGAGCGTACGCACAAACAAGCCGGCGCCGCCGAGAAGCATGACGCTGAGGGCAATCTGCGCTCCGACAGCAAGTTTGCGGAAGCGTTGCGAACTCTTCGATGCGGTGCCCGAGTTCTGACGCAGCGCGCCGGCCAGGTCAGGGCGAAAAAAATGAAACACCGGCGCAATGCTGAACAGCAAACTGGCAAAGAGCGAGACAGCAAGAGTGAAAAGAAGAATGCGCGCGTCCACAGTTGCCGAATAGGGCTCGCTGCCGGGATCGGAGCTGGTCATCATGCGCACCAGCGTGGTGGCCACCAGGGGCGCTATCGCCAGGCCGACGGCCGCGCCGCCAACACCAAGCAGGCCGCCTTCCGTGAGCAACTGCGCCGTGATGCGGCTGCGCTTGGCGCCAAGGGCATAGCGCATGGACATTTCGCGCGCCCGGCCCGCGGCCCGCAAGAGCAGCAGAGTCGCCACGTTGATGGCGCAGAGGAAGACCAGCAGCGCGGCCATGCTCATGAGGATGACGAGCGGCTTCTGGAGGTCAATGCGGCCAGGATTGAAACCCTTGGCGTCGTCAACAACGGAGAGATGCGATTCATCGATGAATCTTCTTCTGAAGCGCTCGGACTTCGATTTATAGAGAGCGAACTCGTTGGTACGCAGCGCATGCCAGAGCGGGCCGAGGCTGGCCTGGGCCTGCGCGGCGCTGACACCGGGCTTGAGCCGCGCCACCACCGTGAGCCAGATCGATTGATGATTGTTCAAATCGTCGCGCGGCGCCATCCAGGGCATGGCGATCTCAACCATACTGATGGGGATGAAAACGCCCGGCTTGTAGCCGCCGATGGCGGAGTCGAAGTTTTGCGGAGCGACACCGAGAATGGTGAAGGTGTGTCCATTGATAAGAACGGTCTGGCCGACCACATCCTGTGCCCCGCCGAAACGCGTCTTCCAGTAGTTAAAGCTGAGCACGAGAACCGGGTTGCTGTTCTTCGCCGTATCGTCCTGGGGCGTAAGCAGGCGGCCCGCTGCGGGTTTGAGTCCAAGCATCTGGAAGTAATTGCCGGTGACCACTTCCGCATCTTTGCTCTCGGACTGGTTGCGCCAGGAGACTCCGACTCCGGTCCTGTCCGAGGCAATCATGCCTTGAAAGACCTGGTTGTGGTCGCGCAGGTCCTTGTACATTGGATAGGAGAAGTAATTGAAGTGGTCGGGCGAGTCGCCGCCGAAGCTGCTCATGGAGCCGGAGAACGCGCCGCTCCACTCAAAGCGCACCAGTTCCTTGGGCCGCTCGACAGGCAACATGCGCAGCAGCACCTGGTCGAAGAGCGTGAACACGGCGGCGTTGGCGCCGATGCCCAGAGCCAGGGTGACGATCACGGTGAGCGTGAAGGCCGGCGACTTGAGCAGCTGGCGCATTGCGTAGCGAAGATCCTGAAGCAGCGAGTTCATTCTTGGTCCACCTCGAAATATCGGTCCAGCTGTTTATTCGGTTCGCAGCGCCTGCATCGGTTCGATTGCAGCCGCGCGGCGAGCCGGTATCCAGCTTGCCGCCAGCGTTGCGGCAACGATTGCGAATGCGGCAAACACGGCGGCCTGCGAGCCGCTCATGATAACGGTATGGGATGTGTTGACCGGGTCGACGCCTGCATCTGCCAGCAGGCGATTCACCACCGGGCGGATCAGCCAGGTTGCGATGAGGCCCAGCACAATTCCGATGGACGCCACAGTGAGACCGCGGCCCAGAAACGTGCGCAGAATGTTCAGGCGGCCCGCGCCAAGCGCCATCCGCACCCCAATCTCGCGCGTGCGCTGCGTAACCTGGTAGCTGAGCAGTCCGAAAAGACCGATCACTGTGAGCACGAGTGCGAAGCCGGAGAATCCGCTGGCCAGCAGCGAGAAGAAGCGCGGCGCCTCAATGGTGGAGTCGATCAACGATTGCATGGTAGTAAGGCGAGCGACGGGGATCTCGGGGTCGGCACGCTCCACGGCTTGTTGCGCGGCAGACGCTATGTTCAAATTGGCCGCCGTGCGCACGGCAAAGCTGGTGGGGAACCATCCATTGATAGCTCCAGTGGATTCGTCTGGCGTCTGCGCCATCGGTTCATAAATCTCAACACCCCCGCTGTCCAGCAGGGAATGCATCTGCACGTCCGGCACCACGCCGATAATTCGCCAACTGTGCTCGTGTCCCAGATGAATGGCTTCCCCGATCGGCGAGCGGCCCGGCCACCACTTTTTGGCCGCGGTTGCTCCAATCACCACCACCGGATCCGAACCGCCTCGATCGCTTTCGGCAATGTCCCGCCCCGCCAGCATCGGCATGCCCATGGTCTGAAAATATCCCGGTGTAATGGTGCGCAACTGGACAATCTGGCGCAGGTTCGGCCGGTCCGCCGGATTTCCGCCTTGATTGAGGCCCCGATCCAGCGGAAGCCCATTGATGGCCGCGACCCGATCCACGCCGGGTGTCCTGCGCAATTGATCGAGCACCGCCGCGACAAACTGGCCGGTGTGTTGCGTACTTGCGTAGCCGTCGCCCTTGAGCGCAACCTGAAACACGGTGAGCTGCTTTGGTTCCACTCCGGAGGGAAGCGAGCGCAGCTTGACGAAGGTTCCCAACAGCACTGAAGCCGTGGAAACCAGCACCATGGCGAGGGCAATCTGCGCAACCATCAGTCCACGCGAAAGCCGTGCGTGCGAAATCGCCTCGCCGAGCGATGGTCCGCCGAGCCGCATTTCTTTGCTTCTCCTGATCAGAATGACAACCGCGGGAAGCAAAGAGAACAGAGCAGTCGAGCCGAGCGCCAGCGCAAGCACCACCGCGCCCATCAGCCACGGGCTGGGCTCGCCGTTCAGTGTGGGGATGGCGAGCGGTGCAGCGTGCAGCAGTACGAACGTAGCCGCTCGCGCCACCGCGATGGCCAGCAGCCCGCCGCCCAGTGCGAGCAGCAATCCTTCCGCGGCCAGCAGGCGCGCCAGTTGCGCGCGCGTAGCCCCCAGCGCCGAACGCAAGGCAATCTCGCGCGAACGGCGCATGGCGCGCGCCATCATGAGACCGGCGAGATTGAGGCACGCCACCAGCAGCACGGCCAGAACTGCGCCCATCACAACGAGCAGGCTGCGGCGCGCTCCACTCACCACCACGTCTTTGAGCGTCCAGACGCGGAAAGCATAGGGATGGTTGTCGCGCGAATACCACTTCTTATAGTCAGGATTCTGCGCGAAGAAAGATGCCTCGATAACCGTCAGCTCTTGCCGCGCTTGTGCCAGCGTGACGCCAGGACGCAGGCGCGCGATCATCTCCCAGTTGTCGCCCTCGTAGCCAGGGGACTTCGGGCCGAGTTGAAGCGGCTGCCAAAGATCGGGGGTGCCCAGAACGCCGGGTGCGGTTTCAGCCGTGACATGAAAGCTGGCAGGCATCACGCCGACTACTGTGAATGTCTCTTGATTCACGCGAATTGCGCGGCCCACAATGGCCGGATCGCGGCCGAATACGCGCGTCCACAGGCCATCGCTGAGCACAGCGGCCCGTGCTCCGCCGGGCCGGTCTTCATCGGCGGTAAATGTGCGCCCCAGTGCGGGAGCAGCGCCCAGCGTGCGGAAGTATGCCTCCGAGACACCCAGCGCACTGATCTGGACCGCGTGGCCGCCTTCGATGGACAGATTCACTGCCGGGCCGGAGTCGTCCATCACGGCAGAGGAAGCGAAGGATGTGCTGTGCTCGCGGATGAAGTCAGCCGTGCTGCCGGCCTGCTCGGCGTTGGGCCGTTCCCGTGAGGCAGTAAAGGCTACGCCCACCAGGCGATCTGCGTCGGCATAAGGCAAGGGCGAAAGCAGCACAGAATGAATCACGCTGTAGACAGCCGCGGTTGCGCCCAGTCCCAGGGCCAGCGTGGCGACGGCCGTGAGCGTGAACCCGGGCGCGCGCCGCAACTGGCGGAATGCATAGCGGAGGTCATTTAGCAGCGTAGTCATTTGCTTCTCTCCTCTACTCCGTGCGCAGGGCTTTCATGGGATCGATGGAAGCAGCGCGGCGCGCGGGAATAAATCCGGCTACCGCTGCGCAGAGGGCGAGCATGAACGGCGCGCCGCCCAGGGCTGTCCAGTCGTAGCTGCCCACGCCATAGAGCAGGCTCTTCATCAGGTAGCCGGCGTAGAGCGCGGCAGGAATGCCAAGACAGAGTCCAATGATGACCTGCGAAATAACGCCACGCATGATCATGGCAACCACGCTGCCACGCGTAGCGCCGAGCGCCATGCGAATGCCGATCTCACTGGTGCGCCGCGCGACGAAGTACGACATCACTCCGTAGAGACCCACCGATGCGAGGATCAGCGAAAGCATGCCGAAGAGGCTGGAGAGCTGGGCCACGAGACGCTCCTGATCGAAGTTGCCGGCCACTTGCGCGTCGACCGTGCGCAGGTCCTCAACGGTAAGATTGGGATCGACATC
>JBEKVS010000218.1:0-9840 GCA_049513795.1 Occallatibacter sp. | reverse complement strand
AGCGTGTAGAACGATGGAAGCCGCGGGTTGTGCAGCGGCCTGTTGCGCCGGCAGTGCACGCATTGCATGCAGAGTCAGGACGCAAACAACGGGCAGAGTGGTCCGGATCAGGGAGCGAGAAAGGCAGCAAAGATTCCGCATGGGTACGACTATGCCGCATCAGGCTCGGCTTGTCGATAGCTGTTTTCGTGCCTCGTCGCGTTGGAAAGAATGAAGCATTGGCAACCGATTCAATGAGAACGTTCAATCCGGCCTGAAAGCGCGATCAATAAAGAAGAGCCGCCTCAGCGGCGGCCCTTCCACTCCAAGCTCAGTCCGCAAACCTATTTTGACAAAGTCATCACCCGGAGGCCTTGCGGAGACTGCACCGAGTAAGGTGAGCCCGGCGCTTCGCTATAACCGGTGGGCGTGACGGTGAAGACCCAAAGCTTGTTGGCATTGGAGCTGATCCCGTAGAGGTGATTATCGTTATCCCAGAAGATCTGATCGACTTCGGTGGATGTGAGGAGCCCCGTGTAGTGGGTGATCGGGTTGGCTCCGAAGTGGAAGACCTGCAGTCCGCCGTTCCCAGCCACGGCAAGAAGGTTTCCGGCCGGAGACGCATTCATGGCGTTGATATTCGCGCCCACCGACACCGCCGGCATGTTCTTGGTCGTGCTGGTCGTGGTTACGTTGCCGGAGCTGCTTACCGTGTAGGTCGCAAGATAATTCGGCCCGACAGAATTCAGGTTTGGATCCAAGGCCCCCATCGATACGGCCAGATGACCGAATGGGTCGGATTCAGCCAGCCACGGGCAGAACCAATCGCTCCCAGACGCGACGGGCATGTGGGGATTGATGTTCAGCTCGGTCATTTTTCCATTGCTGCTGCGCTTGAAGCCGTAGATAGCTGGATAGGTCTTATAGCAGTCGGCTGAGTAGGCAAACTGGTCGTTTCCGGTGAAGCTGAGACGTCCGTTGATCTCTTCGTTGTCCCCGGCGATGCCCAGAAAAGTGAGCTTGCCGTTGCTCTGGTCGATGCTGAACTCCTCATAGGTGTTGTTCGAGCCTTGGTTTCCCCAATACGCCATGTCATACAAGGTCTCGCCCGTGTGGTCGGTGAAGATTTGATCGGCGTCGCCATTGCCGCCGTCCGCCGAGACCACGTTCTCCGAAGCCACGTAGTGCAGAGCGCCGTTCGACTCGACCTCGTAGGAGTCGATATCGGTTGAACTTTGGGTCGATCCAAAAAGGTATTTGCCATTTCCAGCGAGGTAACTGAGATTGCCTGAGAACGGAGAGCCAGGGATGGGTTTGAGCTGGCCGTTGGGTGCGGCGGAATAGGCCATGATTTCGTCGCTAGCCACGTAAACGTAGGCGACGGGCGATGTGCCGGGCCCGTCAATGTTGTCGCTTGACTGTGGAGCCTGAGCCGACGCTGCCATCGTGCCGAGCGCCGCACCCAGGCAGACAAGGCTCATTTTGCGCAGGCTGAGGGGCTTGCTCGCGGTGACTTGGGAAATCTTTGTGGTTTTCATGGCGGTCTCCTCGTTTTCGGGTTGATGGGCTGAGCTTGATTTCAGCCTTCACCAGGTAGCGCGATGTTTCCCGGAAAACGGGGTCATGACTTTTTCTTGAGTGCCGAGCGAGGTTTATACTTCATTTTCCAGGAGCACATCCGGCGTCGGGCAATTGCCGATGGACAGGCGAATTGCTTGTTCGGGCGTATGTTTTCTCTGCGAAGTGAGCGGCACAAGAGCAAACGAAAGAGCCGCCACGCGGGCGGCTCTTTCGTTTTGCCGGTGCGGGATTTAGAGTCCTAGTCGGACAAGGTCATCACTCTCAGGCCTTGCGGAGAGTGCACCGAGTAGGGTGAGCCAGGAGCTTCGCTGAATCCGCTGGTGGTGACCGTGAATACCCACAGCTTGTTGGCGCTGGAACTGATCCCATAAAGATGGTTGTTGTTATCCCAGAAGATCTGATCGACTTCGGTGGATGTGAGCAGCCCGGTGAAGTGAGTTATCGGGTTCGCTCCATTGAAATGGAAGACCTGCAATCCTTTCGTTCCTGCCACGGCGAGAAGATTTCCGGCAGGGGAGGTGTTCATGGCGTTTATCTGATCCCCTACATCGACCGTCGCCATATTCTTGGTCGTGCTGCTAGTGGTCAGCTTTCCGGAGCTGCTCACGGTGTAGGTGGCAAGAAGATTCGGCCCGACGGCATTCTGGTTTTCATCCAGCGCCCCCATCGAAACGGCCAAATGACCAGATGGGTCGGATTCAGCCAGCCATGGGCAATATTGGTCGTTCTCAGGCGCGGCGGGCAGAGCGGGATCGATATTCAGCTCGGTCATTTTTCCGTTACTGCTGCGCTTGAAGCCGATGATGGCCGGATCGTCGCGAAAACAGTCGGCTGAGTAAGCATAGAGATTGTTTCCCGTGAAGCTGAGGCGCCCGTTGATCTGATTGTTGTCCCCGCCGAGGCCCAGGTAGGTGAGCTTGCCGGTGCTCTGGTTGATGCTGAACTCCTCATAGGTATTGTTCGAGCATTCATTCCCGTCGTACGCCATGGCATACAAAGTCTCGCCGGTGTGGTCGGTGAAGATGGCGTTCGCGTTGCCGCATCCGCCGTCTGCCGAGGCCGCGTTCTCCGAAGCTACAAAATGCAAAGCGCCATTTGACTCGACCGCGTAGCTTTCGATGTCCGTTGTGCTGGCCGTCGAAGCGAAAAGATACTTGCCATTTCCAGCCAGGTAGCCGACAGAGGCCGAGAAGGGCGATCCGGGAATCTTTGTCAGCTGACCGTTGGCCGCCGCGGAGTAGGCTGTGATATCGCCTGCGCCGACGTAGACGTAGGCTACAGGCGACGAGCTGGGTTCGTGGATGGCGTCCCCGGCAAGGGTTGTCCGTCCGCTTGAAACTTGAGCCGACACCACCGCCGTGCCGAGCGCTGCAACCAGGCAGACAAGACTCAATGTGCGCATGTTGCGGGCATTCTTAATGTAGATTTGTGGAATCTTCGTGGTTCTCATGTATGTTTCCTCGTGTTCGTGGGTGGGCTGAGCTTGATTTCAACCCTCACCGAAGATTGCGGAAAAACCTGGAAAACCGTGTCATGGCCTGTTCTTTTCCTGCGCGCATCATCCTAATTGCAACCGCGCCGCGGCATGCAATCGGACTGGGGTCAAAAGCCGTAGAAAAGCAAAGAGCCAGAACGGATGAACCATCGGTCTGGCCAAGCCGTTACAAGGTCTGAACTTTCAAGCCCATTGGATTCGGCACGGTATAAGGCGACCCAGGCGCGGGGCTGTAACCAGTGGGCGTGATGGTGAAGACCCAAAGCTTGTTGGCCGCTGTGCCGATGGCGTAAAGGTGATTCGCCTTGTCCCAGAAGATCTGATCGACCTCAGACGAAGTGAGCAGCCCGGTGTAGTGCGTGACGGGGCTGGCTCCGTTGAAATGGAAGACTTCCAACCCATTTGAGCCGGCGACCGCAAGCAGTTTCCCCGAGGGAGACATGTTTATAACCGTCAGGTTTCCTACGGCCACGCTGGGCATGTTGGCTTGCGTGCTGGTGGTGGTCAGGTTGCCGTTGCTGGCCACGCTATACGTCCCCAATTGAATTCCTGTGCTGGGATTGCCGGGCCCATCGAATGCCTGCATCGCGAAGGCCACATGCTCGACGGGATCCGCGGCTTGCGCGAATCCGCAATACGAGCCTGCGGACGCGGAAGGAAATGGAATGTTGAAACTCAACTGCGTCAGCGATCCATTGCTGTTGCGCCGGAATGAAGAGATGTCTCCATAGAAGTGATAACAGTTGGTCGTGTAGGCGTACTTGTCGTTTCCGGTAAAGGTCAAAGGCTCCTCAATCGACTCGGAGCCGCCGGCATTGCCGAGGAAAGACAGTTTCCCCGTGCTGTCGTCAATCTTGAAGGTCTCGTAGGTGTTGTTGGAGCAATCGCTGCCATAGATGGCAAGGTCGTACAAGGCGGAGCCGGTGTGATCGAGGTTGATCTGATTGGCGTTGCCGCACCCGCTGTCGGCGGAGACCACGTTCTCGGAAGCCACATAGCGCAAGGCTCCGTTTGACTCGATCGCGTACGACTCGATATCCGTTGCGCTCAGCGTGGAGCCGAAGAGATACCTGCCGTTTCCAGCCAGGTAGCTCACGCTGCCTGGGAAAGGAGAACCGGGAATTTGGGTCAGCTTTCCATTCGAGGCGGCAGAATAGGCTGTGATGTTGCCACTTGCCACGTAGATGTAGGCCACGGGAGGTGTGCTGGTTGCGTCGATGCTGTCGATGTCGACGCTTTCGGCGTCAGGACGGGCAACTTCCGAGGCAACCTGTGCAAGCGCCGCTGTCGTACAAAGGGCGGCACAGAGGAAAGCAAGACCGATGTTACGCATGTTGAAGACTCCTTGGATGTGTGGCGATTCTATTTCTCTAACGGAAGAGCCAGCAAGAGCCCTTTGCCAGGAGAGCATAACCAGTATGCGAAAAGTAACTGCGAGCCTTCTACGGCAAATATTGCGTTAATTTGAGAGGGTTGAACCCGCGTCTAATACGCGGGGATTCCGGTGAGATGCTGGCCAAGAATCAATGCGTGAATGTCGTGCGTGCCCTCGTAGGTTTTCACTGACTCCAGATTCATCATGTGGCGCATGATGGGGTAGTCTTCGGTGATGCCGTTAGCGCCAAGCATGTCGCGGGCCATGCGCGCGGTTTCAAGAGCCATCCACACATTGTTGCGCTTGGCCATGGAGATGTGTTGGTGGCCCACCTTGCCCGCATCCTTGAGACGGCCGACGTGCAGCGAGAGCAGTTGGGCCTTGGAGATCTCGCTGGCCATCCAGACGAGCTTTTCTTGAATTAATTGATGACTGGCTATCGGCTGGCCATGAAACTGTTTCCGGGCCTTGGTGTACTGCAAGGCCGTATCGTAGCAGGACATGGCTGCGCCGATGGCTCCCCAGCTGATGCCGTAGCGGGCCTGGTTGAGGCACATGAACGGGCTCTTCAGGCCGCCGGTGCCGGGGAGCAGATTGGCGGCGGGAATGTGGACGTCCTGGAGCGAGAGGCCGCTGGTGACGGAGGCCCGCAGGCTCCACTTGCCGTGCACGTCTTTGGCGGAGAAGCCGGGGCGGTTGGTTTCGACCAGGAAGCCGCGGATTTTCTGCTCCTCATTTTCTACTTTTGCCCAGATGATGGCGACATCGGCGATGGAGCCGGAGGTGATCCACATCTTCTCGCCGTTCAGGATGTACTCGTCGCCTGACTTGCGGGCGGTGGTGGTCATGGCTCCGGGATTGGACCCGAAGCCGGGCTCGGTGAGGCCGAAGCAGCCGAGCTTTTCGCCCTTGGCGAGGGCGGGCAGCCAGGCATTCTTTTGCTCGTCGGAGCCGAAGGTGTAGATGGGATACATCACCAGCGCCGACTGCACGCTGACAAAGCTGCGCAGGCCGGAGTCGCCGCGTTCCAACTCCTGCGTCACCAGGCCGTACTCCACGTTGGACATGCCGGCGCAGCCGTAGCCTTCAAGGTTGGCGCCGAAGAAGCCCAATTCGCCCATGAGGGGGACAAGCTCGCGGGGGAAACGGCCTTCGCGGAAGCATTCTTCGATGATGGGGATGACGTTGTCTTCGACGAAGTCGCGCGCCGTCCGGCGGACGAGGAGCTCGTCTTCAGAGAAGCCGGCATCGAGGGAGAGGAAGTCGAAGTTCTGGAATTTAAAACCCATGATGGCACCTGTCTTTTCCGTGGATAGACCAAAACATGGCGGGCAGAACAAAACAGGTAAGGGTAGCAGATGGAGGAGGGTAAAAGGAACTAACAGCTGTCCGGATACGCCCGCGACCAGAAAGTATGCTTTACGTAACGCTTAAATTCTGGTTCAGATTCGAATCAACGACCAGTGGCGGTTTTGCTTTGAGTGGCGCGACGGCCCGGCGGGACCGTCCAACGTAGAGATCGTCGATTATCACTAGGAGAACGCATGGCAATGATGGCAATTCATCCCGGTGAACACCTGGCCGAGGAACTTGAAGCGCTGGGGATGAGCGCTACAGAACTGGCACGCAAGCTGGACGTGCCGCCCAACCGAATCACCGGGATTCTGAATGGGCAGCGTGGGTTGAGCGGCGATACAGCGCTAAGGTTGGGGCATTTCTTCGGGACCAGCGCGGAGTTCTGGCTCAACCTGCAGAGCCTTTACGAGTTGCGGATTGCGGAGAAGAACGCGGGAAAAGCGATTCGCGCTCTGCCGCGGTTAAGAGATTCGGAGCACGCTGCCGACTAAGACCCTGCGCCGTCCCCATTCTTTGTGTCCGGTCCGATCACCAGTGGGCCGCTCGTTTTCTTGACCGGTCAGCCAAAGAAATTCAGCTGCGGCATCGGATAGTGCTTGCGGTTGGGCGTCCACAGGGCAGCCTGGTGTTCAATGGCTGTGGCCGCGATGAGCGCGTCCGCTAATTTTAAGCCGTGACTCTTGCTGAATTGACCAAGAAGTTCGCCGGCCAGACGGCCGATTGCGTAATCGGGCGAGATGCACGTTAGAAGCTTGAAGAACCGCGACGTTGCATCCCGCTCCACGGCGCGTGCGCCTGCCCAAACTTCCGCTGCGGTGATGGGGGAAAACAGTATGGCTTCTGACGTCTTCGCCAGATCCTCCCACTGAATCAGAACCGCCGGATTCCTGGATCGAAGGATTTCGATCACCACGTCGGAATCGAGTAGGACGCTCATTCAATTCCTAGTCGTTCCAGCCGGTCATCGTCGCGAAGGTTGCGAATATAGGCCTCGGTATCCTCGATGTCGGTACGATCTTTCCAGAGTCCAACAATCCCCATCATTGCGGCGCGGCGCTCTTCAAGATTGCCCATGTATCGGTCCCGCGCAGCCTTGCGGATGAGTTCAGACACAGTGGTCTTTTCCCGAAGAGCTCGCTCGTGTAAAGCGCTCCAAAGATCGTCGTCGAGATAAAGCTGAGTACGCCTCATGATGTATAGCATACATCACGAGCGACTGCCGAGTGAGATTACTGCAGGAACTCGCGCACGAACGGGTTGTCGGTGTGGATCAATTCGTGCAGCGAGCCGTCGAAGATGAGCCGGCCTTCTTCCAGCATGAGGAAGGTCGTGTTGCGGTCGGTCTGGCCGTCGGGAAGCAGGACCATGCCACCTTGCTCGGCGTCGAAGCGATGGGTGGAGAGCGTGAATGCGTCCTGCAGCCGATGCGTCACCAGGATCGACGGCGTGCGGTAGACGTCGCGCTGCTTCATGACCAGCTCAATGATGGTGGTGGAGGTGACGGGGTCGAGGCCGCCGGTGGGCGAATCGTAAAGCAGCAGCTCCGGCTGGCGGATCAGCGCGCGGGCAATCGCGACGCGCCGGCGCATGCCTCCGGAGATGTCGGAGGGATAGAAATTGAAGGTCTGCTCAAGCAGCACGAAACGAAGCGCATCGCGGACGCGGCGATCGATCTCTTCGTCGGGTACGCGCTCCTGGATGAGCTGGTATGCGATGTTGTCGCGGACGGTGAGCGAATCGAAGAGCGCGCCTTCCTGAAAAACCATGCCGGTGCGGGTGCGCAGCGGGAACAGTTGCTGCTCGCCCATGGTGCTGATCTCCTGCCCAAAGAGCTCGATGCTGCCATGATCGGGTCGAAGCAGGCCATTGATGAGCTTGAGCAGCACGCTTTTGCCAACGCCTGCGGGGCCAAGCAGGATGCGCGTCTCTCCCGGCATGAGAGAAAAGCTGACGTTGTCCAGAACCGGCGGCCCTTCGAAGGAGATGGATACGTTGCGGAAGGCTACAACGGGAGCGGCGTCCGAACTGGCCTCCGGCGCGAAGCCATGCGGGATTGGGTCGGGTTGGCCGGAAGCGTGCGTTTCCATCATTGGGTTTCCGTCATTGCATTTCCATCATATTGGCGGAAAAAGGTTCAGCAGCAGTTGGGTCATGAGGAAGTCAGCGAAGATGATGATGACCGAGGAGAAGACCACGGCATCGATGGTTGACCGGCCGACGCCTTCGGTGCCGCCCGTGGTCCGCATGCCGTAGAAGCAGCCGACCGAGGCGATGATGAAGCCGGAAACGAGCGGCTTGACCAGCCCCTGAATGATGTCGGGATAGCGGAGATGCTCCCAGGCCATGGACAGGTACTGGGTTCCGTTCTGGTGGTTCATCAGCACGGTGACGAAGCCGCCGCCGACGATGCCAAACGCGTCGGCGAGAATGGTGAGGAAAAAGAGCATCAGGATGCAGGCGAACAGGCGCGGCGTGACCAGCTTGCGCAAGGGATCGACACCCAGGGCGCGCATGGCGTCGATCTGCTCGGTGACCACCATGGAGCCGAGTTCGCTGGCCATGGAAGAAGCATTGCGCCCAGCGACCATGATGCCGGTCAGCACCGGGCCCAGTTCGCGGATCATGGTGAGGGAGACAAATTGGCCGGTAACGGCCGTGGCCCCAAATTCGGAGAGTGTGGCCGCCGATTGCAGGGCCAGCACGCCGCCGGTAAAGAAGCCGGAAAGCAGAACGATGGCCGTTGAACCGACGCCGATGATGTTGCATTGAATGAGGAAATCCGTCCAATACCGGGGCGGCCGAAAGAGATTCATGACGGCGCGGCTCGCGAACAGGGTGTAGTCCTGGACGGTGAGCACGATGTTCTTGGCGATTCGTTCGATTGGGTCCATGGCCATGTTTCAGTCGTGCCGCGGGAAGCGCGGGCCAACCGTTTCAATCTTTCCTCAACTTCGCTTCTCGACAGAATAGCGCATGGGGCGCAGACGGCCCGGCGAATGCGTACGACGGGTGCATCTAAATGGCTCTATTCGTGAAGAATTTTCCCTTCTTTGAGCAAAAAGTCCACACCGCCCGTCGGTAGCTGATGAGGGGTTGTTTTGCTTTCAATGAGTTGAGATTTGGCCAACAGTGTGCATGTCCACACGCATCCTATGCAGTAGCTGCGCATCTAAGCGTTCAGGCCGGTCGAGACGTAGAAGGCAGGGAGTGAATACATGCAACTGTTCCGCATGCGGCTGATCCTTGCACTCATTGCGGGCATCACCTTGGTTTCCGTCGGGTCGACTTACTTTGACGTGCTGGCGCACAAGCTCGCCCTGCGCCGGGAACTGGTGCGCCGGAGCCAGTGGCTTGGCGCCGTTATACAACCGCAAATGGAGCAGGCGGCCGCTGCCGGCGGCCCCGAGGCGATGAGCGCGGCTCTCGAAAAACTGCACCGCGGCGATCAGGCTCTTGGGCTCGCCGTCTACAGCCCGTACGGGCGCCTGCAAGCTGCCACGGGCCCGCAGGAATTTTTCAAGGCGTTGTCGCCCGATGTGCTCTTGAAGGCCGTAAAGCGCGGCGCCGAGGTGTCGGCCTTTGGGCACGATGGGGATTCGCAATGGCTGGAAGACGCGTTTCCACTCCGTCTCCAAGGCCAGGTGAGCGGAGTGCTGGTCATTCTGGAAGATGCCCGCTACATCCGAACCGAGGGCAACGCGGTCTGGAAGAGAAGCTTCTGGCGCATCTGCGCGTTCGTGATCCTGATTGTCGCGGTCACGCTGCTGATGGTGCGCCGTTTTCTCATGCGGCCCATGGTCCGTGTGGCCGAGCGGCTGCGCCTGTTGCGAATGGGCCAGGGGGACAGCGCCGCGGATGAGAGCGTAGCGGAACTCAGCCTGTTCACCCCCCTGGCGCGTGAAGTGGAGACCATGGCCGAAAGCCTGGCGCAGGCGCGCGCCGCGGCCGAGGCTGAAGCCCGGCTGCGCGATGCCGGCGAGCATGTGTGGACTGCTGAGCGCCTGGCCGTGAACATCAGCCAGCGATTCGGCTCCAGCTGCATCTTCGTGGTTTC
>JBEKVS010000217.1:0-9843 GCA_049513795.1 Occallatibacter sp. | reverse complement strand
CCAACGATCGCGTCAAAGCCGAATTACCTTCGATTCAGGCTTCCATCCCGCAAGGGATCAAGATGACCGTTGTGCTGGACCGCACCACAACCATTCGCGCGTCGGTGCGCGATGTGGAGCGCTCACTCATTGGTTCCGTTATCCTGGTGATTCTGGTCGTATTCGTGTTTCTGCGCAATTGGCGTGCCACGCTGATCCCTGCCGTTGCCGTGCCTGCGTCACTGATTGCCACGTTCGCCGTGATGTACCTGCTCGGCTTCAGCATCGACAATCTTTCTCTGATGGCCTTGACCATTTCGACGGGATTTGTGGTGGACGACGCAATCGTGGTGATGGAAAACATCACCCGCCTGCGTGAATTAGGCATGGGGGCGATGGCGGCCGCATTCGAGGGGTCCAGAGAGATCGGCTTTACCATTCTGTCCATCAGTACTTCGTTGATCGCGGTCTTCATTCCCATCCTGCTGATGGCCGGCATTGTTGGCCGCTTGTTCCGAGAGTTTGCCATCACGCTCTCGACTGCAATCGTGATGTCGATGCTGGTCTCTCTGACGACGACACCGATGATGTGCGCCCACATTCTCAAGGATGAAAAGAATGCCAAGCATGGGCGGCTTTACAGGCTGAGCGAGAAAGGATTCACGAATCTGCTCTCCGGCTATAGCAGATCGTTGAAGTGGGTGCTGGACCATCCCATACCGGTCCTGATTATCCTGTTGCTCACTATCGGATTGAACTTCTATCTGATCGGAATCATCCCCAAAGGGTTCTTTCCACAGCAGGATACGGGTGCGATCACGGGCGGTTTGCAGGGGCCGCAGGATGCCTCGTTCGCGGTGATGGATAACTCCGTGAAACAACTGGTGAGCGTGATCAAGGCAGACCCAGCCGTAGCTCATGTCAACGCCTATACAGGAGGGAACGGCTCCTCCAATGGCGGCTTTGTGTACATCGCCCTCAAACCCCTCAACATCCGCAAAGTGGGGGCGCCGGAGATTATCAATCGGCTGCGCCCCAAGATGAACAGGCTTCCCGTAGCCTCCGCGTTTCTGCAAGCCGCGCAGGATCTGCGCATCGGGGGCCGGGGAAGCAGCGCCCTTTACCAATACACCATCCAGTCGGACAACGTGCAGGACCTGGCCCACTGGGGGCCGATTCTGCTGGCCGAAATGAAGAAGCTGCCGGGATTTCAGGATGTCAATACCGACGCGCAAAACGCTGGCCTGCAGGAGTTGATCGCCTACGACCGTCCCACCGCCGCGAGGCTCGGGATTACGCCGGCTTCTCTGGATAGTTCCATCTACGCCGCTTTTGGCCAGTCGGAAGTCTCAATCATTTATACGCAGTTGAACCAGTATTACGTAGTGCTTGAAGTTGCGCCGCCCTATTGGCAAAACCCCGATGGGTTGAAGAATATTTATCTCAATACCACCGGCAGCGGCGTCATCCCGCTCTCCGTGGTGAGTAAGGCGCAAGCCAACACAACGCCGCTGGTCCTCAACCACACAAGTTCGTTTCCATCCGTTACGGTATCGTTCAATCTTGCCACCGGTGTGGCCATGAGCGACGCCACGCGCGAGGTGACCCAGATGCAGCAGCGGCTGGGGATGCCGCCAACGGTTCGCGGATTTTTCGCCGGCACCGCGGCGGCTTACCAGACGTCGCTGGCCAGCGAACCAGTCCTGGTTGCGACGGCCTTGCTCGCGGTCTACATCGTTCTCGGCATTCTTTATGAGAGCCTGGTGCATCCCCTCACCATCATCTCCACCTTGCCTTCGGCCAGCGTCGGCGCCATGCTCGCCCTGATGCTCTTCAAAGTCGACTTGAACGTAATCTCCATCATTGGGATCATTCTGCTCATCGGCATTGTGAAAAAGAATGCCATCATGATGATCGACTTTGCCCTGGTGGCCGAGCGCGAACACGGCAAAAACTCAACAGATGCTATTTATGAAGCGTGCCAGCTTCGCTTCCGCCCCATCCTGATGACTACGATGGCTGCGCTATTTGGCGCGCTGCCTCTTGCCTTCGGCACCGGTACCGGATCTGAACTCAGACGCCCGTTGGGCATCACCATCGTCGGTGGATTGATTGTGAGCCAGATGCTGACGCTCTATACCACGCCTGTGGTTTACTTGTTCTTCGATCGCATGCGCCTCCGCTTCCAGGGCAAAACTTCGTCGATATTCAACAACCACAGAACCGCAGAGGCTTCTTAACAGAGAGAGTTGCATATGAACATGTCGAAGCCGAAAACCCGAACGCAGTTTCTAATCCTCGGTGGCGCCTTGGCCGGCGGGTTGTGTGCCCTGCTGGTCGGCTGTAACGTTGGGCCGAAGTATGTGCCGCCCACCATGACTGCGCCGCCGGCTTTCAAGGAGTCTCCCACGCAGTTCAAGGAGACCGAGGAAACAAATGGCTGGACGGTCGCCCAACCGCAGGATGCTACCCTGCGCGGCAAGTGGTGGGAGATCTACAATGAGCCGGATTTGAATGCCCTTGAAGAGCAGCTCAACGTGGACAACCAGAATATTCGCGAAGCTTTCGAGAACTACATGGAGGCGCGGGCTCTGGTGCGAGAGGCGCGAGCCCAATACTTTCCCACGGTTTCAATCGGTCCGGCTTACACTCGTTCGCAGAGTTCGTCAACGCTCAGCTCCGGCGCCATCGCCAGCAACGTGAGCGGCAAGCAGTCGCAGCTATTCTCTCTCCCAGCCGAAGTCTCCTGGGAGCCTGATCTCTGGGGCAAGATTCGCAACACCGTGCATGCCAGCCAATACAGCGCTCAAATCTCGGCTGCCGACCTTGAAAACGAAAAGCTGACGGAGCAGGCCAGCCTGGCCGAATACTTTTTCGAAATTCGCGGGCAGGATGCGCTGCAAACCATTCTTGATGAAGCTGTCGCGGCCGACAAGAAGGCCCTCGACGCCGAGCAGGGACGCTATGACACCGGCGTCGACGACCAGATTTCGCTCGTTCAGGCGCAAACCACCCTGGCCAGCGCGCAATCGGCGGCCATCAATAATAAGATTGCGCGCGCCCAGTATGAGCATGCGATTGCCATGCTGATTGGCAAGCCGGCTTCGGATTTCTCCATTCCCGTGCAAGCCAAAACCACCGCGCCTCCTCCCATCCCCATCGGTCTGCCGTCCCAACTGCTCGAGCGACGCCCTGATGTGGCTGCCGCGGAGCGGAACATGGCGGTGGCGAATGCCCAAATCGGCATCGCCTACGCGGCCTATTACCCTGCACTCACACTCTCCGGGAGCGGCGGAGTGGAGAGTTCGGCAATCAAGAACCTGCTCGACGCAGCCAGCCGCTTCTGGTCGGTAGGGCCATCGCTCTCTGAGACCGTCTATGACGGAGGTCTGCGCCGCGCCACGGTCAACCAGTACATAGCCACCTACAACGCCGATCTGGCAGCCTATCGTCAATCGGTACTGGCAGCCCTCCAGCAGGTAGAAGATGCCCTTGCCGAGGTGCGCATCCTGGACCAGCAAATCAAGCGCCAGCGGGAGGCCGTTGACTACGCCGCGAAATACCTGAATCTCGAGCAAACCCGCTATGACACGGGAATTGATCCGTATATCGACCTGGCCGTTGCCCAGACCACATCTTATTCAAGCCAGCAAACGCTGGCCGAACTGCAGATCCAGCAAATGTCTGCCTCAGTCGCTTTGATTGAAGCTCTTGGCGGCGGCTGGGATCGGTCGCAATTGCCGACTCCGGCTCAGGTTACAGAGAAGCCCGCAGCGGCGGAGACGGTGATTCAGCACTGAACAGGCGATTTGCCGTGTAGTTCTGGAGTTGCCCTATTCGAGTGGCAAAACCGAATAGCTACCCCGTCACGCGCGGAAAGCAGCATTCACGCCGAAGAATCGCGGCGCCACGGCTAAGTCCAGCTTTTTTTGGAAAAGCTATCCCGTTCCACACGGAACGGGATATACTGCTGTTCCGATGGCGACAGGCGTCAGCCTGAGTTATTTGTCTACCGAAACTCCGCAAATGCTGTGGGTCAGCCGAAGCGAGGAGGCGTCCATGAACATTTCCGACTCGATTGGATTGGTGCTGAAAAGCAAGGGCGATCAGAAGATTCTGTCCATTGCCCCCGAACAGCTGGTCTATGAAGCCATCGAAATGATGGCCGAACACGACGTTGGCGCCCTGCTTGTGATCTCGGATGGGCGTGTCGTCGGCGTCTTTTCCGAACGTGACTATACCCGCAAATGTATTCTTCTTGGCCACGCTTCCAAGGAAACGCAGGTCCACCAGATCATGTCGACTCCCGTGTTATCGGTGAGCCCGCAGCATACAGTGGACGAATGCATGTCTCTGATGACCCAAAACCGAATCCGCCATCTACCCGTGCTGCGCGACGAAAGAGTGCTGGGGGTCATCTCCATTGGAGATCTGGTCAAGTGGGTGATCTCCGGCCAGGCGCAAACCATCGAAGCGTTGCACGGATATATTGCCGGCGCTTATCCTGCCTGAGCGCTACTCGTTGCGCTTCGCTCGCAGTACCGACGTACTCACCGGCATTTCATGCAGAAGAAGTTCAGTGGACTGAACCACGGGATTGGTGTGGAACCATCGCTGCACGACATTGTTGTGCAGCAGGTTCAGAATCGCAAGCAGCGCCATGCCCTGATGATGCGCCATCCATTCGCGAACCAGGACTGGCTTGCCCTTCGAAGTGTAGTCGGCGGCCTCGTAGAAGCCATAGGCGCCAGCCCAGCCCATTGACTCCATGTGGCGCAGGTTTCGGAGCGCTGCGACCGAGTCAACCCCAAGAGCAAGAAATGTTGAGTACGGTGACACTACTGGCCCGGCAGTTGCATCCGCCGAGAGCGCTATGTCAGGCAAGCCGTAAGCCAGGTAGCCATAGTGCCCGGCGTCGTCTTTGGTCCCTGAACCGGATTCCGAAATCCCCCACGGAATATTGAGAGAGCGAGCAAAAGCCCGCTGCACATCAACACAGGCAGAGAGAGTTCTCGATATGAGGGTGTCTGGATAACTGCGCATCCATAGCGAGGGCATCAGGTATTCGAACATCGTCCCGGTCCAGGAAAGCAGCACAAAGCGGCCGAACGCGCTCGCATGTTCGCGGTTCAACTTGAGCCACGTTTGCTGCGGTATCTCGTCGCGCGCGATGGCGAGGAACGTGGCGATTCGAGCTTCTGAAGCGACCATGTCATAGCACGACTGATGAAGCTTTTGCGCGCCGGCATCGTAGCCGATAGAAAGAACGGCGCGGCTGGGGCTCAAAAGAAACGAGAATTCGGTGGCAATCGCGAGTTGTTCAGCCCTTTGCGATAGATCGCGCAGAGCCGCGTCGAGGTTGCGCAGATTTGTGATGGCAGCGGGAAGCGAATCGCGCAGCCGCTCGCCCAGCATGAGCAGTTGCGCGTTGCCGATAAGTTTCAGCCAGGCCCGGCGCAGATCCGTATCCAGCTGCTCGGCGAATTCTACTGCGTCGTGGATAGCGATGGCAAAGGATTCATGCCAGTTAGTTAGTTCAGGTACTTCTCGCAGCGGTGCATACTCGGGAAGCAGCCATGGCATGTAGTCGTGGAGCAAAGTAAGAATCGCAGCGATGCGTGATTGAGTTTCCCCGAACCACCACGAACCGGGGGACAAACCAGGCTGCGATTCTGTCGATCGCTGTGCCGCGTCGGCTGATGGGAGCCAGTTGATCCATGCGGCGACCGGAGCCGAACGGTCCGGCAGAGCGAGCTGAGCAAGAGGCGAGTTGGTTCCGCGCTCCGCTCTCAGCAGATGCCAAAACGCGCGAAGGCCAGTGAAAAGTTGAGCGCCGAGCAAGGGTTGGCGGCCCATTGCGAGGGCGCCCGAATGAAGCGTATAGAGCGATGCAACGAGATTGCCGCTATCGACCGAGGAGACAAATGGTGCGCCATCGAGAGGCTTGAGAGTGTGCGTGTCATACCAGTTGTACAAATGGCCGCGATATTTTTCAAGCTTCTCGATGGTGGCCAAACTGCGGTCTGTAAGCATCGTGAATTCGGGCGCGGTGAGGAAGCCGAGCTCGCAGGCGGCTTGGCGCGCATTTAGAAGCAGACCCACATTTGTCGGCGAAACGCGCGCTGCTTCAAACAGGCCGTCTTCTTCCACATTGTCGGGGATTAGATAGTTATGGCGCTCTTCGCCAAACTGGCGAAAGTATCTCCAGATACGCAGCGCATGACCGAGCAAATACGTCTCGCCTTCGCTATCGAGGCGCTTGTGCTGCTCGGCAGGCTGTGCGTTGAGCCACGCAGTGACCAGTGGCGCGATGAACCAGAGAATAAGTATGGGCGCGGCGACGATAAGTGCAAAATGATGCTCATGCGGGTTGACGAAGTAGATCAGTAAGGCCGTGGCGCAAGCCACCACAGGAGTGAGGACGAGGTACCGGTCGGCAGGCGTATTGCGCTTTGACTGAATCTCTGCCTCCGCAGCCGTCTCCCATTCCAGCAATCGTTGCCCCGTGATGAAGCGGCGCACCAGCGCGCGAACAATCGCGTCAAGGGACAGGAGAGCCTGATGGGGGAGAAAGATGAGGTTGAGCAGCGCCACAAGCAAAGCATTTGAAAAGTCGGAGAACGCCTGAATCACGAGGCCTTTGCCGGTCCCGAATATTGCCCTGCCAAGGCTGAAGCTAAGCTGAAGAAAGGTGGGGAAGATGAGCAGAAGCAGCGGGACGATGGTCCAATAGAGGGGTCCGCCGGGAAGGCCGAGCCACGCGGCCACGAACAGCATGAAGGTAAACGGTTCAACCAGCGAGCGGCGCAGATTGTCAAAAATCTTCCACCGGGAGACTTCGGAGATGGGGTTCTTTACCAGCTTGCCTGACTCATCGGGAACGCGGGAAAACATCCATTGCGCGATCTGCCAGTCGCCGCGCACCCAGCGATGCTTGCGCCGGTTGTAGGCGCTCAGGTGCGAGGGGTAATCGTCAATCAGTTCGATCTCCGTGGCCAGTCCGGCGCGCGCATAGGCGCCCTCGATCAGGTCGTGACTCAGTAGAGAGTTGCGCGGGAAGCGTCGATCGAGCACGGCATGAAAGGCGGCGACTTCATAGATGCCTTTGCCGGTAAAGATCCCCTCGCCGTAGAGATCCTGATAGGCATCGGAGATCGCGCGGGTATAAATGTCAAAGCCAGTCTGGCCGGAATAGATAGCCGCCATGCGCGAACGCGATGCGGAGCGCACGCTGATGCCGACGCGCGGCTGCAGAATGGCATAGCCCTCAACGACTATGCGGAGTTTGGGATGGATCACTGCCTGATGCAGGGGATGCGCGATGGTGCCAGCCAACCGCGCCGCCGATCCGCGTGGAAGCTGGGTATCGGAATCGAGCGTGAGTACATAACGGACCTCGCGCAGCAACTCAAGCCGCCCAGCCTTGATCGGAAAGGCATCGAATTCGCCGGCCAGTAGTTTGTTGAGGTCGAGGAGTTTGCCGCGCTTCCGCTCCCACCCCATCCAAACGCCTTCGCGCACGCTGAAGATCCGGTGGCGATGCAGAAGAATGAATCCTCCCTTTCCTTGCGACGCGTACTTTGCATTCAGCTCTTCGATGAGGCGAACGGCGAGCTCTGCCAAAGGATCCGTATCATTGGAGCGCGGCTTGCTTACGGCATCGCGCAGGTCGGTGAGCAAGGCGAAATGCAAGTGCTGATCGCGGTTGGCCAGGTAGCGGACTTCGAGATCTTTCGCCAACCCTCTTACCTGCTTCTCATTCAAAAGCAGCGTTGGGACAGCTACCAGGGTCGTGAACTCCTGAGGGATACCATGGCTGAAGTCCAGCTTGGGCAAAGGCGCGGGAGTAAGAAAGGCGGTCACGGCGTTATTAGCCAGGTCGACCGCGCACTGCATGACAGGCAAAAGCAAAACGAGCGCCGAGATCAGGCAGTCAAGCAGGGTTACATGGGAGAGCGGCAGCAATATAACCGCGGCAATAAAGACGATGGTGATGATTTGGATGCCGCTGATGTAGAAGTCGTCCGCATGGGCACGGACGAAAGTTCGCATACGGGCCAACGCCGGAGCGTGAAAGCCGGTGCGCAAGGCCAGCTGGGGAAACCCCTTGTCGATAAGATAGTAACCGACATGGACCAGCCGCCGGTGCATGCGCGGGTCATCGGCGTGTTGCCTCTCACCTTCCAGTGCCAGGTCAATCGCAATCTGAGCCGTCTGCGCTTCAGAACAGTCGGAGTGGGCGGCGACAAAAGCGACGCGCTTGCGATACATTTCGCGGCTTTCAAAATCCATTGACGCGTAGGCCTGCGCCGGATCACGCCGCAGAATGGCGTCGAATCCTATCAGCGGCTCAACCAGCGAAGCCCAGTCAGTGTTGGAAATGTCGCGCAGGCTGCTGATGCCGGCTGAAACCGGAGAGACAGAAACAAGGTCTGATGAACGAAGCAGAATGCGAGCCTCGTCGAGCAGCGATTCCAGCAGGACGAACATCAAGAATGAGGAGACGAACCACAGCTCTTCGAGTGTCAAAGGTTCGTTCACTTGCAGGGCGTGAATAAACGCTGCAAGACTCTGCGCAGAGAACCCGCCCCCCGCGGCGCGAAGATATAGCACGGCAACAGAAGCGATGCGCGGTTCATCTCTTTGCGCGGGAAGAACTACGCGCGGAAGCTTCGCAGTTTTGCGCTGTTGTTCAGACAGCCCCACAACCGCCGAGCGAAGAAGGCGGATGTTGGCGCGAAGCTCCAAAAGCGCTAAGCCGCTGCCGGTTCGTGCAGCCGTTTTCTTGGGCAGCAGAGCCAGATCGTTTTCCAATTGTTTGAGAGTGCGCTTTGCCGATCGAACGCGAGCAGGAAAAGTGCCGGCGCCCACGGGGCGATGAATCACTTCCCATGATGCGGTGGTTCGCAGGTGCTCGAGCATCTCGCTCGTGAGCGGCTCCTGGGGTTGCGGAATGGTTGCGCTATCGGTCATTGAGCCTCAACGGTAACTGGCGGCCTGCATTTCGAACATGGCAGCATAGCGGCCGCCCATTGCAATCAGATCTGAGTGGCTGCCCTCTTCGACCAGCTTGCCGGCTTCGAGTACGACGATGCGGTCGGCCATGCGGACAGTGGAGAAGCGATGTGAAATCAGCAATGCCATTTTTCCATAGGTGAGCTCGGCGAAGCGCTCAAAGACTTCGAATTCGCTTCGCGCATCGAGCGCCGCTGTGGGCTCGTCCAGGATGAGCAACTGTGCGTCGCGCAGATATGCCCGCGCCAGAGCCATCTTCTGCCACTCTCCACCGGATAGGTCGACACCGCCTTCAAAGCGCCGGCCGAGCATCTGCTCGAAGCCCCCTTGCAACTTGTCGATCACCTCAGAGGCCAGGCTCTTTTTGGCTGCGTAGTCAAGCTCATCCAGGGAATGTTCGACTTCTATCCGGCCGACTTCAATGTTCTCACGCGCGGTCATCTCGTAGCGCATGAAGTCCTGAAAGATAACTCCTATCTCCGAGTGAAGATCGGCCAGGTCATAGTCGCGAAGGTCGATGCCGTCGAGAAGAATTCGCCCTTCAGTCGGATCGTAAAGACGGGTGATGAGCTTGACGATGGTAGTTTTTCCCTGCCCGTTTTCGCCAATCAACGCGACCCGTTCTCCACAGCTGAGCTTGAAATTGAAGTTACTCAAGACGCGGCGCTCGGTGCCAGGGTAAGCGAAGGAGACATTTTGAAACTCAAAGCCGCGCTGAATGGGCCGCGGAGCGCGAACGCCATTCTCCTTCGACTCGACACGCGGCTTCATCTCAAAGAAAGCCAGCAGGTCGGTGAGGAACAGAGCCTGATCAGCGACTCCCGATGCAGTTGAAAATGCCTGCTGGAT
>JBEKVS010000216.1:0-9846 GCA_049513795.1 Occallatibacter sp. | reverse complement strand
CAGGCAAGGCTTCACCTCAGCAGTGGCAGGAGGCTCAGGCTTGGCTTGTGCGCTGGCGCGACAATGACGCCAAATTGCAGCCGTCGCTGAGCGATTCGGAACTAACTCAAGAGTTAGCTCCGGTCTCGCAGAGTTTATCCCAAGTAGCGGGTGTCGGCTTGCAGGCGTTGGACGATTTGAAGGAGCATCGCGCGGTGAGTGCGGATGCGCGAGACAAGAATCTGCAGCTGCTCAAGGACGCTGAAAAGCCGCAGGCGGTTCTGCTCGATATGGTGGCTCCCTCGGTTGAGATATTGGTAGAAGCAGCGATAGGCAGGCAGTAAAGTGCTGGGGTGTGGGCTTTCGCTGGGCAGCGAAGGTTTTGGAATGAAGACAGCGAGTTAGCCTGCGCTGAGCGGCGTGGCAAGTTAGCTGGCCGCAGCGGTTGATGCGGGCTAGATCGGCCAGCGTCGAAGTTGTGCGCTATTTGGGATGCTCATCGCGGTAGGCCGGGAGGCTGGTGCGGCCGTCAGGAAGCTTCCAGCGGCGGGCAACGATAATCATCCAGATGAAGATGAGCGCAGCTATAGCCCACGCAGTGATGAAGGCCGGCATGAAGTAGGGGCTTTTCAAGTCGAAGTGGTAGAGCGGGACGCTGATGATGACCACTTCAAGCGCGGCGAAGCCGATGGCGAAGACGAACTTCGACCAACTCCAGAGTCCGGCGCGCTGTTCCTGGCGGATTCCAGCAGCGATGACGGCGAACTGGAGGAATGCAAATACGATCCAACCCATGATTTACCTCCCGCGATCGAGTTATTACAAACGGCTCAGAATTGGCAGTCTCCCTCAGGACCGTTGAGTTATCGACCGCTTCCACCAATAGAGTGCGAGGCCGACCAGGAAGACGAAGTCGATTGCGGCGAGAACCACGGCGGCCATGAAAAGCGGCTTCACTTCCGGATGCCTTTCATAGGCCATTGCGGCGGGCACCAGGATGAGATATCCAAGCAGCACCAGGCCGGCCGAGAGAAGCCCCTTGCGCCAGGTGAGCTGGCGTTTGCGAATCGCGTCCCGCACCATAAACAAATCCCAAATTGCCTGAACGATATCAAACATGGTCGCTCCCAGGTTGTGTCGCGGCCTTGATTGCAGAAGGCAGCCTTCACGCTAGATGGCGTTAATGACGACAGAAATGAATCATGGGGCAGGATGCCTGACTGCCGGCTCATTCGGCCTGAATAATGTGCTAAGGTTCAAACCGGGATGGGTCAAGAAGGAATGAAGACCGGGGCAGGGACTAAGAAGCGGCTTCCGGGGCTGACGGTCAAAGACGGATTCACGAAGCATCCGTTCGATATGGAATTCGGGGTGAGAACGAGCGGGCTGATTGCCGGCAGGCATTTGATAACCGGGCACCGGCACGACCGGCACGCCACGGCATACTTCGGGGTCGCGCCCTCGGTGTTTCGTTCGCTGGTGAAACGATGGCGCAGGACGAGGCCGGCTGCGCCAATTTCCGCGACCACATTTGTCGACCTCGGTGCAGGCATGGGGCGGGCCGTCCTGCTTGCTTCGGAACTGGGGTTCAGAATGGCGGTGGGAGTTGAGTTGCATCCGGCTCTGTTGCGCATTGCGCGCGAGAATGTGCGCCTGTGGCGCACAGCCGGCCGCGAGCTTGCGCCCATGCGGATGGTGGGCGCGGATGCCGCAGACTTTGCGTTGCCGCAAGGGCCCGTCGTCGTGTTCCTGTTTAATCCCTTCGGAGCAGCCGTGATGCGGCGCCTGCTGAAGGCCTGGCGCAGAGCGGGCGCGGGGCGGAATATCGACTTACTTTATGTCAACAATGAACAAGAGGCCGTGCTGGAGAGTGAGCGTGGATGGTCACGGCTCTTTTTGGGTCAGGTGCAACGCTCAAAGGCGGACGCCATTGCAGACCACAAGATCATGGCCAACCAGCCTGACGGCGAGTATGCGTCGTCGAACTGGGAGGATTGCTCGATCTGGCGTTGGATTGGATAGCGGCAGAGGCCATGGATTTGTGAATGCCGGTTTCAGATGTCGGTTCTTACACGCAGCTTTATCTTGCGCTTTGCAAATTGATTTGACGAGGCAGGGTTGAAGGGAGAAAGCTGTTAGCTGAGCAGACGGCGCATTCACTAGCATCGACGAACGAAGCGGGTGTTCTTTGTCTTGCCCCATCGATCCTGATGGCGAAAAAACGAATGGATCAGAAGAGCTGTTCTGGAGCAAGGCCTTGAAGGAACCGCACCTGGTATTGGGATTGGGCGAGCTGTTGTGGGATGTGCTGCCAGAGGGTCCGCGGCTTGGTGGCGCGCCGGCCAACTTTAGCGTCATGGCGGGGCGGCTGGGGAATCACGCCGTTCTGCTGAGCCGGATCGGACGTGACGATCTGGGCCGCAGGGCGTTGGATCGTCTGGAGCCGTTGCCAATCGACACCAGCTTTGTGGAGACGGATCCTGAGCATGAGACGGGGCGGGTGACGGTCTACTTCGAAAGTGGCCAGCCGCATTACACCATTCACCATCCCGCTGCATGGGATTTCCTCGAACTCACCGACGAATGGGTGCGGCTTGCCGAGCGGGCGGACGCGGTCTGCTTTGGGTCCCTGGCGCAACGGAGTCCAATGTCGCGTCAGACCATCCAGACCCTGGCGGCGCAGACGAATTCAAAGTGCATCCGCGTCTTCGACGTCAACCTGCGCGTGCCATTTTTTTCTGCGGAAGAGATTCAGGAATCGTTAGAATTGGCAACCGTCATGAAGATGAATGACGCGGAGGTTGGGCAGGTCCTGGGGCTGCTTGGATTACCAATCGAGAAGAGTGCGGCCCGGCCTGACTCTCTGCGAGCCGGTGCTGAACGGTTGCTGAGCGAGTTTCCCACACTGAAGATGGTTGCCATCACCCGCGGAGACCACGGAAGCATCCTGGTCACGCCTGACGAGTGGCATGAGCATCCCGGGCGTCCGGTGAAGGTAGCCGACACGATCGGAGCTGGCGACGCGTTTACGGCCGCTCTCACACACTACCTTTTGCGCGGGGCAGACTTGGCGACTCTGAACGAAGCTGGCAATCGCTGGGGCGGGTGGGTCGCTTCCCAATCCGGGGCCATGCCTCCATTGCCTGACGAGGTGCGCAGCGCGATTGAGGCAGCGATTGATGGATAAGTCGACTGGCGCGAGGAGACTAATTGAGAATGGAAAGACAAAGAATGTTGGCCCCGTGCGTGCGCACATCCTCAAAAACGATCCTCTATAAGTTGTCAATATACTTGAAGTACAAGCATTTAACTATCTGATTAAATTGGTTTTGAATCTACAGGTGCGGGCTCGCCGGATGGCGAGATATTGGACCGTCCGCGAAGTTTCACCGGCACACCCATACCCACATTGTCTTCGCGCATAGGGGCCGATTGCATCGACAAATATTTGTCGATTGCTGTAGTGTTCGAATCATACAACGGTGGTTCGCTAACGATCAGCTCTGCTGATCGACAGGAGCCCACAACTGGAAAGGGGGAACGAACTCGATGGCAGGCCGGAGCAAGACCGCAATCAAGCTGGCGCCTCCGCCGGATCAGGTTCCCGCGCAGTCGACAGCCAAGTACAAGCGTGTCTTCGAGTATCTGCATGGGCATATTCAGTCCGGCATGCTGAAGGCAGGCGACCGGTTGCCGAGTGAAGCGGAGTTGGGCAGGCTCTTCGATGCTTCGCGCATCACGGTGGCCAAGGCGGTGCTCGATCTGCAGCGGATGGGCCTTGTATCGCGTCGTCCCGGCGCCGGTACGCATGTGCTGTCTCCGCACCTGGCAGAAGGAAGAAACTTCGGGCTGCTGATTCCTGAATTGGGTCTTACAGAGATTTTTGAGCCGATTTGCCACGGCATGATGCGCTCGCCCTTTGCGCGCCCCGATGCACTGCTTTGGGGCAATGCTTCGGCAACAGTGGGCGAGGCCGCGCGAGAAGCCGATCAGACGGTCAATTCCTTCATCCGCCAAAAGGTGGCAGGGGTATTTTTTGCGCCGATGGAACTGAGCGGGGACAAAGACTCAACCAACCGGCGCATTGCACGCGATCTGGAGCGGGCACAGATTCCGGTGGTGCTGCTGGACCGATGCTACATGCCTTATCCGGAGCGCTCGCCGCATGACCTGGTGGGGGTGGATAACCGGCGCGCCGGATATATCGCTGCCACGCACCTGCTTCGGTTGGGGGTCCGGCGCCTGGCATTTCTGGGTGAGGCGCTCGCGGCGGGCACAGTCGACGCTCGCATCACCGGCTTCTATGAGGCGCTGCGAAGGCACGGAGTTGCGCCTGAAAAGGACCCAGCCTGGCGTGGGAGCCCGCAGGATGAGGCGCTGGTGCAAGAGTTGCTTGAGACGCTCAAGCCGGAGGCGATTGTCTGCGCCAACGACCTGACGGCAGCGCGCTTGATGCAGACACTGATTGCCCTGGGTGTGCGCATACCCGAACAGGTGCGGATTGTGGGCATGGATGACGTGAAGTATGCCAGCCTGCTTCCTGTGCCCCTGACCACCATTCACCAGGACTGCGCGGGCATTGGCATGGCGGCGATGGCTACCATGCTGGAGCGGCTGGAGCATCCCGAATTGCCGGTGCGCGACGTCACGGTGCCCACCAGTCTGGTGGTGCGCCGCTCGTGCGGGGCGCATTTGGGAGTAGCAGCCGAGTCCCGAGCATGAATGAATTGTTTGCCCTAACCAAGGCTAGCGGGGTCGAGTCAAAGAGAACAGGTTCCGCCTCGATTTCAATCGCTCGAACGGGGAATGGAGTTGTCCTATGAACTTGAATGGTTGCAAAGCGATCGGTATTTTATTGCTGCTGATGCCCGCCGCCGGTTTCTCCCAGCAGAAGACCAAGAAGCATAACGATGTTCCCGCGGTTTTCCAGAATGCGCATTTCATCTATGTGGAAGCTGTGGATGGTGACCTGATGAAACCCGGATTGTTTCCCGACGATCGTCAAGCCATTGTTGACATCGAAGACGGGCTGCGCGACTGGAATCGCTATGTGCTCGCGACGCGCCGCGCGGAAGCCGACGTGATTCTTGTGGTGCGCAAGGGGCGCGCTGTGGGCGCACAGGCGCGAGGCGGAATCGGCGTCGGCTCGCGGGGGCCTGTGGGCCCACCTTCGAGCCACGGAACGGGTCAACCCGGCGAGGCTGGAGGACAGCCCGGCGACTCGGACAACGTGGGCGCCGAGGCTGAGGTCGGTCCGGCCAACGATATACTGCGCGTCTATATTGTGAACGGCGATGGAAAACTGTCCGGGCCGCTCTGGACACGCGAGATGCAGGATGGGCTGGATGCTCCGGGGCTGATGCTGTTGCAGCAACTGCGCACAGCAGTGGAACGTGCCTATCCCTCACAGCCGCCGCCAACCAAGCAGCCGACGCCATAACCGATGGGATTTGGACGCTGAAGTGGACCCTAAATCGGACCTGCCGCCTGGACGGCGGGGGACTTTGCGATAGAGTGGATTCATCGTGATAGTCAACATCGCCAGGCGCGCGCATGACCACAACTGGGAACTCGATCCAATTACACGGTCGCTTCTTGATACGGATTTCTACAAACTGCTGATGCTGCAGTTTATCTGGAAGAATTTTCCCCGCACCAGGACGTCGTTCACCTTGCTGAATCGCACCGTCGCGACGCGGCTAGGCGACCTCGTTCACGTAGACGAACTTCGCGAACAACTTGTGGAGACGCGACGGCTCAGGTTTCACAAGTCAGAATTGATTTGGCTTGCGGGCAACACGTTTTATGGGCGCAGGGGAATCTTCGAGCCGGCATTTCTCGAGTGGCTGGAGAAGGACTTTCGGCTTTCGGATTTCGAGTTATCCGTGGAAGATGGCCAGTTGTCGCTTCGTTTTCATGGACTGTGGACCGAGACCACCTTGTGGGAGATTTATGCGCTCTCCGCCATCGACGAGTTAAAGACGCGGGCCAGCTTGAAGGAACTAAGCGAGTTCGAGCTGGACATTTTGTATGCGCGTGCCAAGACCCGGCTTTGGGAGAAAATGGAACGGCTGCGCGGGGTCCCGGATCTGAGCGTGAGCGACTTCGGCACGCGGCGCAGGCACAGCTTCTTATGGCAGGAGTATGTGGTGAAGGCCATGAGTGACGTGCTTGGATCGAGCTTTGCCGGCAGTTCGAATACTTACCTTGCCTACAAGCACGATCTTGAAGCCATCGGCACCAATGCGCATGAGTTACCCATGGCTTTGGCTGCGCTGGCGAACGACGAGGAGGAGTTACGAGCAGCGCAATATCGTATCCTTGAATTATGGCAGCAGAGTTATCAGGGTGAGTTATTGATCATGCTCCCCGACACCTTCGGGACAACGCAGTTTCTCGAGGGCGCGCCGGAATGGGTGACGAACTGGACCGGCCAGCGCATCGACAGCAAAGACCCTTATATTGCCGGGGATGAATACATTGCATGGCTCGAGGCGTGGGGACGTGATCCGCGGCAGAAGCGGCTGATTGCTTCAGATGCGCTGGATGTCGAGCAGATTCTCGGGCTGCATGCCTACTTCGGCGGCAGGCTCAAAAACGGTGCGATGCCTGCGGACTTCCAGAAAGCCAGCGACTTTCTGGGTGGGCGCAAATGGGTGAGAGAGCGGCGGATTCGATTCAGCGCCGGTTGGGGCACTTTTCTTACCAACGATTTTCGCAACTGCGATCCGCGCGGCGGCGATGGTTTCAATCCCATCAGCCTGGTGTGCAAGTTGACGGAAGTGGATGGGCGGCCGGCGGTCAAGCTCTCCGACAATTACTTGAAGGCCATGGGGCCAGCGAGTGAAATTGAGCGCTACCGCAGAGTGTTTGGCACTGCCGGAGTCGCGGATGTGCCCTTGTTGACGTAAGCGGAGCTTGTTCGATTCTTGTCCGATCCCTGTCCGATTCCTAATTCGATCCGGGGCGGCAGCCTATTGAGCAAAAGGCGCAGGTGGCGCAGCTTCCGGCGTTGCGGGGGGCGGCGGTATGGGGCGATGTTTAGCGCGAAGGTAAGCGATAAGTTGGGCTATCTCGGCATCGGTAAGGGATTCGGAGAAGGGCGGCATTTTCTGTCCGCCGTTGAGAATCTGGTTGGTGATCTTGGCTGGCGTCCATAGCTTGTCGGTGCGCAGGCCGGAGAGATCAGGGCCCTTCTTGCCGCCCGTGCCTCCTGCGCCGTGGCAATGGGCGCATCCCTTGTCGCGAAAGAGAATTGCGCCTGCTTGCTCGTCGGCTGCGCGGCTTGCGGCGAAGACGTGTTCGGTAGGGATTGCGGCCAGCAGGATGAGCGCGCTACAAATGCTCTTTATGCGAAATATCACAAGGGCTATTTTCTCATGGCGGCGATGGAAGCGCCTCCTCCCATAGTTAGATCGCTGCTTCTGATCGATTCACTTGCTCGCCTGGAAGACGAATCATGCAGGATTAGCGTTCATGCGAACTCACAGTAGTTTAGAAGGTGGAGTTGCCGGATGGGCAATTGGACTCGACTGGCGGGTTGGTATGCGGCGGAATTGCGCAACGGACTCGCGGCGCGCAACAGAATCTGGGCACGCGGCAAGCCGCACGTGGAGAGCTATGGCTCCTCGCCGGTGGTTGTTTATGCGCCCTATAACCCCACAGACGAAGACCCGTCTGCGGGGACCCCGGCTTACCACCCCGCAAATAAAGAACTCTCTATTGGGGCCATACCGAAGCATGGACGGCACGGAAACTTCTTCGATGCGTCGTATGCGGCCATTGCATCGCGTCCAGAATGGATGCGGCGATTCGATAAAATCCATGCCCAGGGTCGAGCGCTGCCAAAGGCAGAGGCATATGCGCATGAGAAGGCTCCACGGCGGTGGCGGGAACTCGACTCGTCTATGAGCTCGGATGCGCTGCTGATGAACGTGTTCTGCGCGCCTGAGGTGATGGGTGCGCCTGGGGTTCGGCAGGCCTTGGGTGTCGACGTGGACGTCGCGCCCGTGTTCGGCTGGAAGGCGCGCGTGCCGCTGGCTTCAGGGCGCTTCGACCGGACCGAAGTGGACATGCGGTGGGGCGGACTGCTGGTGGAGGCGAAGCTGACCGAGGGGGATTTTCAGACACGCGCGGGGCGAATTGTCGAGGCTTATCGGGATTTCGACGCGGTGTTTGAAAGGGAATTGCTGCCGCGCGTAGAACTGCGGGCGGCGCGGCGGCGGACTGCGGTCGAGTTTGCCGAGGAGTATACGCAGGAGTGGGAAGAGGCGGCGACGGATGATTCGGTCGCGCGCGAATTTCAGGCGGCGGTTGTGGCGAGAGGGCGCGAAGAGGAACCGGCGGAGGCTGGATACGCGAGTTATCAGTTGATCCGCAATGTGCTGGCGGCGCATGCGGAGGGCTGCAGCTTCTGCGTGCTGCACGATGCGCGGCGGCCGGATCTGCGCGAGGCTTGGTACGCGGTGATGGCGGCGGTGAAGACCGCCGAGATGCAGGTGCGGTGCAAGGTGCTGACCTGGCAGGAATTGGCTGGAATGGTTCCGGACGATCTGCAGGAGTTTTTGGACCTGAAATACGGGATTGTGCCGGCGGGGCGGGTGGCATCCGCGCTAGGTGAGCCTGCTGAAGTCGAATCGTCTTCGAGGTTTCCGACCGGAGAATCGTGAAAAATTTGCTTGCAAGATCCCGATTCCCATGAGATAACTACGTCATGCGTAGTACGCGTCACGTAGATTCGGCCGGACAAGGACAAGAGCTCGGCCATTATTCCGACCCGCCTTTGCTGGTGTTGTCCAGCCTTTCAAGCGGACCCAAGCATGGCCACGCCATGATCGAAGACATCGCGCGGCTGTGCGGGACTCGTATGGGGCCTGGAACGCTTTACGGGGCAATCGCGCGGCTGGAGCAGCAAGGCTGGATCGAGCCGCTTCCGGCTGAGGAGCGTCGGCGGCCCTACCGCATAACGGCAGAAGGAATGCAGGTGCTGCGGGCGCGCCTCGCGACGCTGCAACAGTTCATCAAGGCGGGCGTGGAAAGGCTGGAGCCCCTATGAGGCCCGCTCTTGCACGCATACTGGTTCGGCTCTATCCGCGCGCCTGGAGGGAGCGATATGGCGCGGAGTTCGAGGCTCTTCTACTCGATGGCTACAGGGGGTTCCGGGCCAACATCGCCGCTGTAGCGAATGTGGCCCGGCGAGCGGCTTACGAGCGCATTTTTCCCACCCAAGGAGACACAATGAACCGGGATCCACATTCATTCGGGGCGGTGTTGAGGCACCCGAGCGCATTGATTCCAATGGTGATGTCGCTTGCGGCATTGCTGCTGGTGGTTGGTCCGATTCCGTTTGACGGGATTCCGGTGCGGGAGGCAGACGAGGGAACAGTGGCCCATCTGTTTCAGATCCTGATTGCGGGCCAGTTGCCGGTATTGCTTTTCTTTGCCGTCAAGTGGTTGCCGCGCGCGCCCAAACCTACGCTGGGGGTGCTCGGACTTCAAGCAGGGGCCGTCTTAGCCGCACTGGCGCCAGTGTTTTACTTCAACCTTTGAGCTACTCGCCGGCGCCGGGAATGTATTTGTACTCGATCTTTTGCGGCTCTTTGGGCTTGTCGCCGGTGAGGTCGTGGGTGTGCCAGACAACGGACTCGCTGGCCACTTCCGGGTGCTTGCGCAAGAATTGCAGCGCATACTCGGAAGCCGTGGGGTCGTCTTTCTGGTCGGCGAACTTGGCTGACTCGACGGCGGCTTTGGCTTTGTCGCCAAGGCGGCGGTAGAGGATGGCGAGCTGGTAGTGGGCGGCCAGGTCATCAGGGTCGACGACCTGGAGACGCTGATACGTGTCGCGGGCCTGCGGGTAATCGTGCTCCT
>JBEKVS010000215.1:0-9943 GCA_049513795.1 Occallatibacter sp. | reverse complement strand
ATCAACTGTAGATACAAGGTTTAGCTGTTGTGAATTGAGATTGTCAGCCCCGACCAAATATACCTTGTGGCGTTGGGCAGATTTGCGAACGCAATTGATCACTTTGCTCCGAGAAAGGGACACACATGAAGCTGACGAGATTGATGACAACGACCGTTGCGGGTGTCCTGTCAATCGGTGTTCTATTCAGCAGTGCGGCGGCTCAAGACATGCCTCAAGACCCGACAGTAACCGCCTCCACCCCCCACGAGCGGCAGATCGAACTGGCCTTGAGCGCGGCCCCATCTGATGTATCCAATAAGGCCACAGTCTATGTTTTGGGACCTAAAGGCTACGAGAAAGCTCGCGAGGGCACGAACGGCATTAGCTGCTTCGTTTGGCGCTCGTTCAAAGAAACAATGCAAGTTTCGGCAGCGCCGGCGTGCTTCGACGCCGAAGGCAGCCGAACTCTTATGATTACTGCCATGCGCAGGGAAGAACTGCGGGCGCAGGGTAAGTCAGAAGCAGAGATCAAGGATGACATCGCGCGGGGATATGAGGATGGCCGTTACAAAGCGCCCGGTCCGGGCTTTCTTTACATGATGTCGAACGAAAACTATTTCTACGATTCCGAGGCCAAGCAGTGGGGCGCCGTGCCTCCGCACGTGATGTTTTATGCGCCAAACAAAACCGTGAAAGACGTGGGATACGAATCGAAATCGCCCACAATGGTGCCTTATTTGACGGGCGACGGGCCGGAAGCACTGATGGTCGTAATGGCGAAAAAGCCGACCCAAGCGAGTTCCTCTGGCGATTCCCATAAGCACTAACGGGAGACTTGGTGGGAGTTTTGCGAAGCCCTAAGGATATAGGAAGACGAGCATGAAGCTTACGAGATGGACGAAGACGACTCCTGCCGGCGCCCGGTTAAAGTGCAGAAACTCAAACTGAGGCTCATCAAACCGCGAAACGAAAGGATACGCGCATCATGAAGGGCACTCTCATATTGACCATGGTCGGTTTTCTAATCGCATCCCTTGCTCAAGCTCAAACTGCTGGTGATGCAAAGCCTGCGGCTGGACCGACCGCGGAAGGCGTGTGGGCGGCGGAAGTAGAATTTGCAAGAGCATTGCAAAATAACGACCCGGATGGCATCGCACGATGCCTATCAAACGACTGGGCTGTCATTTCTGCGAGAGGCGGCGTGGGCGAAGGGAAGTCGATCTTTCCCGAAGGAATTAAGCAGGGACACTTGACGCGCAAAGCATACGAGGTTTCGGAACCCAGACTCCGCCTCTACGGAAATGTTGCTTTGGTGACGGCGAAGGTCCACACCGCAGGCACATTTGGCGGCAAACCCTTCGATGTGATGGAGCGCGAAACGGACGTATGGGTCTGGAAAGACGGGAGCTGGAAATGCATTCTAACCCACGAGACAAAGGAAGGAGCTTAAAAGACCCAGCCGGAAACTACCAACTGATTTTGGGTTCGTGACTCGACCGGTTCGGCGTGCACGTCGGCGAGTCTTGAACCTTCCCATCTACTGAAGGCCTTAGGGCTGGGTGATGACCCGGCGCACGCTAGCGTTCCGGCCAACGCCAATCTGAGATGACTCACCCCGATTAGCGGGGGGCGAGAACTCTCAGGAACGAACTACCTTGCAGCAGACGCTCGACAAGCGACAACTTACCTCTGGACTCACCAGCTTCCTTCAACACCGCGACCGATTCATGCACCACAGAACCCTTGCATCGGTCCCCTAAACCTCATTCAATATCCATAGATCCCCGGCAGATCACCGCGTCCGCTTAGAACGCCTGCGCCTTCCTTCTAGTGTCCTTATCGAAACCGCCTAGAATCTTCTTCGAGCACTCCCATGGCTTATTGCGCGAGGCGGTTCCGATCAAGGCTAGCGACTTTTCGGCAACTTGGCTCGATCTCATTTGTCACGGAGTGAGTTGGCGCTATTCCCGGAACAACCCTTGCGAGAAGCCCGTTTCAGGGTGGTGCTCCGGAAAACCGCGCGTAATTCACCGTCAATGAGCGGGTTGGCCTGTTAGCGCAAGGATTGAGTTCAAAGGATATCGAGCGTTCCCCTTGTACTTCTACAAGAAATGGTGTAGTTTTCATGTAGAAGGGGAAGGGGAGGCATGGCCGCGCCACATATTGATCTTCCACAAGGGACTTTGGATCTCCTCATTCTCCGGACGCTTGCCCTCGGTCGCCAACACGGGTGGGCCATCTCTGAACGCGTTCAGCAGATGTCGAGTGACGTACTGCGGATTCAGCAAGGCTCGCTATATCCAGCACTTCACCGGCTGGAGCGTCGCGGCTGGATCAAGGCTCATTGGGGAACGTCGGAGAACAACCGTCGTGCCAAATTCTACGAGCTCTCAAGAAGCGGACGTCAGCAACTCGAGGTAGAGACGGACGCATGGGCGAAACTTACGGCTGCCGCCGCGCAGGTATTGGGAACGGTTTAGGAGGCGTGGATGCTTAGCGATTTGATTTTCCGTCTTCGATCTCTATTCAGGCGGAGTGTAGTTGAGAACGAGCTTGACGACGAATTGCGATTTCATCTTGAGCAGCAGGTGGAGAAACACGTTCGATCAGGCCTCGCACGAGAGGACGCCATCCGGCAAACCCGCCTTGAGTTCGGCGGTTTGGGTCATGTCAAGGAGGATTGTCGACAATCGCGTGGCATTACATTTCTCGAAACCACAGCCCGCGATATTCGCTATGCGCTACGACAGCTATCGCGGACGCCGGCATTCACCATCACGGTGCTGCTGACACTGGCGCTGGGACTCGGGGCAAATGCCGCAATCTTCACGCTGGTGAATGCGGTGCTCTTGAAAAAGCTGCCTGTTGCCGATCCCGCATCGTTGGTTCGCCTGGGCGATAACAACGATTGCTGCGTGGGCTCCGGGAATCGGCAGGATGGCGACTTTGCAATGTTCTCGACCGACACGTACGAGCAACTGAAACGAAACGCTCCGGACTTTGAAGAACTGGCGGCAATGCAGGCCGGTTTCTGGGGCCGGCTCGTTATTGCGCGCCGCGATGGCACGCAGGAGGCTGCACGGTCAGTGGCGGCTGAGTTTGTCTCCGGCAACTACTTCCGCACTTTTGGACTGCAGCCGCGGGCGGGCCGCTTGCTCATGGATGCTGACGACACGCAAGGCGCGCCCATGACGGCAGTAATGGACTATGAGGCTTGGGAGCGCAATTACGCCGGCGATGCCTCGGTGGTGGGAAGTACATTCTGGATTAATACGAAGCCGGTTACGGTTGTTGGCATCGCGCCTGAAGGTTTCTATGGCGACCGCATGTCGGTCACTCCCGCCGAATTCTACCTGCCGATCGAAGAAATGCCGGTGCTGGCGAATGCCCCGTACGTTCACGATCCCGAACAGGATTGGCTCTACATCGTCGGGCGCATCAAGCCGGGGGTGGCCCTCGCTCCTCTGCAGGAAAAGGTGACGGCTCTGCTGCGGCAGGCTCTCGCAACGGACGAGACGTTTTCATCGGAGCAGGGCAAGACAGTGCTGAAGAAGGTCCATGTCGTGCTGACGCCGGGCGGCGCGGGCATCCAGGCAATGCAAGAGTGGTATGGGTCAAAACTGCATTTGTTGATGGGTATTGCCAGTCTTGTGCTGTTGATCGCCTGCGCGAACATTGCAAACCTTCTGCTGGTGCGAGGAATGGCACGGCGCGCGGAGATCTTCATGCGCGCTGCGCTGGGAGCCATGCGTGGAAGAATCATTCGTCAATTGCTTACCGAAAGTATCGTGCTTGCCGGAATGGGCGGTATCGTCGGACTCGCCGTCGCCTATGCGGGAGCGCGCATGCTGCTCATGTTGGCTTTCCCCGGCGCGGAAAGCATACCGATCCACACCGGCCCGTCGCTCTCAGTCCTGGGGTTTGCGTGCGGTTTGTCGCTGCTGACTGGAGTTCTTTTCGGTGTGGCGCCGGCATGGATTGCAGCGCAGGCGGGGCCGATCGACGCAGTGCGGAGCAGCACGCGGACGACGGCGATGGGATCTTCTTTCTTGCAACGTGGACTCGTGGTACTTCAGGTCGGACTTTCCCTGGTGCTGCTCGTTGTGGCCGGATTGTTCCTGCAGAGCCTAAAAAAACTCGAGGGCACAGACCTCAAGCTCGACGCGAGGAACCGCTATATCGTGCACATCAATCCTCAAACCGCGGGCTATACGCAAACTCAATTGGAGGCACTGTACCGGACCATGGAGGAGCGCTTGCATGCGTTGCCGGGCGTAATGAAGGTCGGCATCGCCTCGTACACGCCAATGGAAGACAACAACAACGGCTGGGGCGTCCAGGTACAAGGACAGCCTTTCTTGAATCTTGGAGCCTCGGTCATTCGGGCGAATGCGGAGTATTTCGATTCTGTTGGAACGAGAGTGGTGACGGGGCGCGGGATCGACACGCGCGATACACCGGCAGCTACCACGGTGGCAGTCGTGAACGAGACATTTGTCAAAGACTTATTCAAACCTGGTGAGAACCCGATCGGACGTCATTTTGGACATCCGGGGCCAGATTCAACGGGAGATTTTGAGATCGTCGGAGTGGTGGAGGATACGGTCTACACCAGCGTTCGCAAGAAGGATCACCTGATGTATTTCGTCCCGATGATGCAGCGGCCGAGGAGCACGAAACAGCCCATTGAAAAGGACGATTCGCTTTACCTGGGAGCGATTGTGCTCGAGACCAATCGTCCGATGAACGATATGGAAAAACTTGCCCGGACGACGCTCGCGGGCATTAATCCGAACCTGACGGTGGCGCAGTTTGAGACTTTCAATGAACAGATAGCCGATCGGTTTACCGAGGAGAGGATGATTTCGCGGCTTTCAACGCTCTTTGGCGCATTGGCGCTGCTGCTGGCGATCATTGGCTTATACGGCGTGACCGCCTATTCCGTAGTGCGGCGAACTCCGGAGATTGGTATCCGCATGGCGCTTGGTGCTGAGCGAGGCGGCGTGATTGCGATGGTGATGCGGGGAGCGATGATTCAAGCCGGGCTTGGGCTGGCGATCGGAATCCCCGTTGCGCTGCTTTGCGTGCGATTCGTGAAGTCTCAGCTTTATGAGATCACCGGCGCCGATTTCAACGTGATGGCGGGCGCAATTGTGATCCTGGCTGTGGCGGCATTCATTGCTGGAATCATTCCCGCACGGCGCGCGGCATCCATAAACCCCGTCACGGCCTTGAGGATGGACTAGTTTGATGGAGTTTGAAACCGCCTGAAAAAGGCTTGCGAACCGAATAGCCGGAACAAACACGTATCGACTCCCAATCTCGATCAACCATCCAAACGATTCCAAGACGATCATTGTTCTCGGCAGGTGGCCGAAAAAACCGAATTCCAAAGTTGAGCACGGGTCGGAAACCGTGTAGACGCGTAGTCGACTTCCTTCAAGTCGCTGTATCCGAAGTGCCCACCTCGATGCCGATCTCAATCATGCCGCGTCGCGTGTGCTTCCTCGATGAACGCGTTGGCGATTTGGCGTCAACTAAGATCCCGCCAGTTTCGATCTCCCGCCAAGTTACTGAAAACCCCGTTTCCCGATACGTGCCCTGCCACTGGCTGCTTACCGGAAGCCTCCGTGAGTGGCGCGACTCAGCGACTCGTATTCGTCATGCTCGTTTTTTCTGCAGGCTATATTGGCTACGGCTGCCGGAAGGCTCAACAGGATCGCTCCGCCCAACACAACCGCAGCTATGCACCGGCCGAAGGCGCCGCTGAACTGACGAAGGATGCAGCCTTGGCGGTCTCGCATGTATGGTGGTGGGTACCTATTCCATACCGGTTTTGAGGAGAGCGCAGGATCATGACTTTTAGCAAACGAGCCACCCGACGCCAATTCATCTCGAACGGGCTTGCCGTCTCAGGGGCCTTGGCATTCGGCCTTCGGGGTGCAAACTTTGCCGTAGAGGCGCAGACCAATCAGCCGGGCGGCCCGTCACCCAGCCCTGCCGCGGCAATGGGGATCACCGGTGCTGGCTCGCTGAAGGCGCATGCCGGCGCGAAAGGTCTGCTGTTCGGCACAGCGGTGGAGGCGCAGTTACTGTCCAGCAACGCGGACGTAGCGCAGATCGTTATGGACCAATGCAGCATTTTGGTGGCGGAGAATTCGATGAAGATGGGTCCCATGCGGCCCACGCCAACGACCTACTCGTTCGAGGCAGGCGACGCACTGGTTGCTTTCGGCGATGCGCACGGCATCAAGGTGCGCGGGCACAACCTGAACTGGCACGCGCAGTTGCCCACGTGGTTCAACGCCACGGCAACCGAAGCCAACGCGCGTCAACTGCTGGTAGACCACATCACGACCGTTGCCGGGCACTTCAAGGGCAAGCTCCACTCCTGGGACGTGGTGAACGAGGCGGTGAATACGCCCGACGGAAGACCGGATGGGCTGCGCAATGGGCCGTGGTTGAAGCTGCTGGGACCGGAGTTCATCCCGCTCGCCTTCAAGACAGCGCGTGCGGCAGATCCAAACGTGCTGCTGACCTACAACGACTACGGGATCGAGACGGACAGCGATGGAGACGTAAAGAAGCGGGCCGCGATCCTCGAGCTGGTGCGCGGGATGAAGAAAGACAGGGTTCCGATCGACGCGGTTGGTATCCAGTCGCACATTCACGTCGGCTGGTCTACCGCAGACAGCAAGGGTCTGCGGGAGTGGATGCGCACGCTGCGCGGGATGGGTTTGAAGATTTTTGTCACGGAGATGGACATCAACGACGACACGTGGAAGACCAACGACCCGGCTGAGATCGACGCGGCGGTCGCTCAGACTTACCACGACTACATGGACGTGATGGTGAGTGAACCGGCCGTGGCAGCCGTGTTGACTTGGGGAGTTACCGATGCGCATACCTGGCTGGCGGGCAGGCGCCCCGGCCCACGCCCTCCTGGTGCTGGACCCCGTCCGGGCCAGGCACCGGGACAAGCAGCGGGCCAGGCAGAGGTGTTGCCTCCGGGGCCGCCACCTGGGCAGACAGCGCAGCAGAATCGCCCACCTGAGCGGCCTCTGCTCTTCGACGCCAACAACAAGCCGAAGGCCGCGTTCTTCGCCGTTCGTGACGCATTCGATACGAGGACCGCATAGCCGAGGAGGTGAGTTGCGAGAGACAGCTTTCCGGTCGCCTCGTCGCTCCGACTTAAAGAAGCCGACGCTCCCAATCGGTAGCTTAGTGTGTTGGCGATTTTGCGCGAATCCAGAAGGATCCCATTAGACAGCGCCCACCAACCGGAGTGAGACCGCGGACGCGGCCCTATCTGATCTGGGTTGCACAGCTGCGGTTCACACGGTTAGCTCAGGAGTCCACGCGTCAGGATTATCACTTGCGGGCTGTCACAAAGTGAGGCGAAGCTCCACTAATGTAGCGAAGGAGTTGGCAAACTCCGCAGGAGGCCAAAATGCACACGAATCGTCCTTACCCGACCCGCGCAGTTGCGTTCAACCAGATTTGGTTTACGCGCGCTTTTCTGCTTGCTCTGAGTTTTGTGGTTCTATGGGCTGGTACTCTGCACGGTCAATCGCGAGTACGCCCAACCTGGGTTCAGCTTTCGCCGGCCAAAAGCCCAACGCCGAGAAGCAGCTATGGAATGGCTTATGATGCCGCAGAAAGCCAGGTGGTCCTGTTCGGCGGAGTTAAGGATGACGGGTTTACTCCCCTGCTGAATGACACGTGGACCTGGAACGGAACGACGTGGGCGCAACAATCTCCGGCGACGAGTCCAAGCCCGCGGATCTATCCCGCCATGACCTATGACGCTCTCCATGGCGAGGTGGTTCTCTTTGGCGGGTTTGACCCATCGGCACAGCCATTGGGAGACACCTGGACCTGGAACGGCACGAATTGGACGCAGCATTTTCCTGCCCACAGCCCGTCAGAGAGGGCAATGTCCGCGATGGATTACGACTCGGTACGGAACCAGGTCGTGCTCTTTGGTGGGGAGGCCACCAGCAGTTATGTCATTACCAACGACACATGGACCTGGAATGGAACAGACTGGGCGCAACTTTCTCCGCCCAAGAGCCCGCCATCGCGCTTTGCGGCCGGAATGGCCTTCGATGCGATGCACGGCAACATGGTGCTGTTCAGCGGCGTGTATTACAACGGCCAAACCTATCAGCGCGACGACACCTGGATTTGGAACGGAAGCACCTGGACCCAGCAATTTCCATCGACGACACCGGAATCGGACGCATCATTCGGGATGGCCTACGATGGCAATCTGGGCGAAGTGGTAACGTTCGGCGGAGAGCCGCAAAACGGTCAAGACGTCAACACGACCTGGATTTGGACCGGAGCCAATTGGGAGCAGGCATCCCCGGAGAATAGTCCCTCTCCTAGAGATAGCATCAAACTCGTCTTCGATGCTTCGCTGGGCCAACTCATGCTTTTCGGCGCCGCACCCTTTACCGACAATTCAACGTGGGTATATAAGGCCGGATCGGTGTCGTTAACTCCGCTTACCCTGCTGAATGGCTGGACGAACGCGCCTTTCAGCACGAGCGACGCAGAAGTTGAGACCTTGAATGGCATCGTGCACTTGAAAGGTGCAGTTCGCTGGGGCAGTAGCCCGGAGCTTTTTGTTCTGCCCAGCGCCGACCGCCCGTCGCATACGGTCTATGTTCCTGTTGATTTGTGCAACGCCGCGAATGGACGGCTCATTATCGAGGCTAGTGGCGCGGTATCGGTGCAGGCTCAGGGTGAGTTTTCGGACGCAAATTGCTTCACGTCGCTGGACGGCGCCTCATTCGCCTTGAATGCCAGCGGATTCACTGCTCTCAATCTGATCAATGGCTGGAGCGGAGCGGCTTACAGCACGGCGCCGCCTGCCGTGATCGAGCAGGGTGGAATCGTGCATTTCGAAGGAGCGATGTCGACATCGGGAACGAATATGGAGCCGTTTGTACTGCCGCCTGCATTCTGGCCGAAGACCGCAGTCTACGTTCCGGTCGATCTGTGCAATGCGACGGACGGCCGGCTCTACATCCAGCCCAATGGAGTTGTGACTGTGCAGGCAGAGAATGGAGACACCTCGAATGCCAGCTGTTTCACTTCACTCGATGGAGCGTGGTTCGTGGCGTCGGATTCGGGCGCCCAATCTCTTTCGCTGCTGAACGGCTGGAAGGGAGCTCCATACGGCACGAGTCAGCCGAAGTTCGAGGAGAGCAGCGGGGTTGTGTACTTTCAGGGCGCAATTTCTCTTGGAAGCAATGACGAGGTATTTGTGCTGCCTCCGGCGCTTAGCCCAGAGACAAATGTCTATGTTCCGGTGGATTTATGCGATGCGACCAAGGGCCGGCTAAACATTCAACCCAGTGGCGTGGTCAGTGTAGAGGCGGAGACGTCGAATACGAACGCTACTTGCTTTACGTCGCTGGATGGTGCCTCCTTCGCGTTGTATTAAGTTGAACTGTTTGGGAACGGAAAGGGCGGGAGGCGCTTTGCGCAGCCCGCCTTTTTGCGCGATAGACATAGCCGAAGAAGATGCGAAGATCCCCTGGTGATTTGGTAATTATGCTTGGATGGTTTTTCCATTTGCTTTCCCAATAGAGCTGTGCAATACTTCATTGGGTTACCAAATGGAACGGACAGGCCGTGATCGATGAAACAGAAAAAGAGAGACGTACAGCAGGGGACGCTGGCGCTGATGGTCTTGAAGACTCTGCAGGTCCTGGGCCCACTGCACGGCTACGGAATTGCTCGGCGAATCGCGCAGGTCAGCGATGAACTGCTTTCAATAAACCAGGGAACACTCTATCCGGTTCTCCTGAGACTTGAGCAGGAGAAGGCTGTCGCATCTGAGTGGGCACCCTCGGAGAACAATCGGCGCGCCCGGTTTTACCGAATTACTCGCGCCGGGGAAAAGCTGCTCGAAGCTGAAAGGCGCGATTGGGAACAGACCGCCGCGTTA
>JBEKVS010000214.1:0-9953 GCA_049513795.1 Occallatibacter sp. | reverse complement strand
CGAAAAAGGTGACAACCCCGTTCAAATGGACCGGATAACCGCGCGCTGCCTCCTTGCTGGCAAGGCTGTGCACTTGATGAGCTGTCATCAGCGTGGGCAACGCCCGGGTTTCCGTCCCGGATACGCCAAAGCACTGAACTGCGGCGGACAAGATCAAGAGCAGCAACGACAGCAGCCCACGTCGGTGCGGAAGCAAGCCAGAACGAGAACCTTCAGTCGTCGGGTGTCTCAGCCCAAGCGGTGTTGTGCCATCGCGGCGACCCGGCCGGCTCTCCCACCCGATTCCCGAAACTGTATTTGTTGGCTTGCATAAACGCATTCTTCGCACCGCCGAGCCGTCCCGCGATCGGGACGCATGAAGAACCTATCGGCTGGATTTGTCGAATGCATGATAGCCCGGGCGAATGCCTTAAGTCTGAGCTCACTCGGTCTTCTTGGTGAAACGGAAGTTCTCAATGCGGTCGGCATCGAGAACGAAACCGGATACGTGCTGACTTCCGTCGCGCGTGAAGCGCACTTTGCCAATGTCGCCCACAAAGACATCGCGAGTTGCCGGACGCAGTGCGTCGGGGCTGTGTTTCAAGCGGGTGAGAATCACCGATCCATTCTGGACGACGATGCGGTAAACGGGGTCAATCTCTTCGCTTACGTAAGCGCCGGCATATTCCGCCAGTTCCGCATCCGAGGCGTGAAAAGGCGCGACGGCCTCGAAGAGTTCCGGCTTGCCTCCATCGAATGTCTCTTCCAAACGTCGCGGCTTTTCTCCCTCAGCGGCAATGAAATGAAGGTCGATCTGCTCGCCCCATTGCTCGTCGGCTACGTGAAAGTGCGCCGGCCTAAACTGTTTCAGTTCGTGCCAATCGTCGCGGTTGACATCCAGCTCGAGCTTCCCATCCTTGACCATGACTTTTGCATATTGATCTTTGCCGTCCCAATAGTTTCCCGCGATCGCCGCCATCTGTTCTCCCGTCAACGGGATCGTGGCCGGTGCGGCCGATGCAGCCGCCTTTGCCGGTTCCTTAGCGGTATCGGGTGGCTGCGGCTTGAGATCCTTCGCAAGAACGATATCGGCGACCTTGCGCACCAGGTCGCTGGGGTTTGTATCGGCAAAGTTGCACAACACGGCAGCAGAGAAATGCTGCTCGGGGAAGCGCGTCATGTCAGAGCGATAGCCGGCATCGCCGCCAGAGTGATCCACCGTGGGCAGGCCTTTGTACGTGCCGACGGCCAGGCCGGAAGCGTAATCCTGCAATTTGCCATTGTTAAGCTTGTCGCGGTGCAGCATGGCCTCAATCAGCGCTTGGCCGCCGACGCGAGGATGATAGAAATTCTCATCCCAGAGCTGCAGATCTTCCACCGTTGTATGCAAACTGGTTGCGCCCGCCGTGTCGAAGTTGGTCAGGTTCATGCGAAATGGTTTGTCTTGGCCGTCCTGCTCGTACCCCAGCGCGTCATGCTTGATGATTTCCTCGTGATCGTCGCGGAAATGCGTGTGCGTCATGCCCAGCGGCGCAAAAATATTCTTGTCCGTGAACTCGCGGAACGACGTGCCGCTGACGCGCTTGACGATGATGGCCAGCAGTGTGAAGCCGGTGTTCGAGTACATGTACTTCTCGCCCGGCTTGAAGTTCAGCGCCTTCTGGTGTACCAGAACCGACATCACGTCGTCGTCGGTGATCAAGTCCTGCGAGTAGCGCCAGCCTGCCAGTTCCAGAAGCGCCCACTGGTCGCGCAATCCGCTGGTGTGATGCATCAAGTGGCGCAGCGTGATTAGTTCGCCAAAGTCGGGCAACTCGGGAATGTACTTGTGCACATCGTCGTCGAGCGAAAGCTTGCCCTGCTGCTGAAGCAGCAAAATCGAAGCCGCCGTAAATTGCTTCGACATGGAGGCCACGTGAAAGACCGTCTCAGGCGTAATGGTGACGTCGTCGTTGAGATTGGCCATGCCGTAGCCGTGTTTATAAATGATCTGTCCGTCTTTGTAGACGCCCAGCGCGCAACCGGGTGTGTCGGTCCGGTTCCACTTCTCAAACACTTTGTCCACCTGCGCGGCGACATCGGGAGTGAGAGTCTGAGCAACGGCCGGACATAATCGAAGAGTGATCGCTGGCAATGCGAGAAACTTCCAGATCCGCTGCATCACTGACACCTCGTTGGATTTTTCGTGGCATGAATTGTTGGGATCGAAAATCGATTCGGACAATTTTCACAGGCCACAGGCGGCTGCGCAAGGCAAAAGCGGCCAGGCAGGTTTTGAGAACTCCCGATCAATGGGAGGATGGTGCTGCGGGGAAAAAGCGGCCAGACCACTGTCTGTTGTGGCGAGGATCAGTCAGGCTTTGATCGACGCCGCCCTCGCCGACACGCCGCTCAACTCCGCCGCCCGCGCTTCCGCGTAGGCCGCAGCGCCCAGCAGCGCCGCCCGGCTCTCCAGAATAATCCGCACCGGCATGTTGATCAGCAACTGGCTCAGGCGTCCCTTATCCGTGAAGGACTTCATGAAGGTGCCGTCCTTCAGCTTCTCCAGGATCCGTGGAGCGATGCCGCCGCCCACGTAAAGTCCGCCGACCGAGAGCACCTTCAGCGCCAGGTTGCCCGCCTCGGCGCCATAGGCCGAGACAAACATGTTCATCGCCTTCTCGCAGATCTCGCTCTTGGCCGAGAGCGCCAGCTCGGTGATGACGGCGTTGGGATCTTCGCTGGCCATGCGCGCGGCCAGCCATGCCGGCTCCTCAACGCCGCGCACCTCGCGCAGAAACTCGTAGATGTTGGTCATGCCCATGCCGGCCACCACGCGCTCAAAACTGACGCGGCCGTTGTACTTCTCCTTCAAGAATCGCAGCAGGTCGATCTCGTCCTCGTTGCGCGGAGCGTAGTCCGTATGTCCGCCCTCGGAAGGATAGGGAATATGGGTCCGCCCATTCCAGATCAGCAAGCCCTCGCCCAGGCCGGTCCCAGCGGCAATCAGAGCGCGGTTGCCTATCTGGCTTGAATCCCCCTCGGCCAGCGTGTAAATCTGGTCGGACGAAAGCTCGGCCACGCCGTATCCGTTGGCTTCCAGGTCGTTGATCAGGAAGACATGGGGTATGTCGAGGCCGGCCGCCAGCTCGCGGCTGTCCAGCGTCCAGGGCAGGTTGGTCAGGCGCAGGCGGCCGTCGCGTACCGGCCCGGGTACGCCGAAGCAAGCTGCCGTTACCTTGTCCGCACCGAGAAAGTCCTTCACGATGACTTCGAGGCCGGGATAATCCTTGGCCCGGTAAACCTTGTCGCGCGTATGAGCTAGTTTGCCATTGGTAAAGTCATAGAGCGCCAGGTCTACCTTGGTGCCGCCTACATCTCCCGCCAGAATCATCGTTCCCTCTCAAAAAATCCGCTTCCTTCCCCGTCGGTTGCGGGCAAAAGCGAGGCTGCGGCCTTATCCAGAATCAGCGTAAGTATACCGCTTGCAGGCCAAATCAGTTGACTGGGCAGGCGTTCCGGGTCGCGCGGTCCGGTTAAAACTTCGTTCAGGATTTGGGCTTTATCTTCTCCCGCAATCAGGAAGAAGACCGAGCTGGCATGGTTGATCACCGGCCAGGTCAACGTCACCCGCCAAGCGTCTTTGTTCTGGACGTGGTTGGCGACTGCCAGCCGTCCCAGTTCGTGGATTGCTTCCGTATGCGGGAAAAGGGAAGCAGTGTGGCCGTCCGGACCCATGCCCAAGGCAATCAGGTCGAAGCGTGGGCTCTCCGCTCCCTCCAGGCGAAAGCTGTCGCGCAGCTCGGACTCGTAGCGAGATGCCGCAACTTCAGGCTCCAGCTCGCCTTCAATGCGGTGAATCTGTTCCGGCTTCAGGGGCACATGATCGAGCATCGCTTCGCGCGTCATGCGATAGTTGCTGTCGGCGTCGTCTGGAGGCACGCAGCGTTCATCCACCCAATAGAGGTCCAGATTGTCCCATGGCATGTGCGCGCGCCACGGCTCGTTGGGATCGGCCAGAAGCGCGAACGTGGCTTTGGGGGTAGAACCGCCGCTGATCGCAATTCTCGCCCGTCCGCGAGCCCCTACCGCTTCGCTCGCCATCTCCAGGAAATACTGCGCCGCCCGCCTGGCCAGCGACCCCGCATCCGGCTCCACGTAGTACTTGATCCTTATCTGTCTCCCCGCGCGCATCTGCACCTCCCCTCTTTAAGTTACGCGAAAAAGTGCGGAACTCGTTTCGCCCGGCGGACTTATTCACTTGTTTTCAACGAGAATGCTCAGATCGGCTTGCGCACCGGGCATCTCGGCGGTCTGCGCAGGGAACATCTCCGGAAACAGCGCTCAACGCCCCAGGTACTCGCGGTACTGCGTCTCCAGGATGCCCGCGGAGCGAGCCAAGGCCAGCTTAGCCAAGTTGTATTGGTACAAGCTCTCGACCAGGTTGCTCTGCGCGGAAGCCAGAGTGGCTTGCGCCGTGACCAGCGGCAAATTGTCGTCAACTCCCGCATTCACGCGGTCGGTCTCGTCGGAGAGAGCCCGCGTGGCCAGATCGACATTCGAGCGCGCCACCTGCACCAGCTCCGAGGCCGCATTGGCATCCAGCAGCGCGGAGCGAACCTGCTGGTCGATATGGCCGCGCAGGTCCTCCAGCTGGTCGTTGACCGAGTCCATCTGCGCCCGTGCAGCGTCCACATCGCCACGCAGCTTGGCTTCGCGAAAGAGCGGAACGCTCAATGAGCCCTGGGCCATGAAATTCCCACGCGTGCCGACACCCGTAATGTCGCTGACCGCGTAGTAGCCACTGAAACTGAGGGTGGGCAGGCGATAGCTGCGGTAAGCGCCGTGGATCGCCTTGTACTCGACGGCTTGATTCTGAAGGTTTTGGTAGTCCTGGCGGTTCTTGTACGCGATGGCGCGCACTTCCTCCGGCGTCTGCGCCACCAGATCGCTGTAAGGAGCTGGGTCAGTCAGCTCAATCTTCTGCCCCGGCGCCACACCAATCTCGCGCTTCAGCAGGATCAGATCCTTCTCGACGGCGTTTTCAGCCAGCAGCCGAGCCTGTTGCTGCGACTGCAACTGCACCCGGGCGCGCAATTCGTCGAGGTTGGCCACGGTTCCGGCCTCGTGCGCCTCATGTGCCTGGTTGAGCAGAACCTGGTCTTCTGCCTCGAGAGCCTTGGCGTTATCCACTTCGCTGGCGGCCGCAATGCAATGAAGATAAGCCGACGCCACCTGCTGCACCACTTCGCCGCGCGCCGTCATCTTGGCAAAGTGAGCGGCGCGCTCTGCCGCTCCGGCTGCCTTGTACCCCGCAATCACCGGCCCGGAAAAGAGCGTCTGGCTGACGTGAATCTTCCCTTCCGTCAAGTCGTCTTTGGTGATGAGCGACACGTTTGAAGGCAGCTTGCCGCCGGGGAAAAATGCGCCGAAATCGCCCAGGATACCGGGGCCGAAGCCAAGCGCCGCCAGGTTGTGCTGATAGACGCCGGTTGCGCCGGTGAGAATCACGGTGGGCAGAAATTGCTGCAGGGCCTCATTTTTTTCCCCCAGCAGAAGTTTCTCCCCGCTCTCGGCTTCCTTGAGGCCGAGGTTGTTCTTGAATCCCATGGCGATGGCTTCATCGAGAGAAAGCCTGAGAGTGTCCTCCGTGGCGAGATGTGCCGTGACGCTGCCAAAGTAGGGGTTTGTTGCGGACGATGGATTGGCGGATGAAGGATTGGGACCCTGCGCATACAGAGCCGCGCCTGCAGCGGCAGGGGCCAGCACCGCGAAAAACACCCAGTTGGCCGACAGCCAGGGACGGAACAATTGCATTTGATTCACTGCCATTATTCTCTCAGATGAGACGAAGCGTGGATGGGATTCCGGGATGAATGGAAAAACAGCCGCGACCGGGCTCCCAGGCCTCTCGAACCTTGAATTCAGATTCCGAAAACCTGAAATCCAACCTGGCGCGCTGCGTCAAGCAGTTGCACGTCCCCAGAGATAAAGCCACGTCCGCGTGGACTTCCCGAGCACCAGGCCAGCGCCGCGGCGAGTTGCAGCGCGTCGGCAGCCTTGAGCGGGAAGCGATCAAGGAGCTGCTCAGCTTGATCGCGAAGAGATGAAGCAGGGGAAATCTCACGCCATCTGGATCGCAATCCCTCAAGGCGCACCCGTGCACCCACTTGCTGGTTGGAAGTGAGTAGCCCCATGCGAAGGAGGCGTGCAGCCGCACCACGGACTTCAACAGCTGCAGCCCACCACACGATCATCTTGTAGCGCTGGCTCAACGCTTGTGCGCCCGGAGAAGCCGGCTGTGTGACGCATAAAGGAACCAATGAGCTTGAATCCCAAAACGCGGCTTCCATTTAATAATCACCCTTGGCCCATTCGATGGCCTCCCGGGAAGCCTCATCGGAAACTTCGCCAGTTGGCAAAGCAAAGAATGCATCCCAGTCCATGGGTGTGGGGTCCTTGGGCGGCGTCATAATGCCGGCGGCGATGAGGCGGGCTTCCTCGGCAGCGTAGTCGTGGTCGTCGGTTACGGAAAAGGGCAGAATGCGGGCCACGGGCACATTCCGGTCGCGCACAATGATCTCTTCGCCGTTGCGAACGTACTTCAAATAGGCGCTGAGCTGGTTCTTGAGGGTGCCAATGTTCACCGTTCGCATAGCTTTATCCTACTCCAACTTGGCTAAGTTAGCCAAGTTCCTTCCAGCCTTCGTCCTGAACCCCGCCGATATCCTGAACGGGGGTTACCCTGCGCGGAGTGATTTGAAACGCGACATCTGCCGCCCGCGCTAGATCTTTTGCCGCATCCACCTCCCTCGCCTGAACAGCAATATGCTCGCTCCTGCGATCGCAGCTTCAGCCACCACGATGGCCAGGAACGCGCCCTCGGAGCGAAAGCGAAGGTTGACCGCCAAAACCCAGGCCAACGGAATCTCCAGAACCCAGAAGCCGAAGAAATTGACGATGGTCGGCGTAAGCGTGTCGCCCGCGCCGTTGAATGCCTGCAACATCACCATGCCGTAGGCATAGCCGATGTTGCCGCAACTGATCGTGCGCAGCGCCATGGTCGCGATCGGGACCACTGCCGGGTCGTCCACAAAGAGGCGGACAATGGGCGCCGCAAAGACGATGAAGAACACCCCAATGGTTCCCAGAAAAAGCATGTTGTAAAGCGCTGTGCGCCACACCGCCTGCGCGGCGCGATCAGGCCGTTTGGCGCCCAGATTCTGGCCCACCAAAGTAGCCGCCGCATTGCTCAGCCCCCAGGCGGGGAGGATGAAGAACACAACAATGCGGATAGAAACGGTATAGCCCGCAACCGCCGCCGAGCCGAACAGAGAAATGATCCGCACCAGGCCGATCCAACTCGCATTGGCGATGGCGAACTGCAGCATTCCGGTGAGCGAAACGCGCAGCAGGCGAACCATAACCCCTACATTCAGCCGCAGATGCCCCACCAGAATCCGAATCCGTTCCGTTCCTTTCATCAGCCGGTAAAACTGGTAGAGCACGCCGATGCTGCGTCCCGTGAAGGTAGCCAGCGCGGCTCCCGTCACGCCCAGATGCGGAAACGGCCCGAGCCCGAAGATCAGGCAGGGATCGAGAAGCAGGTTGATGATGTTCGAAACCCACAGCAGGCGCATGGCGATCGCCGCGTCACCCGCTCCGCGGAAGATGGCGTTGTTGAGAAACAGCATGATAATGGCCCCGCAGCCGCCCAGCGCGATGCGCGCGTAACCGGAGCCGGAGGAGACGATCTCCGGCGAAGCGCCCATCAGATGAAGAAGTTGCGGCGCGAAGATGCCTGCAGGAATGCCGATACCGAGCGAAATCAGCAATCCCATTACGATTGCCTGCACTCCCGCGATCGCCGCGTCATCGGGGTCCTTCTCGCCGATCCGCCGGGCGACCATGGCGCCCGCCGACATGGACAACCCCAGGCCAATGGCAAACACCAGCGCCAGCATTGACTCCGTAATGCCCACAGTGGCCACGGCATTGGCGCCCAGTCGTCCAACCCAGAAGACATCGACCACGGCGAACAGCGACTCGAGCACCATCTCCAGAACCATCGGAATGGCGAGCAGCAGAATGGCGCGGTTGAGATTGCCGGCGGTGAAGTCCTGGTGCGATCCGCGCAGGGCTTCACGTACTGAAGGCCAGAAGCCGCCGGCTTCAGACCGAACGTCGTCTGGCGGCTGCGGCGTAATAGATTCAAGAAGGGACATAGGGAACTCCACAATGCCATCCAAAGGGCATGGCACAAGCGAAGGGTCACGCTGCGATCAAGACTTAAATGTGCAGTGCTGGAACCCGGGGTTTGCGCGTCCTCGGGGTGCCGCTATTGGAGCGGCTGAGGGATGAATCAGCCCGAGGCAATGTTCAGCGGGTAGGTCGAACGGCGACAGTCGTGAACATGCTTGTCCTCCGTGGCCGATGACCGGCGGGTTTTCCAATAGTACCCCATATTCGGGTGCGGACGCTAGAGCCAGTTCGCGAATTCCGCTTGATAAAGGCGTTGTTCAGCGGTTGTCGTTCTCGGTGACTGCTCCGGCCGGCACATCGCCGGATGTGTCAAATGCACGCTTGGCTCCGTGCAGGTCACATCCCGATAAGACGATCGACGCAGAATCGTGACCTTCGACGGCCAAATAGGGCTTCGATCCAATGGGCGCCGCAGAATGCGAGATCACGGCATTAGCGCATTGAATCAGCTTCACCACAGGCTCTTGTCCCTTGTTCGACGTGGAACTCAGCGCGGAGACCTTGATGTCCCGAACGTCGTCGCAGATCATCACCGGGCGTTGCTCGTCTGCCGGTGAGCGGAAAGTTACGTCGGACAGTTGCAAACCGCGCACATGACGGCAATAAATCCCCGAGGCCGGCGGCATGCCAAACATATGGGATTCCGGATACTTATCCGGATGTTCGGGAACCGGGCGATCCACCCAATCCTTCTGGCCCGCCACGGCGCCGTCGATCTTGATATTCGAAAGAGTCACATTCTCGACATACGCGTTCTCGATCCCGGTGATGGTGCTGGTGACAATCGCTTCCGATGCCTGGACGTTCTCGATGGTCACGTTGCGCAACCCGTGCTGGGGATTGTCAAATTTCTTCGAGCGGTTTCCCAGCCGGATGAAGATGGGCGTGCGTGTGCGCTGCATCTTGATTCCCGAAATGTGTACGCCGTCGATCCATCCGCCATCCACCATCTCCAGCGCGATCCCTGCGCTCACGCGTTCGCGCAGGTTGACGTCGTCGTTATGCACCGTACAGTTGGTGATCGTAATATTTTCAAACCCGCCTTGCGTCTCCGTTCCGATCTTCAAACCATTGCAGCACGTGGTCACTACGCAATTGGTGACCGTAATATTCCTCGTCACATGCGGTTGATCATTGGTGTATTTGTCGCTCTTCAGGACAATTGCGTCGTCTCCCGTGTAGACCGAACAATCCGATATCAGGACGTTCGAACTACCCACAATGTCCATCCCATCCGTATTGGGGCCATAGTTGGGGTTTTTCACCGTGATGCCGCGAACGCCGACCTGGTCGCAGTTCAAGAACTGCATCGTCCAGCCCGCCGCACCTCCGATGTGCAATTGTTCGAGGCGCAGCCCCTTGCAGTTGACAAAGTTAAGCATAGGGCTGGGTCGCGGGCCAATCGGTGCCCAGTAGCGCGCAATCACATCGTTCCAGCCCTCCTCGGGCGGCTTTGGGGTCTTCCCGGAGGGCTTCCAGAACGCCGACCCCTGGCCGTCAATGCGGCCTGCCCCGAGCACGGTTACGTTCTCCGCATCTTTGGCGATGATCAGGTGCTTGTTCTCCGGCCCGCTCGATATGTAGTCGTCCAGGCTGGTGCTGCCCAGCAGAGTTGCGCCCTCTCCAATGTTGAACGTGATGTTGGACTTGAGGATCACCGCCCCGCAGCGGTAAACCCCCGGCGCGAGAGAAACAGTCCCACCGCCCGCCTTGGCGCAGGCATCGATGGCCGC
>JBEKVS010000213.1:0-10210 GCA_049513795.1 Occallatibacter sp. | reverse complement strand
CACGTGGGCGGCGTGCCGGAGCTTGTGAAGCACGTGCAAGTGGGCGAGTTTATCGACCACGGCGTGAACCGGGAAGACTCCGACATTACGCGGCACGACTATGCAGCGTACTTGAAAGCCATTGAAGGCAAGCCGCGGCGCATTGTTCATCCCGGCGACAGAATCCTGGTGCCGGGGCTGGACGTGATCGTTATCACGGCCGATGGCGAGCACATTTCGTCGGTGCCGGGTGTCAAGGCGACGCCTAACCCGCTGTGCGCCACGGAGCCGAAGTGGGACCTGGACACCACGGAGAATCCACGCTCGACAGGGGTGCTGATTCGCTTCGGCAAGTTCCGTTTTCTCGATCTTGGCGATCTGACCAAGGCTAAAGAGATTCCGCTGGTGTGCCCCAACAACCTGATCGGCACGGTCGACCTCTACCTGGTGAATCATCACGGCTTCAATCTGTCGAACTCGAAGGCGTTCGTGGATGCCATTCATCCGCGCGTGGCCATTATGGATAACGGCGCGCACAAGGCGGGTAGCCCGGAAGCCTGGCAGACAGTGCATGAGAGCCCGGGGCTGGAAGATTTGTGGATGCTGCATACGGCGGAGGATTCTGACGCGGCGCATAACAGCGCCGAGCCGCTGATCGCTAATTTGAAGGGCGGCGCGGACGGGGCGTGGATCAAGGTGGTTGCGTCACCGGATGGGAGTTTTTCGGTGACCAACGGACGCACGGGGCAGACTAAGGAGTATGCGAGCAAGTGAACGGGCCATGCGGACATGCGCCGGCGGGAAAGCAATCGCTCGAAGACATTCAACTTGCGGGAATCCCGGTTCAGCTTTTGCGAAGGCGCTATCGCAGCGCCCCGCCGGGGCGCATCCCGTGCTTCGGCCGGCGATCCCAGCATTTCGCTTCGCTCCATATCCCAGCATTTCGCTTCGCTCCATACTGGGCTACTATCGTTCGCTCCCTCCGGGAGATCGGCTGAGTGGGAACCGCGATCTGGGAGAGCGGATGACCGGGAACCGCGAGCCGATCTTCACCCAGTTTCCGCCCGTCAACCGTTGGGGAGATTTCCAAGGCTATAGCAGTTTCGGAATTACAGTAGACCGAAAGCACACACTCAAGTGGCTTTTTCCTCAAGCAAGAGCCACCTTGCTCGCCCCTCATCAAGGCCACACAAATTCCGAAACTGCTCTAAGTTTCGTGTCGATGATTCATGCGGCAGAAGTCATGCGGTGGAGCGGATCGGCGCGTGACATGGGGTAAGTCATACGGGACGCGACGATGCGTTCCGGTAAAGCTCATTCCGGTGGAGTTCCTCGAGGGCGTCGCATGCCGAGCGGACTCCGTCTTCGCGGTCCAGGCGGCGGGCTACCAACTCGGCACGGCGGGCGAACTTGGGTTCTTCCAGCATGGCTCTCAGCTTGCGGGCTACGCGCACGGGCGTGTAGTAGGCGCGCTGAATGACGCGCGCGACCTTGAGACGGCGGACGCGGCGGGCGTTGTCGGGCTGGTCGTGCGAATAGGGCATGATGAGCATCGGCTTGCCGGCGCGCAGGCATTGCGCGGTGGTTCCCACTCCGCCCTGGTGCACTACCAACGCGGCGCGCTTGAATAGCGCTGAATACGGCGCATATTCGGCTACGCAGATCGATTCGGGAAGAGCCTGGGGTGGGCGGTTGCGCTGGTCAGAGCCGATCAGCAGAACGGCGCGTATCCCTAGCTTGATGGCGGCTTTGGCAGAGAACTCGTAAAACCGGCCCGCGGCCAAGACCGCTGCGGAGCCCAGCGTGAAAACGACTGGTGCAGGTCCGTGGGCAAGAAACTGTTCCAGGTGGGTGGGCAAAGCCGCATTACCGGCATCGGCGTCGTAGAAGCAAAAGCCGGTGATGCTGGTGTGCGGCGGCCAATCCTTCTGCTCGACGCCCAACACGCGGGAAAAAAGGGCCAGCACCAGGTAGGGCGAGTGCTTGGCGTCAAACAGGGGGTTGCGGCCGCGCGGCAGGCCAAGCTCGCGGCGCAGGTCGTAGATGGGCTGGGGCCAGTTGCGGCTGACAAAGCGGGCCAGACGGCGGATGGCGCGACCCATTCCAGGCACGGTTTTGTCGGCCTGTGCCAGGCGAGGATACATGGGAAGGACAGGCGGGTCGGAAGCGGAGAAAAAGCTGAGCGGCGCGAGCACGTAGCTGGCCCAGGGAATCCCGGTCTTCTCGGCCACCAGCGGGCCGGCATAGTTCAACTCGCCGAGCAGAAGAAGATCGGCGCGCGCGGGCTGGGTCGCGGCATCCATCAGGTCGTTATAGGTCTGGCGCAAAGCTGGGAAGAGAAACTCGCGCAGGCCGCGTTCGGTGCCTTTCTTTACGTCGTAAATCATCTCTACCAGGATGGTGTTTTCTGGATTAATATCGGGACGAACAGCGCGGAACTCGATTCCCAGCGGCCGAATCTTCCCCTCGAACACGGCCGGAACGGCCATGACCGGTGTGTGCCCGCGGCGCTTCAGCTCGAGCGCAATGGCAATGAGCGGATTGATATCCCCGAAGGTTCCGATGTTGGAGAGAATGACGCGCAAACGGATTGACCTTGAAGCCTTGAACGGCAACTTTGAGGGTAACGCATGCGGGGCGGATTCCGATTAAGGTTCGGAGGACCGCGCGAGGGCATGGTACCGCGGATGTTCGCGCGGCCCCTACGGGGCCGATCGACACGGCTGCGTCGGCTACCCCGGATTGCGTCCGCTGCGGCGGACTTCATCCGGGGCTATTTTCGTGTACTCCCTCCGGGAGTCGATCCCCTACGGGGCTGGGGATTCGGTTGGAACGCTTTACCCGGATTGCGTCCGCTGCGGCGGACTTCATCCGGGGCTATTCTCGTGTACTCCCTCCGGGAGTCGATCCCCTACGGGGCTGGGGATTCGGTTGGAACGCTTTACCCCGGATTGCGTCCGCTGCGGCGGACTTCATCCGGGGCTATTTTCGTGTACTCCCTCCGGGAGACGATCCCCTACGGGGCAGGGGATTCGGTTGGAACGCTTTACCCGGATTGCGTCCGCTGCGGCGGACTTCATCCGGGGCTATTCTCGTGTACTCCCTCCGGGAGTCGATGGAGCGCATGGCTACCCCGGTGATGACTACCCGGTGAGTGATGGCCGGTTCTCGCGACTGAGGTTCAGCGCGCCTTAATTCGGATTGGTTCATACTGGCCATTGGAGACCTGGCTTTATGCGCGTGCTGCTGGTGGAAGACGAGGTTCGGCTGGCCGAGAACCTGGCTGCGGCCCTGCGCGATGGTCCGGGATTTGCGGTGGATTGGGCGGAGGATGGGCTGGCGGGAGACGAATTTGCGCGCAATCCGTGCTACGACTTGATCGTCCTCGACCTGATGCTGCCCAAACTCGACGGCCTCAGCCTGCTCAAGCGCCTGCGCGCGCGGCGCGACGCGACGCCGGTGCTCATCCTCACCGCCAAAGAGGGCGCCGACTCCATCATCAAGCTTCTCAACGCCGGCGCGGACGACTACCTGGCCAAGCCTTTCGACCTGGGTGAACTCATCGCGCGCGCCAAGGCTCTTATTCGCCGTGGCAAAGGAGCTTCGCACCCGACGCTCAGCGCACTGGGCCTGAAGGTCAACACGCTCGAACAGTCGGTGCACCGCGACGGGGTGCTTATCGAGCTGTCGCCGACGGAGTACCGCATCCTTGAGTACCTCATCCACAGGCCGCGAGTCATCGTGAGCAAGCGCGAACTGCTCGAACATCTTTACGACTTCAACTGGGAGCACCACTCGAACGTGATCGAGGCCCACGTTTCCAACCTGCGCAGGAAGCTCGATTCCGCCGTTCCGGAGTCGGAGCCGGTGATTGAAACCATGCGCGGGCGCGGCTACCGGCTGGCTCCGGATGCCTCGGTCCCCGACGGACCCATCCCCGACGGACCCTTAGCAAGCGAGCCATCGGCGCAGGAGCCAGGCTCCGAATCGCAAGCCACGGCGCGGTTGATTTCGGAGCGCGGCCGATGAGTTTCTCCCTCCATCCGCGCTCCATCGCTTTCCGTCTCGTGATTGCGGTGCTCGCGGTTGAGCTGGTCTCCTCCATCCTGGTGGTGGTTCTTTCGTTCGGCTATGAGCGCCACATCCACTTTCGCGCTTTCGACGTCATGCTGCGCGGGCGGGCCGATTCGGTTCTTGGAGCGGTGCAGGACGCGGATGATTCGGGCGACAACGTCATCCTCGACAAGGCCGATTTGCATATTCCTTCGGAGGACGTCTTCGAGGTTTGGGACGGATCGGGGCATTTGCTTGGCCGGTCTACCAATTGGCAGGGTGGGGGTGCGAATTCACAAGCGCAAGTGCCGGGCTCACAAATGCAAGTGCCGGGCTCAGAAACGCAGCCGCCGGGCGAGTTCTCGCAATCCTCGATAAACGGCCATCATTACCGCATGTTGCGCATCCACGGTGCGCGCACCATAGACCCCCTCGAGCCGGGCGGCGGCAAGGTGCGCCAGGTGGTCGTGGTGTACGGCTCGCCAGTTTCTCATGTCTGGCACGCCATTCGCGGGGCGGTCGAATTCTACGCAGCGGGCAGCGTTCTGCTGCTGCTGGTCACGGGGCCGCTGATTGCGTGGTTGCTGCACCGCGGCCTGCTTCCGCTGCGCCAGCTGGCTGCGCTTGCTTCCCATGTCTCCGTCGATGCTTGGCATTTCTCTCCGCCGGCCAGCGCCTACTCGACGCGTGAGCTGGCTCCGCTGACGCACGCTCTGGAAAGTGTTTTGCAAAGACTGGAGCGCTCATTCATGCAGCAGCGAGCCTTTGTAAGCGATGCGGCGCACGAGCTCAAAACGGCGGTTGCGGTGACCAAGTCCTCGATTCAGTTGCTCACCATCAAACGCCGCACTCCAGAGGAATATGAAGCTGGGCTGGAGCGATGCCTGATCGATTCTCAACGCCTGGAGAACCTGGTGGCGCAGATGCTGACCCTGGCGCGGGCCGAAAGCGTGGCGCCCGAAGCAGGCGGTGAGGCGACCGCCGATCTGGTTGCGTGCCTGCGTGTGGCCGTCGTGAAGATGGAAACCATCTCCACTTTGCGCGATGTGCAGGTCTCTCTCAAGGACCTGGCCGCGGAAGCATCGGCATCGCATATCAGGGTTCGCACCCCGGAGGATGACTGCAACATGCTGGTCTCCAACCTGCTGCTCAATGCCTTGCAGCATAGCCCTTCGGCTTCCACAGTGGATTTGGGGCTGACATGCGAGTCCAGCAACGGTGCATCGATGGCCGTGTTCGTCGTGCGGGACCGAGGGAGCGGCATTGCCGCGGATGTTTTGCCGCACGTCTTCGACCGCTTCTATCGCGGCGATCCATCACGTACCCGCAACACGGGGGGCACCGGGCTCGGACTGGCCATATCGAAGGCCATCGTGCAAAAGGCGGGAGGGTCCATCACCATCACCAGCCAGGCCAACCCCAAACTTCCCAACCAGGGAACGACGGTGACGGTTCGTCTTCCCATGGTGGAATGAACGGGTTAAGGCGAGGTGAGATAACAAACACGGTGCGATGCGGGTTCGATCGGCCCCTACGGGGCTGGACGATGCTGTCGGGAGCTTTCCCCGGATTCCGTCCGCCATGGCGGACTCCATCCGGGGCTACTGTCGTCCTCTCCCTCCGGGAGGAAATGCGGGCTTCGGCATTGGCCGTCAACAACACCGGCAGTAGAGGTGCCAAAAGGCGCAGCGCTCGTGCGCCTGCGGGACGACGCGGTTCATGCGATTGCCGGGCGCCGAGGCGCACCTTCAGGACGCCTTAATCTCGCTGTGGCAGACTTCATTTGCATGAATATCCAGCACTTAATCAAACAAAGCTAATCGGGAGACCATCGCATGTTCCAGCGCAGCCTCGCTTCTCGCATTCTGTTCGTCATCGTTCTCGTTGCCCTTTCCGGCTCATTTACTTCGTCCGGCCTCGCCTCGGCGCAGCAGCCTTACAAAATTCTCGACAAATGGAAGATCGGAGGAGACGGGGGATGGGATTATTTGCTCGCCGACCCTTCAGCCCACCGCATTTACATCACCCACGGAGCCCGGGTAGATGTTGTGGATACGGCGACGGGCAAGGTCATCGGGGCCATTACCGGCCTGCATGGCACGCACGGCATCGCCCTCGATGACGCCGGCAAGTTCGGCTACATTTCGGACGGCGGTGGGAACGCGGTGGTGGTGTTTGACCGGGCGACGCTGGCTATTGTCGCCACCATTCCCACCGGCGGGCAGAATCCGGACGGCATTGTGTTTGAGCCGGCCACGCAAACGGTCTGGGCTTTCGATGGCCGCAGCAAGGATGCTGCGGTGATCGATGCGGCGACGCGCAAAGTCGTGGCGAATATTCCCCTGCCCGGGAAACCGGAGTTCCCCGCCGTCGATGGCAAAGGTCTGGTCTTCGACAATATCGAAGACAAGAGCGAGATTGTGCGGCTGGATGCGCACACGAAAAAGTTGACCGCGGAGTGGCCTATTACCGGGTGCGACGGCCCCAGCGGCCTGGCCTTCGACGTGGCCGGGTCGCGCCTCTTTCCGGTGTGTGACGGGAAGAAGATGGGCGTTGTGGACGCCAAGACCGGGAAGGTTCTGGCCACGCCCTCAATCGGGGATGGCCCGGATGCCGCGCGCTGGGATGCGGCTCACAAGCTGGCTTTTGCTTCATGCGGGGAGGGAGTGTTGTCGGTAGTCGACGCGTCCACGCCCGCCTATACCACCATCGAGACGCTTCCAACGCAACGCGGCGCGCGTACGATGGCTTATGATTCGGCCGCTGATCGAATCTATCTCGTGACCGCGGAGATGGGACCGCGGCCCGATCCCACGGCGGACAATCCGCATCCGCGGCCGGCGATTGTTCCGGGGAGCTTCACGGTGATCGTGGTCGGGCGATAGACTGGGGAAGAGTTTTTGACTTGGTGAAGGCGGGCGGCAATTGAAGATCCTCTTCGGCATTGTGATCGTAATGCTGGTTGCAGGGTCGGTTGTTGCCGACTACAAATGGCGCAGATGGATCGAGCAGCGACGGCGCGATCGCGGATAGCGACACCATTTCGAGCCGCAATGAGGGGATTCGATGCGGCCCTCCGGGACGCTGGATTCCAGGCTGGAAGCTGTCCCAGGATTTCGTCCGCAATGGCGGACTACATCCTGGGCTATTCTCGCCCTTCCCTCCGGGAAGAGAGGCAGGTTCCAATCCGCTCGATACTCCTCTCGATTCGCCTCTCGATGCGCCGCTTGATACTCCTCTCGATACGCCGCTTGATGCGCCGCTTGAAACTGCCGCAACGAGACAGAATTGAAGGCGGGGCGATTCGGCTTGCGGCGATTTGGCTTGCGACGATTTGGCTTGTTGACGCGATCGGGGGTGGCGCTGCAGATGGCAGGGCACTCTAGCGCGGGTTCCCATTACAATGGCCGATAGGGAGTCATCTGACCGTGATGCTTGGTTTTGCTTTTCTTGTTCGTCCTGCTTGCGCACGCTTCCGCATCCGCCCGGCAACGCTGTCCATGGGCGCGGCCGCCCTGCTGCTTTTTGGTTCAACCGGATACGCCCAGTTTGCGCCTCCGCCGCAGGGCACGCCGGTGCATGATCCGTCCGCGCTGCGTCCGCCGGCGGGGGCGCGCGTGGCGATTATCGAGTTCGAAGACCTGGAGTGCCCGGATTGTGCGCGCGCCAACCCGCTGCTTAAGGAGGCTGCCGGCAAGTACAAGATTCCCTGGGTGCGGCACGATTTCCCGCTGCCCTTTCACGCCTGGAGCTTCAATGCGGCGGTGAATGCGCGCTGGTTCGACCTGAAGAGCAAGGCCGTTGGCGACGAGTATCGCGACGCTGTTTTCGCCAACCAGCCGCAGATTACGAGCCCGGAAGTTCTGCACGACTTCACCGACAAATTTGCCCAGAGCAAGGGCATCGCTTTGCCGTTTGCCGTTGACCCGCAGGGTAAGCTCGCGGCGGATGTGAAGGCCGATTATGCGCTCGGCCAGCGTATCGGCATCGAGCATACGCCCACCATCTGGGTGGTGACGGCGAGCAGCAAGGGCGCTCCGTTTGTCGAGGTTGTGGATCGCACCAAGCTCTATCAACTCATCGATCAGGCCATCGCGGACACGCGTTCGCGCTGAAGCGGTTTTGCCGGACGCGACAGGCGTTAAAGTCTGCCGTTACAATCAGCCTGAATGGTCCGTCCAAACAGCATGTACTTTTTCTTGCTCTCCAATCCCATCGGCAGCCGGCGCCGCTTCGCTCCGGCAGCCTTACTCTCAATCGCACTGTTTGCCGTTGGCGCGATGGCGGCCCGCGCCCAGACGCCGATTCAGGTTCTCGACGTTTCGGCGCTGCATCCGCCGGCGGGGGCGCGGGTGGCTATTGTTGAATTCGACGACCTGCAATGCCCGTCGTGTGCGGCGGCCAATCCCACGCTGAAAGCGGCTGCCGCGCAGTACAAAATTCCCTGGGTGCGGCACGACTACCTCATTCCGTACCACAACTGGAGCCGCAATGCGGCCATCGACGCGCGCTGGTTCGATGAGAAGAGCAAGGCTCTGGGCGACGAGTATCGCGATCAGATCTTCGCCAATCAGAGCTCGATCTATAACCCCGACTCGCTGTATCAATTCACGCTGAAGTTCGCGCAGAGTCACGGCCTGGCGTTGCCTTTCGCGATGGACCCGCAGGGCAAGCTGGCGCAGGAAGTGGACGCCGACAACCAGCTTGGGCGGCGCACCGGGATCAGCAGCACGCCGACCATCTTCATTGTCACGGCGGGCGGAAACGGCCCCAATTACCAGCAGGTTCTCAATCCGGCCCAGCAGCTTTATTCGGACATCGATCAGGCCATGGCCAGTACTGCGCAGGCGGGCAAAGCGGCTGTGGCGAAGAAGGGCGCGAGCAAGTAGTGCAGCCTTTTAAAGCGCTTCTCCCTTTTGCTGCATAGCGATCCCACCCTAGCCGCAAAAACAAAGACGCGGCGAGGGTGGGGCACCCAAAGTTCACACCCTTTTAAGAAATGCTAGAACTGCGTCACGCTGAGCAGGTTTCCGTCGGGGTCTTTGAACCAGGCGATCTGTGCGCCGCTGGGAGAAGTCCAGATGGCGAGCGGGTGGCCGTCGTTCATGCCGGGGAAGCGCTCAAAGACTACGCCGGCTTCCATGAGGCGCTGCACGGTGCTTTCAATCGACTCGACTTCCCAACCGAGCACCGTGAATGGCTGCGGGCGATGCTCGCCGACGGGCGTCACGCGCAGCATGGTTCCATTGGCGTCGAAGACGAGCGCGAAGGGAGCTTCGTCCTCGACCAGGCGCAGACCGAGCACACCCTCATAGAATGCGCGAGCGCGGGCGGGGTCGGTGACGGGCGCGAAGGCCATCAGCTTGCTTGTGCCTAAGATCGATTCCTGCGTCATGCGATGCTCCCTGGCCGGCGTTGTTCGGCGGCTGCGGACTTATTGTGCAGGTGCGGCGGTCATCAAGTCTACGAACATCTTCTGGAAGCGAGGCAGGTCGAGGTCGACCTGCGCATGCACCTGGCGCACGCCTGTCGCCGGCTTGAATTTTTCCGTCCAGGTGAGCGTGTCGCCGTAACTGGGGCCGTGGCTCAGATCCACGTCCATGTACAGGAGCTTCTCCTGGGTGATGAGCGTGGGGTCGAGCCAGGCGCAGGCGGTGAGCTCGTCCCAGAGATAATAGCGGTCCTGGCTCCATGCGGCGATGTACTTCGCGGTGGGGGTCTGCGATTTCGAAATCTCGTCGAGCATCTTCTGCGTGAAGGGGGCTTTGATGGAGACATCGACGGTGGTCACGTCGACGCGCGGCCAGTCGGCGTGCAGAACAATGTGCGTGGCCTCGGGATCGAACCAGAAGTTGAACTCGTGGCGCGGGTTGGTGGCGAATTCCGGATCGTCGGTTTGCGGACTGAGGCTGCTGCCCATGAGCACGATTCCCTTGGTGAGGGCGGCGAATTCGGGATCGATGCTGATCGCCAACGCGATGTTGGTGAACGGGCCAGCGGCGTAGATGGTGACCTGGTGCGGATGCGCGCGCACCTGGCGAATGAGGAAGTGGGCCGCATCTTCGTCGATGGGCTTGAGGGTGGGCATGCCTTCGGGCATGGGGCCGATGTCGTAGGGGCCGTGCTTGTCGAGATGGTCGGGCGTGAATGGAGTGACGCCGTGCGGCGTTTCGAGAAG
>JBEKVS010000212.1:0-10244 GCA_049513795.1 Occallatibacter sp. | reverse complement strand
TAGGGTAAATTCGATGAGTGGGGTCATACCAAAGAATCTCAAACTGAGTAAGCTGCCGAAATCCCCATAAACGCCGCAGATTCCCCAAGCGAAATCTAAAAATCACATCCGTGTATTGGTCTAATTCAACGAGACGATATTGTGCTTCCTCACAGATCTGCACGACGTCCATATTGTGATGCATTTTATGGCGCGAATCCACTGAGCCCGAAACCATGTTGTCAATCTCGCCCCAGGTCAATCTCGCCCGTTCCTGAAGCTTCGGAAGGATCGTATCGTTCCATTCTTCTTGAGACCATTGACGATTAATGCCCCATGACCATGCGCCTGCCACATCGGGGCTTTCGCAAGTCCATGTCATGTTCTGGTTGTAAATTGAGCCTGGATTTGCTCCTACACGAGGACTCTTCTGGCCGGGCTGCAGCTCCGCGCGCGCATGACGTTCTTCGTGCACACGCTCGCGGAGACGAGCAGACTTTTCATCGTTCTTTAGTTGATTTGCGAGTTGTCGAGCAATTCGAGCTTCACGCTTGCTCATCAGGGGGAAGGCTTGAATAGTACTCAGCCATTGCTTCCGGGGTGATCGGCGTATTCTGGCCCTGAGCGTAAGCGTCCTTCCAAGGGTCCTCCAAGTGGGTTAGATCGCTAAGCCACTGAGCATCGTGACCGGCATAGAATTGGAGCACCCGATCAACTGTGTCACGATCCCCTTCCCAGAGCTTGTTGGAATCAGCGCCTGGAATTCCGCTGACTCGGAAACTGCCGCGGGTCGCTTCCCAAAGCGGGCGAACTACCGGACCATTTTTCCAAGCCTCAATTTCCTCGGGGAATAGGAGATCGTCCGTCCACACAATGGACCACGCTTGGCTGTAATAAACCAGCTTCTGGAGCTTCATGGTCGTCATAGGGCCACGGGCGTCAAGAATGTACTGAGCCACATCTAGAACTGACGGCATGATCTTCTCCTTTCCCAGATCCCCAACGAGGATACACTATTAGACGCGCACGGATCTGAACGCGCTTCCAGTCCCATTCATCGGCAGAACCACAACGTCTATCATTGCACCCGCTACAATCCTCGCTACATCGAAGATTGGCTCCTTCTCTTCATGGGCTGTAAATCTAAGAAAGAATTGGAGGCGCGGGTCGGGATCGAACCGACGCGTAAAGGTTTTGCAGACCTCTCCCTTACCACTTGGGTACCGCGCCTTGGCAGGGGTGCCTTTTAGAGTACTTCGAGTCGCTCCAGACCACTCTGCTGCCGAATTAAATGGCTGCCTCAGAGTCGAATGGAGCGGGAGACGAGATTTGAACTCGCGACCCTCGCCTTGGCAAGGCGATGCTCTACCACTGAGCTACTCCCGCTTGTTGCAGTAATGAGTATACGGGGCGGCGCGAAAGCTGGTCAAACCTGCGCGGTCAACCGGACGCCGGCCTGGCGACCCTATTTCCTAGGCACGGTCTGAGGCCTGAGCGGCCAGGCCCACCGGCCTGCCCGCTTCCTCCCGAACGATCTCTCCGTCCCGCATGTACAGGATGCGACTGGCAATCGCGGCCGCCTCCGGATTGTGCGTAATCATCAGCGTCGTCTGACCCAGCTCGCGATTCGACCTCAAAAGCATTTGCAGCACGGCATCGGAGTTCTTTGTATCCAGATTACCCGTCGGCTCGTCAGCCAAAACAATCGCCGGCCGCGTGATCAGCGCTCTTGCAATAGCAACGCGCTGCTGTTCGCCGCCGCTCAATTCCGATGGCCGATGCTCGAGCCGGCCCTGAATCGCCAGTAAATTGCTAAGGTGGTCAAGGTACTTGCGGTCAAGCGGCTTCCCGTTCGGACCGGAAGCGCGGCCACTGACCTCGTAGGCGATCTCAATATTGCCCATCGCCGAGAGCGTCGGCAGCAGGTTGAACTTCTGGAAGACAAACCCGATGCGATGCTTGCGCAGCCGGGTGCGTTCACTGTCGTTGAGGGTGGCAAAATCAACCCCGTCGATCACAACGCGCCCAGAAGTGGCCTGAGTCAGCCCCCCAAGCAGGTAAAAGAGTGTGGATTTGCCCGAGCCTGATGGGCCCACGATAGCTACAAACTCACCCGGCTCAACGGAAAGTGAGACGCCTCGCACGGCTGTGACCTGGAGCCTTCCCGCCGCGTAGACCTTGACCAGATTCTCGGCAAGAATGATCGGCTGTCGCGGATCGTTGGGCACGTCTCTCATTGTAAATGGGGCGTCCGGCAGACCGCTTCCGAGCCTGCTCCCTTAGAATGGAGATACACATATTCTTGCCCGCAGGATTGTCCATGAGCGTCGCTTCAAAGTCCACCCTTCTCACTTCCGTTCAAGCAGCAGCCGCGCAAGCCGGGCTGGTGCTCGTCACCTCAACCACCGGCACCGACTTTCACGGAGAGCCCACTTCGGTCTTCGAGATTGGCTTACCCGGCACCGGGCCGGCCCCGCGCACGCTCAAACTTGAGATCACCGAAACATTTGAATTCAACAAGCCTGAGCTGCTGCCCACGCTCACGGCCCACCTGGCCGCGGAAGCCAGGCGCCTGCGCAATCCGCGGCCCGAGTGCTACGTAACTCTGGGCGGCCTGCCCATCGCCTTTGGCCAGTTTGCATGGCCCGCGCATCGCTCAACCTCGGGCGCGGACACGTTCATCGTTCATGGCGAGATGCAGCTTGCCGATGGAGGCGCACACAACCTGCACGCCAAACTGGCCGCCGCCGTCACGCTTACATTCGCCGAGATCGTCCCAGCCATGGAGCAGCCCTTCGCGGAGAGCTTTGTCTATAACGCCGTGCGCAAGACGGTGGACTACGGGCAACTGGAGTTTGTGAAATCAGGAAACCGCCAGCCGGTGCCGGTAACCACGCGCTACTACAGCCGCTGGCAGAAGCGATTTCTCTTCACCGAGACCACCGACGCCGAGCGGCTCGAGTTTTTGCTGCGCAAAGTCTATTGGCTCTCGGGCGTTCTGGGCGAAAGCAAGCCGGTATGGATCGCCGACCCGCGGGATGCGCAGTATCTGAATACGACCGAGGCTGACCTGTTGCGCATGGCCGGGCATGAAGCCGGCGAAGGCCTGATGGTGCTGGATGGCGAGTTTGCCGCCGCCACCCCGGCATTGCTGGCGGGCGGTCAAGAGTATCATGCCAAGCTTGAGGCGGCGTTGAACTTTACCAAGCCGCAGTTCAATGAGTCGATGCGCTCTGGCCACGCCAATATGTAGGCCTGCATGCCTGGCGCGGCTTGGCTGAAGCTTCGCGAGCGCGATCCCTATAGCGTGGTGCCACATGCCGCACAAAAACGGGCGCCCGGCGGATTGGGATGCTGACATCTTCCGCACGCCAGCAGCGCACCCGGCTGGTTGGAGGGCGAAGTGGCTGCGCCGGGCGTTGCACCACCGGGCATACCACCGGGCATATTGACCGTCACATTGATGGGCTGGCTCCATCCCGGAGTCGGGATGCCCAGCGCGGCGGCAATTCCGGCCGCTTGAATGGCGTTGAATTCGCGCACGCGCCCGGGCATGAAGAAGCACTCAATCAACCCCAGAATCGCGGTAATGCCGGTCCAGAAGAAGCAGAGGTAAAGGATACCCAGGCCGGTGCGGCGCAGGTAGAAATGGTGCACACCGAAGCACCCGAGAAACAAGGCCAGCAAAATGCCAACCACTTCGTCGCGGCGCACCGTTTCGTATTGCTGATAGAAGATGGCTTGCTGGCTGGGATAGGGTAAGGTGCTCATGGTTCGTTCTCCTGGTCTTGCTTTGCCTTCAAGGTTCTGCTTTGCCTTCAAGGTCTTGCTTTCCTTCAAGGTCTTGCTTTGCCTTCAGAATAATGCTCTCGATAGCAGGATACGCAACCGGCCAGGGCAGGGTTCCCAATGCGATACCCCGTCAGCCAAACCATCGCGTCTTTTCGGCGGCGTGGATAAGGATCCTGAGCAGGTTTTGGCCTCCAAATAATCTGATTGACTTAGCATCAGTACATGATGAATTCTTTGGCCGCGGCAAGCGGCAAAGTCTCCGTCGGCGGCGACCTGATCGTAAATCGCCTCGGTTACGGCACTATGCGCCTGGTGGGAGACGGCGCGTGGGGCGAGCCGGACGACCCCGGCGCGGCCCGCCGCGTTCTTCGCCGCGCCGTCGAACTGGGCGTCAATCTGATTGACACCGCCGACGCCTACGGACCGGAGATTGCCGAGCGACTCATTGCTGAAGCTCTTCACCCGTATGAGCCACACCTGGTGATCGCCACCAAGGGGGGAATTACGCGCCAGGGTCCAGCGAAGACCGAATACGTGGGCCGCGCCGGCTATCTCATTCAATGTGTCGAGATGAGCCTGCGCAGGCTGAAGCTCGAGCGCATCGACCTCTACCAGTTGCACCGCATCGACCCGCGCACGCCGCTTGAAGAATCCCTTGGCGCGTTGAAGCGAATGCAGGAGCAAGGCAAGATTCGACACATCGGCCTGAGCGAAGTAACGCCCGCCGAAATTGAAGAGGCCCGCAAGATTGTCCAGGTCGTCACTGTCCAGAATCGATACAGTCTGGCCGACCGGCGGCATGAGGAAACGCTCAAGTATTGCGAACAGCAGGGCATCGGATTCATGCCCTGGTATCCGATGGCCGGGGGCAAGATGCTCAAGCCCGAACATCCACAAGCGCAAATCATGGCGCGAATCGCGGCCGCCCACCAAGCCACTCCGGCGCAGATTTCCATCGCCTGGCTGCTGCAGCGTTCGCCGGTGATGCTGCCGATTCCGGGCACATCGAAGGTCGCGCATCTAGAGAAGAATGTGGCAGCGGCTGGGCTCAAACTGACGGTGGAAGAAGTAGCCGAGCTGGGTGCTTCGAGTTGAAGTCAAACCAGCCGCAGCTTGTTCCAAATCCGCCTCCCTCGGCGGCTGAGTGCGGTCTCGGAATTACTTTGGACCGAAGCCACGCGTCCAGTGGCTCTTTTCTCCGCTTTGCACGCCCTCGTCAAGACCACGCAAGCTCCGAGACTACTCTTGAGGCGGAAGCACCGACGCTCGACTAAAGGCTGCCGGGCCGCAGCGCCAGGTCCAGTTCCTTGCCCATTCTGACAATGATCGGCAGCAAGGCTTCAATGTCTCCGAGCGAAGTACGGAAGTTCACAATGCAGGCGCGCAGAGCGAATTTTCCATGGACAACCGCATTGGAGAGATAGGCTTCCCCACTGGCCTGCAACCGGGTCAGCAGCTCAAGATTGAGTTTGTCCAGGTAAGTTGCCGTGTTCGGATCGAATGCATCGAGATCCGTGGGCACAAATCGAAAAGTTGTAATGCTCAAAGACTGGGTCAGCGGTTCAAGTTCGGCAAACTGCGGAATCCGGTCGAATAGCGCCCGCGCCAGTCGGATATCGCCGGAGATGGTCTGCTCGTAGCCTTCGCGGCCCACCTGCTGCAGCGCGAGCCATACTTTGAGCGCGCGGAACCCGCGTGAGTTCTGCGGCCCCAGGTCAAAGTAATTTGTCGCTTCCACACCGAAGTGATAGTAGACCGGGTGGTAGGCAAAGGCGGCGCGCAGCTTTTCCGGGTCCCGCACCAGCGCGCAACCCGCCTCCAGCGGTGCGTAGAGCCACTTGTGCGGATCTACCGCCACGGAGTCCGCCTCGCGCAAACCCGCGAACGCATCGGGCGCATCCGGCAGCACCGCCGCCAATCCGCCGTAAGCTCCATCCACATGGAACCAAAGATCGAACTCACGGCAGAGCGCGGCCAATTCCGGCAGCGCGTCAACCGCTCCGGTGCTGACCGAGCCCGCATTCCCTACTACCAGTGCCGGCCTGTCGCCTGCGTCAATGTCCTTGCGGATCTGCGCTCTCAGCTCCGCCACCTCGATCCGCATCTCGGCATCCACTGGAATCCAGCGAATCGCGTCTGTTCCCATTCCAGTAATGTCCGCCGCCTTCTGCACCCAGGTGTGCGTCTCCTTTGAGCAGTAAGCGCGAAGACGTGTCCCATCCATTCCCGTGGCACGTACATCGCGTCCTGCCTTCGCTTGCCGGGCGGCAAGAAAGCAGACAAAGTTTGCCATGTTACCCCCGCTGACAAACAGTCCTCCGCATTCCACGGGGTAACTCAACATTTCCGCAATCCAGCGGATTGTCTGGCCTTCAATTTCGCTCGCCATTGGCGAAAGCAGCCACGCCCCAACATTGGGATTGACCGCGGCCGCCAGCAGATCGCCCAACGCACCAATCGGCGCAGCCGACGACGTGATATATCCCCAGAAGCGAGGGTGACCGTTGAAAAGAGAATGATCGAACAACAGGTCGGCGGCCTGATGGAGCAACTGCGCGGGATCGGTCCCCCTTTGCGGCAAAGTGCGGCTAGCTTCAAGAGCCTGACGGACAACCGCAGGAGACTCCGCTGGAGTGACTGGGCGACGGGGAAGCGATTCAAGAAAACCGGCGATGCGATCGATCAACAGCGCGCCCAGTTCTCGAAACTCCTGGGCGCTCATTTCCAGCGGCGAAACACGATTTTTCAGCTCGTCATCCTTGTGCATGCGGATCTCCAGGGAGCAGTTTACCCGAATGCGTTACAAGGTCTTTTGTTGGAATCCGGCGGCAGGAGTCGGAGCGGAAAATAGGGCGCCTCAAATCGGTCACGGCTTTGCGTCCTTACCCTCAGCCGCCGCTCGGGGAGTCAACGAGGGCGCAAGCGGATCGCCCCAGATATAGTGGCCGAACCAGTTCTCGTTCTCTTCCATCACCGCGCGCTGCTGCTTGGGTTTGTTGATGGGATGACCGAAGCCGTCGTAGACCACCATCTTCACCGGCACTCCATGATCTTCGAGTGCCTGGCGCAGTTCAAAACCATTGGCGATGGGAACTCTGCGATCGGCGCCGCCGTGCTGAATCAGCGTGGGCGTTTTTGCTTTGGCGATGTAGGTGATGGGCGAAGTCTTGCGATAGATCTCCGCATCGTCCCACGGCGTTGCGTGCAGATACTGCGGCGTGAACGGGGTGATGTCGGTGTTGGCGTAATAGGTCATCCAGTCGGAGATGCCGGCGCCGATAGAGACCGCCTTGAAGCGGTCGCTCGACGTGGTGATGAACGCCGAGATGTAGCCGCCTTCGCTCCAGCCCATCGACCCTACGCGATCCTTGTCGACGAAGCCCTGGCCGATCAGATAATCCACGCCGGAGATCACGTCGGCGTAATCGCCCACGCCGAGATTGCGCACGTTGAGCGAACGAAACTTCTCTCCGTATCCCGCGGACCCGCGATAGTTCGGCTTGAGCACCAGCGCGCCCCTGGCGACGAACCTTTCCACGGGATAATAGCGATCCGCGTTAGTCAAGGGCATGTCGACGCCGGTCGGGCCTCCGTGAATGACAACGAGAAGCGGATACTTCTTGTTGGCGTCGAAGTCGGCGGGCTTGTACAAGATTCCTTCGATCACCGTTCCGTCGCCAGACTTCCATTGCACGACCTCGCGCTTGGCCACATCGAATCCATCGAGCTGCGCTCCTGCATGGGTCAGTTTGACCGGTGAGCTTGCGGGCAGGTCTGCGCTGTAAACCTCCGCATATTGGTTGGCTGCGGCACCGCGGTATGCAACGCGCTTGAAGTCCTTCGAAAAGGAAAACTGCCCGGCGATCTCCGAACCCGGCATCTCGATCTGTTTGACTGCTTCCGTCTGCGGGTCGAGCAGAAACAGCGATGAAGCGGTCTTCTGCAGCGCGGAGAAGTAGATTCCATCCGGGCTCCAGCGCAGCAGATCGGGGTCCTCGTCGAAGCCGGAGGTGAGCAGGCGCGGCGTGCCTCCTTCGCTGCTCACCACGGCAATGCGCTGGTTGGCGTAAAAGAAATACTTGCTGCCATTCGAGGTTGAGAAGGCGATCTGCGTCCCATCCGGGGACCATTGCGGATTGCCCTCCGGGCCCGGGGTGTCAACGATCTTCTTGACCGCGCCGTCGGCGACCGACACGGTGTAGATGTCCGCGCTGAAGCCCGAGATCAGGTCGGGGTCGCGCTGTGCGCTGAAGGCGATGCGCTTGCCATCGGGCGAAAAAGAGAACTCGCCCACGCTGAACGAGTCTCCGGATGTAAGCAGTTTGGGCTCGCCGGCGGCAGCAGTGCGGCCTGCGTCATCTGTCTTGGGCAGATTCACGAGCCACAGATGCACCATCTGATAGTCGGCGTGGAAGACGTGATACTCGCCAAAGGTCTCCTTGCGGTCCTTCATCGGCTTGGTGTCGGGAGATTCCGCGGCAATGGCCATGCTTTTGGAATCGGGAGCCCATTCGAATGCCTTGACACCCTTCTCCATCTTGGTCAGCTGCTGTGCCTCACCGCCATCGGCAGGCATCACGTAGACTTGCGTCTTGTCTGCGGGAGAGCCCGCCATGGGCGCAGGTCGGTCTGAGAGAAAGGCGATCCATCGTCCATCGGGCGACCACGCCGCATCGTCGCTTGACTTCGCCGCCGCGGTCAGCAGATGGCGCTCGCCGGTGGTCGCGTCTGCCAGCCACAGGTCGGTCTCAAATGCATTGCTCTCCCAATTGGTACGCGACTGCTCATAGATCACGCGCTTTCCATCCGGAGCGATGCGCGGCTGGCCCACGCTGTGCATCTCCAGCGACTGATCGATGGTGGGTGTTCTAGTCGGAACGGGCGTTTGGCTAATCGCGACGCCAGCCAATTTCAACGCCAGAAGCAGGACGAAAACCGATTTGAGATGGTTCACGCAGATTCTCCTTGATGAGCTTTGACCCAGTATAGGGGTCGCCATGCCTTGAAGATTCCTGCTGGACAGGAAGGACAGGCAGGCATAACAAAAGAGCCGCAGCCCCTTCCAAGGCTGCGGCTCTTTGCGGCCAAACTTCAGCCGAACTCAAATTCTTTGTGCTGCCCTACATGCGCGAAGCGCGGCCGCCCCACGCAGTGGTTACATCTCTTTCACGCCTTCGACAAACGCCTTCAGCTTGCGGCTGCGCGAAGGATGGCGCAGCTTGCGCAGCGCCTTGGCTTCAATCTGCCGGATGCGCTCGCGCGTGACCTGGAAGCTTTGGCCCACTTCTTCAAGTGTGTGCTCGGAACCGTCTTCAAGACCAAAGCGCATCTTAATGACGCGTTCTTCACGCGGCGTCAGCGTGCGCAGCACCTGCGACGTGTACTCCTTCAGGTTCACGCTGATTACTGCCTCGCTCGGCGACACCGCCTGGCGGTCTTCGATGAAGTCGCCGAGGTGCGAATCTTCTTCTTCGCCAATGGGCGTTTCGAGCGAGATGGGCTCCTGCGCAATCTTGAGGACCTTGCGCACCTTCGCAACCGGGATATCCATGCGCCGCGCAATCTCTTCGCTCGACGGCTCGCGGCCCAGTTCCTGCACCAGTTGCCGAGATGTGCGAATGAGCTTGTTGATGGTCTCGATCATGTGCACGGGAATACGGATGGTGCGTGCCTGGTCGGCAATGGCGCGCGTAATCGCCTGGCGAATCCACCACGTCGCATACGTCGAGAACTTGTAGCCGCGTCGATATTCGAACTTGTCCACCGCCTTCATCAGGCCGATGTTGCCTTCCTGAATCAGGTCGAGGAACTGCAGTCCGCGATTGGTGTATTTCTTGGCGATCGAAACTACCAGGCGCAAGTTAGCTTCGATCAACTCGCGCTTGGCCTGCTCGGCGTCCATGTCGCCCTGAATCATCTCGCGCTGCGTGCGCTTCAGTTCGATAATGGAAACGCCGGCGTCGCCTTCGATCTTCTCCAGGTCGGCCTTGCAGTTTTTCTGCTGGCGGCGATATTCCTTTTTGAGTTCTTCGCTTTTCGATGCGTCGAACTTCTGGTCGAGCGAGCGAATCTGCCGCTCCAGCGTGCGCATCGTGTCGACGGTCTTGTTGACTTTGTCGAGCAGGCGCTTGCGTTCGAGAGCCGTGTACTTCAGTTCACGCACGATGCGCGAGATAAAAACCTTTTCGCGCGCGATGAGCCAGCGCGTGTGGCGCGCCGAAGATGCCTTGGTCTTGACGGCATTCGACGCAGCCTGCTTCTCTTCAATCGCCACGATCTTCTTCTGGTGCTTCACCAGCGCATCAATGCGAGCGACCGTAGCCTTCACGCGCGACTGCACAACTTCCTCGGTGAGTTCTTCCTCGTCGAAGACAACTACTTCTTTCACATTGCGCACGCCACGCTTGAGGTCTTCGCCCAGCGCGACAATCTCGCGGATCACGATGGGCGAGCGTGAAATTGCTTTGAGCACG
>JBEKVS010000211.1:0-10337 GCA_049513795.1 Occallatibacter sp. | reverse complement strand
TCGGCCGGGGCTCTGGTGGCCTCGAGCTTGAGTCCGATCTGCTCCTGGATCGCGGTGTAGAGATTTGGCGGCGCATCGGCGCTGTCTGTGGGTGGTGGAACTTTGGCGCCCATTCCGCCGAACTGCGAATCGTCGGGAGTCCAATTGAGGGTGAAGTCGAATCGGCCCGTGAGTCCGGTTTGGTCCACCACGGGACGGTCGAGCACCGCACTCTGCATCAGGCCAGTAAAGTCGGACATCAGCGCGTTGCGCACGTTGAGTTTGCCCAGTCCCTGGAAGAAGAGGCCGGGAAGGCCGTTCGGCGCGCTATCGTTCTTGGTCATCTTCTGCCCGGTTTTGGAGACGCTCAACACGTAGACCGAAAGCTCCTTTTTGTCTTTGTGAAACTTGAGCTCAAAGCGCTCGGCCAGCAGCTTCTGGATCATGATCTTCCACTGCTTTCCGCTGGGCGCGCCTTCGCCGTCCGGTTTGCCATCGATGTCGAACTTGTCGGATTCAGCCCAATCGGGCAGCCCGATCACCTGCTTGGCCTGCACGTCGTAGGCAAAAGAGATGATCTGCGTAAGCGGTTGGTTGATGATCGAGAATTGGTTTCCACGGACGATAAACGCCTTGCGCTGATCGTCTGGCTTGCTGGGCTTGATGGTGGCGACCTCGAAGCTCGGATTGGCGTCGGCGGCCATGGGCGGAAGCGGGGGCGGCGGCTTAGGGATGGCCCATTCCGTTTCCGGCGTGGCCCGGGCAAAGTTGAGCGGCAGCGCATTGCCCCCCTGGGTCGAGGTTCCCTCGATGGTTTTTCCATCCGCACTCAGCTTGCCTTCATATTTGAGGTCAAAGGGCGTGATGTTGTACTTTACGGTCGCGGCATCCAGCGAGATTTTGGTAACCGGAAACGGTTGGCCACCCTGGTCAATGCTGTAAAAGTCTGCCTTGTAACTCCCGTCGGCAGCCTTTGTGACCTTAAGCACCGTGCGCAAGTCCTGGCCGGCGTGGAGCGTGCCCTGCCAGGTGCCGGATATGTCCTGCGCGGCGTTCGGCGGCGTGGCTTGCGCGCCAAGGGGGTTGCTGTTTACCAGGTCCGAGGCCAGCAGCAACGCGGCGGCGAAGATAACAACGAGACTCGGACGCATCCTTATGTTGCGGCTCAGATCGCGCGAAAAACACTCAAGCTTCATGCGGGTATACCTTCTCTCCGATCGAATTCGACAGCTCCAGAAAGCCCAACCTGCACCGATCTGCAGCACTTGACGAGGATATATCTCTTTATATGACGATTGTGCGGGATCGATGTTTCAACAGTGCAAAGCTTTTCTTAGCCAGGCCTTTCCGGGCCGTAAGAATGGATTCTCGATCCCTTATTGCTGGATTTCATGATGCTTGCCCCTAAACGATAGTCCAGCCACAACCAGCCAATGCAATTGCCGCGTTGCTACCTCACGCAGCCAAAGACTCCCGCACCGCCGTCCGCGTCACGGAGATCACGCTGATGTCGTCTTCCTGGCCGAAGGTTTGCGCGGCATCTGCAATCTCCGCTGCGGATTTGGCTCTGCTCAGAAGCTCGTGGACACGCTCAAAGCCAAACAGCCGGCCAGTGAGAAAGCGGCGCGTTGTGCCATTGCATGTCCTCAGAATGCGAAGATATCCGATTCAAAAACTATACGCAGTCGTTGGGCGTGTGGGTGGGAAGATAATCCTCAAGTTGGCTGTCGCGTTGAAATCCCACGGGCATCATGCGCAGGGGGGGTAATGACGATGGACGGAATCATGCCCCGGCTCCTCGTCCCATCGTGGCAGGTCGAGACGGGCGGGCAAAAATGGCATGAATGCCTTCGCCGGCGAAAGCAATCTCGCTCCCTTCGCATATCTCCACGCTGAACTTGAACCGAGCGGACGGATGGAACCAGCGCCTTCACCGTGATATTGTATGCAGTTTTAGTCCGGCCCTACGTTTAATCAATCCAGCGACAGCACAATCACGCTCCCGGCATTCGTAAACGCGTTGGGCAATCCCGCCTCCTGCGTATAGCTCGTCGCCGTCACCTTATACACATACAGCGAACTCTCCGTAAGCGCGTAGAAATGACCTGAATTGTCCCAGCCAAGTTCCGTCACATCGTTGTCTGCTGCGATCGGGCTGCTCCACTGCACTGGCTGGCTGGAGCCGTCGAAATGGAAAAATTGGAATTCCCCATCGCCGCCCACCGCCAACACTTCGCCTGACGGGGAGACGCTCATTGTTTCCGGATAGACTCCGGTAGTCGCCATGTTTTCGTAATTGCTCTTCGTGCTCAGTTTTCCGTCTGATGCCACCGTGTACACGCCGAGCGGATATCCGTTGCCGGAATACTTGCCCCACCGGAGATACTCGAAGGCAAGCTGGTTTCCGTGGCTCGTCATCATGAACGGGCAGAAGCTCTCGTCCCCGCTCCCTTCCGGCACTTCATGCGTCGTTCCGAGGTAAGTCAGGAAGCCGTTCGATTCGCGCTTGTACTGCGCTGTCTGCGGAGTGGGAATCTGGGAGCCTGGCTTCGTTTGGCACCCTGTCTGAAACGCGTACACGTTGTTTGCCGTAAACCGGACCTGCGACTGAGCCCAGGAATTCCCATACGACCTTCCCAGGTAGAGCAGCTTGCCCGTCGACTCAATTTTGAAGGAAGCGAGATACGAGTGACCGTCGCAATCTCCCACGAGCGCGTAGATATTGCTGCCCGTCTCGTCGACCTGCAGATCGCCAAAGGCGTAGCAGTTGTCGGGGTCGTAATCCGATGTTTTCACCACCCCTAAGGACGTCAGCGCGCCGTGCGGGCCAATCGCAAACATCCAAATATTCGACTCGCCATCAATTCCGTACAGGAACTTTTTGGTTACCGACAAATGCCAGACCGCACCCGCCGTCGGCTGGGTTCCAATCTCAGTAAGCGTTCCATCGGCAGCGGCGGTATACGCATTGATCGAGCCGTCCAGAGCGACGTATACATACGCCACGGGAGCCGAGCTCGCTGAAGCCGTAATGGTTGTGGTTTGCGCAAGCGCTGCCAGACATAGGGCGCTTGTAAGTCCTGCCATGAGCCGGTTTGCCATAGGATCTCCTAAAAGTCTCGAGAAAACGCCGGGTGGCCCATAGTAGCGCCACCCAGTCTAGCAGTGCTTGTTTAAATAATCTAGTTATTGAAGAGACTGAACAATAACGCTCGAAGCTTCAGGGATCGAGATCGGCGAGCCTGACACTTCCTTGATGCTGGTCGGGGTTGCGTCGTAGATATGCAGGGCGCTCGAACTCAGGGCAAAGAGGTGGTTCGCTTTGTCCCAGCCGAATTCCAGAAAGTATTCGCTGGAGTGGAGCACACCGGTGTACTTCGTAACCGGACTGGCGCCATTGAAGTGAAACACCTGAAATCCCTTTGTATTTAAGGCCCCGGCGCCGACAGCCAGGAGTTTGCCGGAAGGCGAGATACTCATCGTTGCCAGTTCCCCTCCCAGCTCGGGCTCCGGCATCTCACTCAAGGTATTGGTCGTCTTGAGGTTGCCCTCGGAGTCGGCCGTGAAGCTGACCAGCCCGTAGGGTCCGGCATCGTCGCTCGTGTTCGGATTGACCTCGTAGATCGGAAGCACAAGGTGATTGGTCGAGTCGGTGGCGGCGACTGGGTCGTTGTTATAAACGTCGCCGGCGTTTTTGGGCTTGGGAAAGGTCACCGTTGAACCCACTTCGTTGAGCGTTCCGTCGCTGTCGCGCTTGTAGATGAAACTCTCTGTGCCCGGGTCGTCGTAACTTGAGCCGAAGCTGTAGGCATACTCGTTATTGCCCAGAAAAACGGTTTCCGACTCAGAGAGGTCTTCGGTCGTGGGAACGCGGTTCAAAAACACCAATGACCCGTTGGCATCGATCTTGAACGACTGAGTCCAGGGTGTGTCGTCGCAATCGCCCTGGTAGTTGTAGAGCGTTACGCCGGTGTGATCGAGTTGGGTCGGTCCTACCGGGCCGCAGGCGGTATAGCAACTCTCGTCTTCGCCACAGTATTTGTCGGCATCGATCGAGGCCACTTGCTTCAGGGCTCCATTTGCAGAGATCGAATAGGTGAGGATATGGGTTCCGTCATCGCTGGCGCCGAAGAGGAATTTTTGGTTGATTGAAATGTGCGAGAGATCGATGTTCGAGAACGGTGAACCCGGCACCGCCGTAAGTTTTCCAGCCGAGGACACATTGAAGACATCGATATGGGTGGGTCTCGTTACATAGACGCGTGCCACCGGGGAACTGGCAGCTTCGGTGGCTTCGGTTTGGGCGTAGGCCGCGGCTGTCGAAAGCAGCGTGACCAACAACGCAAGTGACTTCATTGTGCTAGGCACCAGTGATCCTCCTGGGAAATACTGTCTGGGGAAAGACGGTTGTGCGAGCCGGGGACGCTTCACCTCATGTGAGATGCGCGGACTTGAGTTGGCGGAGCCGAAATCCCATTGACGCGATCGCTCCACCGTCGGCGCCTGGCATCGGAGCCTGGTGACAATCGCCCGCAATGTCCTGGATGGGCCTCCAGGAAAAGTGACTCAATGGCAATTCGATGAGCCCCGAAATTGTAACTGGCGCGTTTGCACGAACGTCGAGTAGCCGCTCCAGCCAGTGACCACTCGAGAACCAAGGCAACTTCAAATGGAAAGGACTTGTTTCCAAGTCTGAAATAGGACTTCGTCCAAACGAGCTGGCGTTTTGGCAAAGTCAACGACTCCCCGGGGTATTTCGTTGGTGTCATGCTTCGAGATCTCCTTTGTGACTTGAGTCTCCAAAGCCAACTCAGCCTGTCTTCGATTGAATCGAGATCAGGTTCTGAGCAGGTTCAGACGCTGCTTTAAACAGCTGTCTGAATCACACCACGAGTCTGCACGGCAGAAATGCCCGCGAAAAGAGCTTAGCTAGGGAAAACATGGTGAAATCAATAGCTTTCACTTGCACAGATGCAGTTGAGTGACCTTAAGCCTATTTGCGGTTGTTGGATGGTTACCATTGACATTCTGAATGGGTTACTTAATTCGCGTTCGTTTGCAGGGGGGTCTTCCTCTATAGTCAAGCTGATATGGGGATGGCGCCTGCGGAGCTCAATAAAGGAGGGAACGTCGCGAGCGAGAAGTCGCTTTCGGACCTTCACTCCGACCCCCGTTGGCTTCTCATCGAGCGCATTCTGGCCACCGCCCCCTTTCAGAAGTCGTCGAAACTCCCCTCTCTGCTTGCCTACCTTGCCGAGCATTCCATTCGCGGAAAAGCTGAGAACCTCAATGAGCGCCAAATCGGGATCGCAGTCTTTGGCAAACCGGTCGACTACAGTACGGTCGAAGATAGCGCCGTCCGCGTGCACGTCCGGCAGTTGCGGCTGAGGCTGCACGAATATTTCGCCGTCGAAGGCCGGCATGAAGCTAAGCGGTTGGAAATTCCCCGAGGTTCGTACGTCCTGGAGTTCGAGGACGTTGAACCGGAAGACAACCAGGAGTACATACCGCATCCGTCTCATCCGCAGCCAAAATTCAATGAAGCTCCCAGCCGGTGGCTGCGGTGGGTTCTTGTGGCCGCCTTGTCGGCAGCCATCGTTTGCGCTATCGGGTGGTTTCGCGCCGTCAGTGTGGCCCATTCTCAGACGCCTCCCTGGCCACTCGACAAATTGATCCAGCCAGACCGGCCCACCCGAGTCGTAATCTCGGACAGCAGTCTTATGCTCCGGAGGCTGGAAAACAAACAAATCACTTTGGACGACTTTTTGCAGCCAGACTACCGGCAAAGGATGATTCCGGCGAAGATACCCCCCAATTTCACCAGCCTTCTGAACTATATTTCGGTCGCTCAGCTTACATCCTTTGCGGATCTCACATCGTTATCGAGCCTGATGAAGCTCGCCGGTCCGTTAAATACCCAATTAGCGGTCACTCCAGCTCATGATCTTGACCGCCGCGATCTTGAGCATGGCAACTACATATTCCTGGGGGGGCCAACTTCGAATCCCTGGGTTGCACTCTTCACGGAAAAGCTCAATTTTCAACCGGTCGAAGAAACTGCGGGTGGCGGGATGCATTTTCACAACCGAAATCCGCTCCCCGGTGAACTGACGGACTATCAGGGATTGATGAGCACCGGCTCAACCGGCGAAGATTACGCAACCCTAACTGTGTTACCCGGCCAGATGGGGCACGGCAATGTGATGATCCTGGAAGGGCTTCGCCAGGCAGGGACCGAAGCCCTGGCTCTGATCCTGGCCGATAGCCAGCATCGTGCAGAGCTTCAGCAAGCGGTCGAGCGCGTGGCGAAGACACCGTCGCCCTATTTTGAAGTCCTCATCCGCTCGAAAGCGGTAACCGGAGCACCTGTCTCGTTCTCGATTGTGGCCGTTCGAATTATCCATCCTTAGGCGCCTGTTCAGGTGCCTGCTCCGGCCAAATTACCCAGCAGTTCAACGTCCGGTTGCCACGTCCCGGCGAAGCGCGTTCTTTGCGGGTCGCAGCCGGATTTATAGGCACACCCGGTAGTATTGAAGAACGGTGAATGCAGGTCCTCATAACCGGCGCTTCCCTGTTCCACCGCCCGATCTTCTGATCGCCCGCGTCACCCGTCATGATGCCCTGTGCCTCGTGGACGGCCCGAGCTCGAGAACCGCGAGGCCCGCAAATGGCATTTGTCGATTTGCGAATCTATGTAAAATACGAGTGACTTGAAGGGAGGCTTGTTTTGGAGTCGACACTTCTTGCACTCACCGAGGCCGCCGAGCGGGGTGATCCATCGGCTGCCGACGCTTTGTTCAGTGCGCTCTACTCCGAACTGCACCGCCTTTCAAAGCGCGAGTTGGCTCGGCAGGGAGGGATGGTGAGCCTGGGAGCGACCACCCTTCTGCACCAGGCATATATCGAAATGGCTGGCAATGAGGGCGCATCATTCCCTGACCGCGGCCGATTCATGGCATATGCTTCGCGGGTGATGCGTGGGCTGATTATCGATCACGCGCGGAGCCGCAGTGCACAGAAGAGGGGTGGCGAATTCCACATCACTTCGATGGAATCCGCCTTGGAACACCCCGCCGACGATCACGAACTCACCCGCATCGGCGAAGCGCTCGACGAGCTGGCCAAGATCGATGCCTCACTCACCGAGATTGTGGATCTGAAGTTTTTTTGCGGCTTCACCTTTGCCGAAATTGCCGCCATGAAAGGGCTCTCGGAGAGGACAGTTCAACGCCAGTGGGAGAAAGCCCGAATCTATCTTCACCGGAAGATTTCCACGGACCTGGAGGCCTGACTGCTGTGCCCACGCTGAGTCCAGAACGATGGCGGGAAGTGAGCCCATACCTCGACGAGGCGCTCTCTCTTCCGGAAAGCGAGCGCGCCGCGTGGCTGGAGTCATTTCGCGCGGAAAGGCCCGACCTAGTCGATTTTGTGCAAGAACTTCTTGAGGAGCACCAGGCCTTGAACCAGGCGCAATTTCTTGAGCGCCCCCCGGTTCAAGGCGACCTGGCGGGACAAAAGGTCGGGGCGTACACGCTGACATCGCTGATTGGACAGGGCGGCATGGGCACCGTGTGGCTGGCTCAACGCAGTGATGGCCGGTTCGAGCGCAAGGTGGCGATCAAGTTTATCCGCCTGGCTGTGCTCGACGTAGCCGGCGCCGACCGATTCAAGCGCGAAGGCGCGATCCTTGGCAAACTGTCTCATCCGCAGATAGCCGAACTGATCGACGCGGGTCTCACCCCAACCGGCGAGCCTTATCTAGTTCTGGAATACGTTGAAGGGAAGCCCATCGATGAATACTGCGACATCAACAAGCTCAGCGTCGATGCCCGCATCCGCCTGTTCCTCGACGTGCTCAGCGCGGTCGCACACGCGCACAGAAACCTCATCGTCCATCGCGATATCAAGCCCACCAATGTATTCGTCCGCAACGATGCGCAGGTCAAGCTGCTGGACTTCGGCATCGCCAAGGTACTTGCGGACGAGACCGGCGCGGGCGCTGCGACCTTGTTCACACTGGAGGGAGGTGCTGCACTTACTCCGCTCTTTGCCGCTCCGGAGCAACTCAGCGGGGGAACGGTGACCACCGCCACAGATATCTATGCACTGGGCGTTCTGCTCTTTATGCTGTTGACCGGGCAGCATCCCGCCGGCTCCGGACCTCATTCGGCGATACAGCTGGTCAGGACGATTGTCGATCAGGAACCGCAGCGCGCCTCGGATGCCATCGCGTCGGTTGGGGCAGATGTGGCTGCGAATCGGGGAACAACACCTGAAAAACTGCGCCGCCAGCTACACGGGGATCTGGACAGAATTATTGCTAAGGCACTCAAAAAGGATCCCGCCGAGCGTTACCCGTCTGCATCGGCCTTTTCCGACGATCTCGAGCGGTACCTTGAACACAAGCCGGTCCTTGCCCGACCCGATTCTCTGGGATATCGAACCGCGAAGTTCGTTCGCCGCAATCGAGTCGCCGTGACCCTGGCTGCAATGGCGCTGATCGCAGCCGTTGCCGGCGTTGCCGCCATAGTGGTTCAGGAGCGCAGGGCGAGTTCCGAGCGGGATTTCGCCTACCGCCAATTGATGCGCATCGAGCAGCACGATGACTTCCTCGACTTCCTGCTCTCCGACGCCGCGCCTTCCGGAAAGCCGTTTACCGTAAACGATCTGCTGGGCCGCGCTGAACATATCGTCGAAAGGCAAAAGGCCTCGCCGACGCAGATTGAATTGTTTGATTGGATCGGCGACGACTACTCGTCACAGGACCAGGATGCTCTGGCTCGGCCCATTCTTGAGCACGCCTATCAACTTTCGCGGCAATCTTCAGACGCTGGCATCCGCGCATCGGCCGCATGCGCCCTGGGGGGTGCCTTGGCGCGCGACGAGGAAGTCGCAAAAGGCGACGCCCTTATCCAGGAAGGATTGCGCGCATTGCCCGACGACCCGCAATACGCCCTCAACCGGGTCGACTGCCTGCGTCAGGGGAGCTTTGTCTCAAGGGAAAAAGGAGAAGCCAGAGAGGCCGTGCAGCGCATGGAAATGGCGCATAGCATTCTGCGCGCATCGCCGTTCGGCTCCGACGAGTTCGAAATGGAGTTTGCGCTTGACCTCGGGGCAATGTATAGCCTTGCGGGACGCAACCGTGAAGCGCTCGCCGAGTTTCAACGCGCCGACGCGCTCATGACGTCGCTCGGGCGCGACGAGACCCAGACAGCCATCGTTCTCTACAACGGCTGGGCTCTCGAACTTGATCAGGTTGGCCGCCCTCTCGAAGCGGAGAAGATTTATCGTCGGGCGATCGACATCAGCCGGGATAACTCGACAGAAGAGGCCGTTTCACCCATGGTGCTGAACAACTATGCGAACGTGCAGAGGCAGCTTGACCATCTTCCCCTGGCAGAAGACTATGCGGAACGCGCGTACAACAAGGCGACACAGACAAGCGACGAACTGGTGATCAATCAATCCCTGCTGGAGCGTGCGCGAATCTATATCGCGCAACACGATTTGCCGCGCGCAGAAGCCATGCTCGCGCAGGTCGAGCCCCGGCTGCGCAAGGCGCTGCCTCCCGGCCACTACGCGTTCGGGTCAATCTTCAGCGGGCGCGCGCTCATAGCCTTGGAGAAGCACGACCCGGCGACGGCGCAACGGCTTATGGATGAAGCGATTGCGACCGTTCAAGCGGCCGTGCACGCCGGCGGCGCTGGCAGCTTCTCACTGCCCGGCTTGTACATCGACCGCTCAGCCATCGATCTCGCCCTTGGCCATGCCGATCAGGCCGAGGCGGACGCAGGCCGCGCTCTCGCCGCGTTGCAACCCGATGCGCATCCCGGAGATGTGTCGAGCAAGATCGGCCGTGCCTATCTCAGCCAGGCCCGCGCACTCGCCATGGAAGGAAAGGCCGCGCAAGCACGCGCCGCCGCATCGCAGGCGCTGGCTCAACTTCAAGGCTCAGTCGGACCGGACCATCCCGACACACAAAGCGCACGGCAGTTGGCTCAGTCAGAATGAGCCACCAGCCCGATGCGCGTTTATCCTGCGCTTATCGGGTTGAGGTTCGAGCACGATGGCGCTCATCCAGACGTGTGGGTAAGGAGCCGATCACCTGCTTCCCGAAAAGATGAAGGCTTACCAGAGCCTAATGTCGATTTGCCTTACGGATTAATGGTCTGCGCCGTCAGGCTTACGATCTGCGGGCTGCCCCGCGAGTTATCCGTTACATTCAATGTTGCCGATTGCGGTTCGTAGTACGGGCCGGCTACAAACTCGATCTGGATCCGGAATTGATACTCTTCGGCAAAACGCAGACCCCGCTCACTTCACTTGCAGCGATACGGTCGCGTCGACGGTGGTGTAGT
>JBEKVS010000210.1:0-10340 GCA_049513795.1 Occallatibacter sp. | reverse complement strand
GAGGCGAAAAACCGGCATAGCACCCGCACTCGTGACGTCAGCGCTAGTGGCGTAGGCGTTGTTGACGTCGGCGCGCGCTGACTTTGCGGAGACCGTATCCGTACGCGTCGACGACGCACGCCTCTGCCGGACTGAACGCGCAGACGAAGCGGATGGTCCATATGCATGAGCCTTCGCGCTTGCCGAGTCCAACTTCACGCCGGTGGCCGCGGATGCAACCCTCCCCACCGCGCCGGGATGCACCGCACCCGTCCGCACTGCACCGGAAGTCGATACTCGCGGACGCGCGCGCCTCGGCTGCGCAGGGTCTCGAGAAACACTCCCGGAGGCGGAGTTCGAGCTACCGGGAAGCGCCGGCAAATCCTCCGACAAATTATCCAACGCATAAGAGAGAAGCATGGAAACGTGCGCCTCTTCCGCGACAGGCGCTACGGGAGAAGCCAGCGCCCGCGCTTGGGTGCCTGCGGACGCCCGATCGCCTTCGCGCGTTGTTTCGGCAGCCCCGCCGCAGCTGGGCGGCAAAGCTGCAACCGCAAGCGGAGCGACGGCGGCAACAGAGGAGACGACGGGCAATGTTGCCGCTGCGTCGGCGACTGTCGATGCGGCGCTCGGCGCAACCCCTTTTTTCCCCTTGATGAACACCGTAAAGACGCCGGGCGCATCCACCACCATCGCCGTTCCGCAGCGGTTTGCGCCGCTCATTCCGTTCAGCCGGATTCCATCCACGCTGATCGCCGCCCGATTCGCACCCGGCTGGCAAACATGGCCGTTCAACACCTCAACGCGCAGCAAAGGCAAGTTGCGCAAATCATTGGACAACCGCACTCTCCCATCGCTGTCCGTAAGCGCCTCTTCACGCCATTGGCCCAGGGCCAGGTCGCGCTCGTCATAGCCGCCCGTCAGCACCACCCGGCGAAGCGGTTGCGGCTGGCCGCTTTTGCCGTCCAGCACGCGTACGATAACCGGCTCATTGTGGACCACGGGAAAGACTTCAGCTGCCCGGCAAAAGACAGCGGTCAGCAGCATGATTGCTGCCCCAAGCCAGGATTTCGGGAAACAAATCATGAGAAGCGCCTCACTCAAACCATCGGCGCTTCGAGAAATCTCAAGAGTCTTCTAATGTTCTTGGCCCGGCAAGACGGCCATTTGGCGGCTCAAATGGCCCGCAATACCCGCACCGGCAGGAAGATAATCGCGCTCACCAGTTCCAGCGCCCCGCCCACCGCGATGCCCACCACCCTGAACGGCAGCAGCAGCAGCCAAACGATCGGATAGAGCACCAAAGCCAGCAGCGCCGCCGGCCAGCAGATCACGAACAAGATGCACCACAGCAGAAACTTGACCATCGTCTTACCACCTCACCGGCACGCTTCCACCGGCCTGTCCATTTATACGGCGCTGACTCGCCACCGGTTCCCGCGCGGCCTGGGCCACGGACCTACGCCTTCGCCGCCTTGGCTTTTTCCTTCGCTGCCTTAGCCTTCTCCTTCACATCTAGCAGCTTCTTCCGCTCGCGGATCACCTTCGCGCGTTCCTTCTCCGGCAGCGCCAGCACAGCCTTGGCCTGCCGAGGCAACTTCTCATAGATCAATGCGTGAGCCTGCTTGAGCTCTTCCTCAATCTCCCGCGGCCGCAGCGCATCCCAGCGCTCGACGGCCACCCAGAAAGCCCTGGCCAGGTGTGGCGCCCCGATGATGCCCTCAGTCTCGAGCAATTCATGGAATCGCTCCGCACCGCAGTGGAACCAAAGCACGCCTGTCCCTGTGCCGTCGAGGTCGGTCATGGCAAACATCTTTCCGCCGATGTCCCGATCGCCCACCCAGTAAACCAGGTGGTGTCCCCAGTTCAGCGTCTCCGTCACGTGCGGAAGCCCCATGCAAATCTCGCGAATCCGCTCGTTGTCCATGGCAAGCAGCCTCGACGAAAGTTTAACCCGGCGGCCTGCAGTAATCGACCCGGTCAATTTGGAATTGCGCTTCCGAATTGTGCCGATCGCCACGCATTGCGCGGTGCAGAGAATAAGCTCTACCAAAGTCCCCAATCGCCGCGCGTCAGCACCCACGCCGCGAGCAGCAAGTTGCTCACCGCATGCGCCACAACGGCGTCGCCCATGTTGCCGCGTCGGCGCAGAACCGCGGCAAAAGCCAGACCGGCCACCATACCAACCAGCCAATGCTGACCATGCAGCGCGCCAAAGGCAACCGACGATAATCCGATCGCCAGCAGCGTCAAGCGCGCAAACGGAATCTCAGTAAAGTCGCGCGCCATCAGCCGCCGCGCCAGGTAGCCGCGGAAGGCAAGCTCTTCGGCAATCGGCACCGTGATCACAGCCGCGGCCACGCGAAAAGCGATCCAGACCCATCGCGCCGCAGGGGAGAGCGATGCCAGAGCCAGGCCCAATGAACCAGCCGCATCTCCGCGAGTCCACCATTGCGGCGCAATCCATACCGCGCATATCGCAACTCCGGTCAAAGGCGCAGCCCAGCCAAACCGCCAATTCAGCTTGCGGTACTCGCCGCGAAAGAACCACAGCGCGATCAATGCCGCCACAAAGCGCAACGGATAAAGCCACTCAAAATGCCCCGACGCGGACTTGGAGACAAACGATGCCCCCAGAATCGCCAGGAAAGGCGCCAGGTAGGCCGCGGTCGCGGGCGATTCGCCGCTGACCGTCTCCTGCACTTGCAGTGAGGGGATATTCGTTGTCCCCGCTCCAGCCAGCAGCAAGCCGTCCCCTCCCGGCGAGTCTTGGCCAGAGGGCTTCCGGATCCACTTCAGCCGTTGTGTCGCCATCGAGAACCCCAGCGCCACAAGCGTAAATGCAATCCATCCCGCCTGCGAGTGGAAGCCGACAAACGCCACCTCGGGAGCACCCGCGTTCCCAATCAGAATCAGCGCGGCGATGCGGACAATGTTCAGCGCGAACACGCAGGCCAGCGCGCAGGGAATCAGCAAGAGCGCCTGCGGAAAGCGATTCTCCTTGCGAAAGAACCACAGCCAGACAATGGTGAACACCAGCACCAGGCCCAATCCCTCGATGCCGGAACAAGGCGCGCCAACCGATACCGTGAACCGCGGCGTGCCGATCAGGAATGGCCCCGCGTCCACCACCAGATCAGGGAGCAGAAATCCTAAAATCGCTTGCACCGACCGGAACGCGATCACTTGCAGAACATAAACATTGGCCGCGCTCGAATGAATCCAGAGCGATTGAAACGGCGAGCGGAGAAACCACGCGGCAATGCCGGCGAGCACCGCGTATTGCCCGGCCGGGCTAGTCTCCGCGGCCATACTGATCCATGCCTTCATTGGCATGCAGGCCAACGCCAGCAATACGATTCCAACCGCGACCGTCGCTCCAAATGCCAACTGCATCGGGCGATCATTCACCCACCAAGCGGAGCCATGTTGAGCAGCGAAATCGGCGAGCGAGACAGCGCCCACGCAGAGGAGATGAGCAAAGAAAAGGTCGGGACGGAATTCAATGTCCTCGCGCTGCGCCTTCAACTTGCGATGGCCGAGGCCCAGAAACACCGCGAAGGCGACAATCCCCGCCGGCGCCAGCGGTCCCAGCAGCGGCGCGGCGTGAGGAATGCTCGCCAGCAGCGCGCAATCCGCAGCCAGCAATGCCGCCAGCAGATAAAGGCGTCCGAGCAGGAAGCGCGGCAGTTGCATGAGTGGCCCTGACTGAGACTGGTTGGCCGCAGTCAGAATCCGGTTGGCGTGGCTGTTCAGGAGTTCCTCCGCTTACTTGCGAAGCCGCGAGCGCAGCACCGCGAGCGAGCCGGCGAGAAACGTGATCCCTGCAAATCCCAGGCTCGGGTCCACTTCAGGAGCCGCACCGCAAGACCGCCATTGATTGTGCTGCGGCGTGGGAGTTGAATGATGATCGGATGCGAAGGCCGGAGCACTCGTTATGAGCGCCATACCAAGAACCATCGCGGCGGGTTTCAGCTTTATATTCATTGTCTATCTCCAGCTAAGTGAGATTGCGCCACCCTCATCGATAGACAGGCAAGTCAGGATCGTGGCTTTAAATCGCATTTTATTTATCCCTGACTTTATTGAGTTCCGGTCTTAATTTATTCCCGGCTTGCCTGTTTACGAATCGTTGATCAGGGTGTGAAAGTGTCAACCTCTCGACACTCGTCATTCCCCGGGCGCATCGCTTCAGGTTACCCAGGCGGAGTGCGCCCGGAAGGACCACTGCAACATCAAACCAGCACATTGGGAAGCATATTTCGCTGGGCGAATCGAAACTCCCCCAGCGGTTTCCGGAATTGGTTGATTCCAATTTGCCTCGTACTTAGTTTGATGGCAGCGGGCGGGCCTGGCCATCCCGCATCGGGGCAATGTTTTTTATCAGTGGTAACTCAATTCTTCTTACTATTGGACCGTGCGCAGGGAACGTGCGATGGCCGCCTTTCTGGAAATTTGGCATGGGAGGCCAGGCAGCTCGGGCACGATCCCAGGCCCTGCCCGTTTTTCTTCGAAGCTGCCCCGAAGATCGCTGCATTGAAGGGTACGGGCTTCAGCCCGTACGTCAATGCCGACCTTTGTCCTCGGCTTTAGCCGCCGAGGGAATACAGCCCCCCAAATATCCCTCTCCACGGGAATAGGAGCGATTGGACAGATTCCACGCCCGTCAGAACCTGGCTTCGAAAGCCGCGAATCGCTGCTCCAGCTCCCACTGCGCGGCCGCCTTTTCGCTGCCGTCGAGGAATCTCTTGCAACCGGCAGAGGTGTTCTTCCCGCCAGGTGTTTCCCCTTCGCATGCGGTAACGGCGTGCGTGAAGACGTCCGGCGCCGCCCAAAGGCTCTGTCCGGGCAAAAAGCTGTGCTCCATCCCGGTGCGGGCAAGGTTCTTCATGTCCTGGTAGGTGAGGTGGTAATCGAGCGCCGCGCGCACATATTCGTGCGTAATGTCGATGCGGCTCACGCCTTCGTCGTCGGTGGAAAGCGCCACCGGCACGTGGTTGAGCCGATATTCCGGGAAAGGATGCTCATCGCCCTTGATGCCGAGAATGCCCTCATTCGAGCTGAGATTGATCTCGATCATCACATGCTTGTCGGCCAGCTCCTTCAGCAATCCGGGAGCATCGTCCTCGTACATGACGTCCACGCCATGGCCGATGCGTTGCGCATGGCCCAGTTCCACGGCCTGGCGGATATGGAAGCGCAGACCCTCCGGCGGAACCAGCCCCGGCGCCAGTTCGCCGGCGTGCAGGGTGATGTGCACCTCGGGATAGACGGAGTGCATGTAGTCGATCATCTTCATGTGCAGCGTGTAGTCGCGCATGGACACAAAGTCGTCCTCAGGCCTGACGAAGTTGATTCCCACCCAACTGCCGCCATGCGCATCCATCGACGCCTGCACAGTTTCGAATCCCAGCAGAGTCTGCGCAAAGACGGCTTCCGGCGGAAGGTCGCGCAAAACCTGCCAGATAAACCGGACTTCGACCTGGCATGCGGGGGCGGGCTGCGCCGTGCCGCAATGCTCCATCTGCTGGCGCTCCTGCTCGGCGTGGCGCGCTTCGTCGCGATCTGCCGCTACCTCGTCGCGTAACCCGCGACCGATCAGTTGCAGGCGGAATTGCTCGAAGGCTTGGCGATCGCCGCTTGCCAACGCAGCGTTCCAGCCCAGCGCATGAGCAGCTTGCGCCGTGTGACTGAAGGGCGGCGTCACCATCAGCTCCAGGTATTGCTGATTCTGGGCGGCGGCGCGCGCCGCGACATCGTCGACCCACTCGCCAGTGTGATCTTTAAGGCCGCTGAGACGATCAAAGACCTTGAAGAACTGGTCGTGCTCGCTCCAACCCGCCGCGGGCACGAAGCTGCGCACCGACAAGGCATCGGTCAGCTTGTCATAGAGCAACTGGGTTTGCCTGTCGATGTTCCCGGAGAGATTCTTCGCCGGGATCAACTTGCCCGCGCAGGGCGGTTTGGCAAAGTTCAGGTTGACCGTATCCACGCACGCCCCGTCCTCTGCCGCGTCGCGGATAAGGGTCTCCGCGTAGACCGCGCCGGAAAGGTGCACATGCAGGTCGGCCCCTTTGGGAAACTGCGCCATGAACGGACGCAAGGCCAATGGCCCCTGTTCGGTATAGCTCATAAAGGCCCGGGCCGCACGTGTTTCCGACTCGGGAATGTGCGATTTGGGAGCGGGGGAGCACCCGGCAAGGGCAACAGCGGAGCCGGCGATCAGTTTGGCGAGACGGCGCATGATTGCCTTCCAGTGTATTCGAGCGTGGCCGCGTAGCGGGCACATGCCACCCTGAGAGTCGTCGCGCTTGAAATTGCCGCAATGGGCATTCGCAGCGCCAGCGGTCGCCGCGCCGTGACGGGAAAACTTGCACCACCCGCGTTTGGCTCCGCAGGGAGTTTTGCGCCGAGAATGGGAGTTGCTATACTGTCTGAGGTTGTTTTTGAGCGCCGAGTCCGTGGACTCGCCCATCACCTCCGGCGACGCCGGATCCCGCGCACAGAATCGCAACTCAATTTGCACTGAGGCCAGATAGCTCAGTGGTAGAGCGCGGCCCTGAAAAGGCCGGCGTCGGCGGTTCAATCCCGTCTCTGGCCACCACATTCTAATTAACTTAGCGGCAATCCAAAAACGTCAGTTTAGGTCATGCGAACAATATGCGTACAGCGGCTAGACCGCGTACGCTTTGTCGCCTTCTTCGAGGGTCAACAGCTTCCACATCTCACGCGCCGTGTTGCCGGTTCTAGCGATATGTTGCCGCCCCAGTTTCGCGTAGCGTTCCGTCATCTTGATGTTCGAATGGCCGAGGATCTTGGCCAGCTCGTACAGGTCGCCGCCGTTCATCATGTAGTGAGAGGCAAATGTGTGCCGCAGATCATGAAAGCGGAAATCATCGAGTCCTGCCCGTTCGAGCAGATCATCGAAGCTTCCTTCCAACCGCCGCCGCTCCCCGACCGTTCCGCCCTTGAGCGGGAACACCCGGAGATTGTCTTTCGCGACCGGAAACCGCCGGTCACCATTCGCGGCATCCGAAAAGGCCTGCAACTCCCATGCGAGTTCTGAGGGCATCGGGACATACCTCATCTTTCCACCCTTCAGCTTTGCCCGCACGGCGATCAATCCTTCCGCAAACATAACGTCCGTCCAAAGAAGCCCCCATATCTCCGAAGCCCTCATTCCAGTCGTAACAGCCAGGAGAACGATGACCCTCATCCGGTGAATTGTCCGGTTGAGTGCCTTCGTGCCCTTGCGGAATTTCTTTTCATCGAGCGCCCGCATAAGGCTCTGGAGCTCCTTGGCCGACAGGTAACGGTCCCGTGAATCATCCGGTCGCCGGACTTCGACGTGATCAGCCGGATTCCGGTCAAGACCGGTTTCCTTCGACCAGATCGAGGCAGCCTTCCCCATCATGTGGTGCATGACGTTGAAATGCCTGACCGCCGTGCTGGCAGATAGACCGCGCACCGCCGTCAGGTTTTCGTACCATTCCCCGACTGCGATCCCGTCCACTTCCCGAGCGAACTTGTTTCCAAGCTCCGTGCGAATGCCATCCAGCACGCTTTTCTCACGATCCGCCGACAGCTTCTTCGAACCGTAATGCGTCCAGTAACGGTCGATCAGCGCCGACATCCGAAAATTTACTTCCCGCTTTACGTCAAGATGACGGTTCTCATCTCGCGCCGACAGCTTTTTGCGCTCGATTTTCTTTGCCAACTCAAAGGCCCCGTGAACTCGCAGGCTCTTGTTTCGACCCCCTTCCCTCCAACGGACCTCATAGACCCCATCAGATTTCTTCTTAATGGACATTTCTGCTTCTCCCTTCAGTCAATGGTTTCGATTGTGTGTTGCTCGATGTAGCGCTCTAGCGCTCTCACATCGAACCGCAACGCACGACCGACCTTGACGCAGGGAACTTCCCGCATTCTGGATTTCTTGTAGACGGTGTCCACTTCGAGACCCAGATATTGGGCAGCCTCCCTGACATTCAGGAGCCGCCTACCGATGAATCCATTTGACACTATTTCGACCATTTCTGTGCGAGACATATTTGTGTCCCTTCGGTTGTCAGCCAACTGACGACTGATGGTTCGTCTGCCTCAAAAAAGGCAGAGGGGGTTTCCACGTGCATGCCAGAGAATCGAGCCTGTCCTTTACAAAAAGTCCCCTTACTGGGAATGAAAGGTCGTCCACGAACTTGGGACTCAATAGCACAACTTTATTCGAGTGATTGTGCAATGTGCATTTCAATATGAGTGTGACATATATCGCAAATGCTCTGCAACATAAACTGTGGGATGATGGGCGATCGCGACCGATCTCTCATTCTCCGAACGCGCTCGACGCTTCCGTTTGAGAGTTGTAATCAGGCGGATTTCGAGTCTCTCAAGAATACCGTAAGTCTATGATAATAAGCTAAGTATAGTGTACTGTCGGGTATCCACAAGTGGCTGTCAAGCAGCAATTCAGCTCAATTATCCGTAATCAAGCCAAACTGATGTCTGTACTCGAACTTGTACTCGACAAGGCATTGTTATATCTACCCACATGGCCTGTTCGCTTCGGAACCTCCACCATGACTTCACTACTCTGAACTGGCCTGCCTTCACCCACTAGTCTGGTAGCCGCCGCCCACGATGGCGATCAGACTCGCGACCTTGGCAACCGTGCCGGAAAGGAGGGTTTGCATTGCGGTGAAGCCGTTTTCGAACGGCGTCTGTGCATTTGCAAGTGCGGGCATGAGAACCAACAGGGTTAGAAGTTCAAGCCTGGGACGGATCCTGGGTCGGATGCCCCGAGAGGCAGCCCGCAATCGAGAGCTGGACGTGAGTTTGGCGATCATCGGCACCTCCAGCGGCCCAGGTTGGACCGCGATATGCTGTGAGTCCATGACGGCCTTTGTGGGCCGTCTTGTACTTTCTACTTATCGGCCGATAACTGGTGCATATCACCCCACTCATGAGACGCTTGCCTCCACAGCCCTTTGGACTCTGAATTGACTGTCACAAAATCGCCGTGCAAAGCGTTTGCCCTAGAAGGTCCGCATAGCTGGGATGACGTGCCAGGGATTGCGGCTGTTCCGGGATTTCGCACCATCGGTGGATAAGGAATCGGTCTACAGTTGTCCTTCTTAACGGAGACCGCGAAAAATATCGACCGGATTTTCAAAGGCGGAGGCTGGTATTCGATGGCTCGGCAGCTTATTCTCTTCCTACAATCGATGTGCTTCGCAGTTGCCGTGATGCTCGTCAGCAATGTCATCTTTCTAGTGATCCAAAACGGCCCCCCACCCGTACCTCTTGACACAGAGGGACACATGGCCCCGTACACGGAATATCCAGGTGGAATGGCTGGGTGGCCGTGAGCCAATTCGCTCTGCACCTAACAAGGCACGAGCGTGAGAATACGCAATGAGGGCGCTGTGCTCGGGTATGGTCGCCTACCCGCGACGACCTAGCCCAGGCAGCGGGCAGAGGGCGTCCACATGGAACACGACTACAGGGAAAACCGAATTGAGAACATCGACGAGGACTCGGATACGCCGTCAGCAGCCACAGTTCCCAGGGACTCACCGCCGAGCGTGTCCTTGTAACCGCCGACACCTGCGTCCACCCGGAGCTCCTAAGCTCTCGCCTCGGCTACGTCTCCATCTCGCGTTCAAGCCACGAGGTGACCATCTTCATAAACGAATTTACGAAGATGGAAAAGCAACTGGGATCGGAAATAACAAAGACATCAGCCATCGAATTCGATTAAGCGGTCTCATTTGGTCAGGGGTTCGAAATGAGCTAATCAGTTGTGACAGCGACATCCGCGAACTTCTGCCCAGATTGATTGATCAACGCCTTCATAGCGGATCACGCTTTGTCTGGCTCGGGGGTCTCTGCCGTTTATACGCGAACACGCTCTTGAATTTCCCAACTACCCGACCGTTTTTCAGGATTTCGCTTCCTTTTCGCCGGTAAACGGCTGCCAGCCTTCGCGCAGGCTGTGTGAGTACGGTCGCGCTCACTTTCGGTTGTTTTCGGGTGATGAACTGTTTGCAAAAAAGATTGTGATATATGCCGACCCAAACGTATTTACTCCAGAGGGCCGGCTTCTCCGAGAATTCCGACAGCTTTGCCATCACCAAATCGCGATGACTTTTCAGATCGCGCATATACGCGCGTGGCAACCTACCCCTTGGGTCGATGCCGTCGATAGGTATCGCAAGATAGTTCACAAACATTTGTGAATCGGAGTCAACCAGCAAGTGTTCATTATGCGGGGTCGTAGCGACTTTGTCGTAGTACGCCAAATGTGAATGAACCAGCGTCATGGCAGATGGAGCAAGAACAACGCGAGGATCTCTGGCTAATGT
>JBEKVS010000209.1:0-10341 GCA_049513795.1 Occallatibacter sp. | reverse complement strand
GACCACAACGCCTACCATATCGGGCAACTGGTGTTCCTGCGCAAGATGCTGGGCGCCTGGGGTTGAAACGCATAAATGTCTGCGATCGATCAAACAGGGACGCGACTCATCAGCTTCGCCGCTGCTTCCACAATCTTCCCGTAGACTTCGTCCATGTCCAGGTCGCCTTCAATCAGCGTCACGCGCTGCGGCTCACGTGCGGCAATCTCGCGATACTTTTCCCACACGCGCCGGTAGAAGGCGTCCTGCTCCTGCTCGAAGCGGTTTTCATCCGCGCCATTCTGATCGGCCGAACGCTGGTTGCGCCGCCGCGCGCGTTCGAGGGACGCCTCAAGCGACGGCAGCAGAAGCAGTGTCAGGTCAGGCTGCATGTTTCCGCACAGAAGGCTATGCAACTCAAGCACAACCTCCGAGCCGAGCCCCCGTCCTCCGCCCTGGTAAGCTTCAGTGGAATCGGTGAAGCGGTCGCAGATCACGATTCTTCCCTGGTCGAGCGCCGGCTGAATCACTTCGGCAATGGCCTGCGCGCGGTCGGCAAACATCAGGGCCATCTCGGTCATGGGTGCCAGGCCCGTCTGGCGTGAGTCGAGCAGCAACGCGCGCAGCCGGTCGCCCATGGCCGTGCCGCCCGGCTGGCGTGTGAGAACAGGCTCCTGCGCGGGAAAGCGGCTCTTCAGCCAAGCCGCCAGGCGCCGGCTCTGGGTCGTCTTGCCCGACCCATCCAGGCCCTCGAAAGTAATGAACAGACCGCGCGGCATGGGGTGAGTCTACCACTGCGGGAATCCGCTGGAGTCCACCTTCGCCTTCACGCAACACTGCGAACCAAGCTTCGCAGTTCGTGCAACATATCCCCCAATCGGGCGATTCGGGATCGCGAGCTCCGGCCCGGAACGGGAGTTCGCTATTTGCAAAGTGAACACAGTCGGGCAACTTCTGCTGGCATGCCGGGTTTCGATTGGCATAGACTGATCGCGCAAACCAGGTCTCAGGAACTTAGAAACCAGGTCTCAGGAACTTAGCCTGTCACCCGTACCAGGAGGATCTCAATGCACCTTTTTCGCTCTGCACGTCTGCTTTTGCTCGCTTTGCTCGTCTGCGCCATCCCCGCATCTTCTTACGCGGGCGTGTTCGTCAGCATCAACTTCGGGCCGCCGGTTCTCCCGGTCTACGTCCAGCCCGTCTGCCCCGAGCCCAACCTCATCTGGACGCCCGGCTACTGGGCCTATGGCGATGAAGGCTATTTCTGGGTGCCGGGCGCTTGGGTTCCGGCGCCCTTCGTCGGCGGCCTGTGGACGCCCTCCTATTGGGGCTGGTCTGGCGGCCTCTATGTCTTTCATCCCGGCTACTGGGGCTACCACGTGGGCTACTATGGCGGCGTGAACTACGGCTTTGGCTATGGCGGCATCGGCTTCGCCGGCGGTGAGTGGCGTGGCGGCGCGTTTGCCTACAACACGGCGGTAGTGAATGTGAATACCACCATCATTCACACCACCTACGTCAACCGGACGATCGTCGAGCAGAACACGATCGCAAATCCTAACCACGTAGCGTATTCCGGCGGACCAGGCGGCATTCAACATGCGCCCACTGCCCAGGAGCAGATCGCCGAGCACGAAACGCATACTCCCCCCACCAGCTTCCAAACGCAGCACATTCAGTCCGCGCAGATGAACCACCAATCCTACGCCAAGGTCAATGGTGGACGGCCGGCCACGCTAGCCGTCGCCAAGCCCCTGGCTATGGAATCGCATCCTGCGCCGCCGGCTGGCGGGCGGCCTGCATTTTCCAATGCACCTTCGAGCAACCGCCCGGCCTTTGCCAACGCGCCTGCGAACAACCCGGCGAGGCTGCCTCCCTCTTCTGCAGGGCACCCCGGTGGCAACTCGCAACCAAACGGCAACCCTCCGCGGAACATGGAGTCGCATCCGAATAATGCGCCTCACAACCCCCCGCCGCCCAAGTCGAACCCCAAACCTTCAGGCGAAAAACCCAAGGAAGGCCACGAGAAGTAGCAGTTCGGCAACCCTCCCTCGGCTTCGCAGGCCCACGCTCAGGCGTGGGCCTCGTTGTTTTGGGGCATTTGCTCGAATAGCCGCAGGCCGGCGATCTCCACTTCCAGGCCGCCAAATTCCGGGTGATCGTTTTCCCTGATGCGATAGGCAATGTCGATCAGGCTTCCTTGCGCGATCTTGAGCGCGGTGGCACGCGCGGCCATGTCCCAGCCGACGGCGCGAATGACTGCTGTGGCGCCGGCGGGCACAGAGAATGGATGCGAAGCCGACGCCGGCTCCGAACGCTGCGTAAGCTCCAATCGAAGATGCCGCTCTTTCATGATGCGCGGTGCCGTCGCGACGCGGACTTTGCGCGCCAGAAAGATCGGCTCGGGGTTGCCATGGCCGAGCGGTTCCAGTTTCCGCAACCAGCCGGCCAGCACCGGCGTGATCCTGTCGACAGGCAACTCGGCATGGATGCGCAGCACATGCTCCGGCTCGCGCATGGCAAGGTGCACTTCGGCATAGGCGCGCAAGCGAAGCTTCAAGGCGGGAAGGTTTGCCGCGGGCATGGCAAAGCCGACCGCGAATGCATGGCCGCCGAAGCGCGTGAACAGGTCCGCACAGCTCTCCAACGCGTTGAGCAATTGGAATCCATCGACGGATCGTCCCGATCCGTGCGCCACGCCGTCTTCCACGCTGATCACGATGGCCGGTTTAGCAGTTCGTTCCACCACCCGCGAAGCCAGAATGCCAATCACGCCGCGATGCCAGCAGTCGCCATCAATCACCAGCAGGTGATCCTCTCTCAATTCAGGCGCAGACAATTCCGCGTCGGCTTCCAGGCGCGCATGTATGGCCACCAATGCCGCTGCCTCTGTGTCGCGCCGTTCGCGATTCAGCCGTTCCAGCTTGGCTGCGAGTTCGGCGGCGCGGGCCGCGTCGCGCGTCGAAAACAGCTCGATCACCTCCGAGGCCACATCCATGCGGCCAGCGGCATTGATGCGCGGCGCAATGCGGAAGGCAACATCGAATCCGGTGAGCTGCTTGGTCGATGGATCAACGGCTGCGGCCGTGAACAGAGCGCGCAATCCCACGCCTGCCGGACGGCGCAGTTCGCGCAGTCCTAGCGTTGCAATGGTCCGGTTCTCGCCACGCAGGGGAACGGCGTCGGCAATCGTGGCGATCGCAGCCATCTTCAAGAAGCTGGGCAGCGTCTTCTCGCGTGTTTTCGTTGCGTCGCGGCGCTCGAGCATCGCCTGCGCCAGCTTGAGCGCGATGGCCGCGCCGCACAGCGATTTCTCCGGGTACGCACAGCCCGGCTGGTTGGGATTGAGGATGGCCAGCGCATGGGGTACAGCATCGCCGGCTTCAAGCAGGTGATGGTCGGTGATGATCAGGTCCAGGCCGAGGCTTTTCGCGGTCTCCGCTTCGGCAAAGGCGCGCATGCCGGTGTCGACGGTGATCACCAGCCGCACGCCCTCGGCATATGCGCTCTCAAGAACGCTCGACTGCAGTCCGTATCCTTCGCGCAGCCGGTGCGGCACATGGAAGCGCACCACCCCGCCCAGCATTTCAATCGCTGTTTTCAGCAGCACAACGGCAGTCGTTCCGTCCACATCGTAATCGCCGTAAAGCAACACCGGTTCGCGGAACGCGATGGCTCGCTCCAGCCGCTCAACGGCCGCGCTCATGCCCAGCATGAGCGCGGGTTCGTGCAGGTGTGTGGGCTCGGGATTCAGGAATGCGAAGGCCTCGCCGGCATCCGTGATGCCGCGGGCTACAAGCAACTCGGCCAGCACGTGCGGAATGCGAGCCGCCTTGGCCAGCGCCGATGAAGCTTCAGAATTGGGTTCGGCAAGCTGCCAGCGCTGATTGGGACGCGAACGGAGCGGACTTGGGAGTTGAGCCCGGTCCGCGTTACTTACGCCTTGCGCCGCGAGCGGCATCGGCAGAGAGCCGATACGGTCAGAGCCCGCATGTTCAACACCGGCATGCTCACGCCCCGCTAGGTCAGATCCCGACGGCTGAGGGCCTGCTGCGCCCACTGCGCTTACTCGTCCTCATCGTGGTCGTGCTCGCCGTCTTCGATGACAATATCCTGAAAGGCTTCGATATCTTCGAGCAGCGTCTGGAAGCGCTCGTACCACTCCGTCGTGGTCTCGTGCAGAAACACCAGTCCCTGGTACACAAAGCCGAGCTGAATATAGCCCAGGTTGCCGGCATATTTGCGCAGCCATTGCGCCTCCACCAGCTCGGTGGCCTCTTCGTCGGGAAAGTTCATCTCCCCGGCTTCTTCAATCAGCGCGTCTAGTTCTTCGCGTTCCAGCGTCATCTCGCTGAAGGTCACAAAAGGAGCGCCCACGTGTTTGGCCATCTCCACAAAGTCTTTCCACGCGTCAGGGTTGCTCTGTCCCTCCCACACAATCGAGGGAATATCTTCGGTGACATAGCCGGGCAGGCGCTTCAGGCCGTGCCCCTCTATGAAGGCCACCATATCGTCTTTCAGTGAAAGCAGGTTGTCAAGGCTCATAGTCAAGCCTCATTTTCGCAGATGCAGGCGGGTCGGCGGGTTCAATTGCGGGCCTATTGTGGAAACTTTGCGCCGCTCGCGGTCAACCCTCTCAAGCCGGGCCGGTTACTCTGGAAGCAGCCAAGTCGACTTTTCGCACCGATCAGCCGCGTCCACCAACCCGACCAGGAGGAACACCGCTTGCCCCCGTTTGAACGCCATGTCTTTGTCTGCCATAACCAGCGCCCCGCCGATGCCCCACGCCCATCCTGCACCAGCGATGGAAAGAGTGAACTCTTCACCCAGTTGCAGCAGTTGTCCAAGGCCGCCGGTCTTGCATCGACAGTCCGCATCAATAAGTCCATGTGTCTGGATCAATGCGAACACGGGCCGACAGTGGTGGTTTATCCCGAAGCCGTCTGGTATGGCCACGTTCAGCCGTCCGATGCCGCGGAGATTGTGGAGCAGCACCTGGTAGGCGGCCGGCCGGTCGAGCGGCTGCGCCTGGCCGATGAATGCATCAACACCAAAACATGCCCGCACCGCGGTTGAGGCAACGCACGACGAAAGAGACGAGGGGGCAACCACTGGTTACCGTGTGCAGAATCGCAGGCCGATTCAGTTCGACCGGAACATCAGCTCCTCAAGCGCCATGCGCCGGATCTGCCAGAACTCCCATTGCTGTTCCCTTGCGTTCAACTTGCACTCGCCGGCATCGTTGAAGGTCAATGTCACTTCGAACATCGTCTCGCCTTTGTCGTCGCACACCACTATTGCGTGCTCACGCAGATTGAAGACCACCGCTAAGGAGATTCCTTTGGCTTCGAGAACCACCTTGAAAGTGTCGCCGCTTTCGACCATTGAAAACTCGTAGGGAGACAACTCCGGCCGCAGCCCATTGCGCGTCTTCACGTCCGCCTCAATCTGCGAGCGAAGCGCGTTGAACACCTTGGGCAGCGAACACAAGGACCGTTCCGTGACCCAGTCGAATTTCTGGTTGATTTTTGCCTGCTCAATGCTCACCTGCTCTGCCACAATTAACCTCCGCGCGATTAACTTCCCAAAGTCCACTCCGCCGCGACGAATCCATTGGCCGGCCCCGTGCCGAATGCATGGAGCCGCGGACTCAATCCGGTCAGCCAAACCCTCAAAGGGTGAGATGCGGGGGAGGAGGCTCTGAGAGGCCGTTCCGTCGAGAACCACCACCTGCCCGGCTCATCGAACAGAGCTAAAAAGACGCTGCTGCGGTCATTTTCCAATCTGGCACCCAATTCGCCCGTCCCAGACATACCCCCCACTTGTGTTATTCCCCATCAGGACCAAAGGGGCTATTGTGCTGTAAAGCATGGCCTATTGCTATGGCCAAAATTCCGGGGGTCAGACCGCTTCGTGGAGGGCAAATTGGCACTTCGAATGCGCTTAGGGGACCTGCTGGTGCGGGTCAAGCTGGTGACCGAGGACGACGTCTCGACGGCCCTCGACCGCCAGGCCCGCATGGGCGGCCGGCTGGGAGAAAACCTGGTAGCCATCGGCGCCATCAGCCAATCGGATCTCGACCGCTTCATCAATCGCATTCCTTCCGAACCGACCACCATCGAGTCTACCGGCATCGAAGAGAACGAACTCCTTGCCCTGCTGATGAGGCTCATCTACTCTGACGCAATTGAGTCCGTCCGCCAGTTTGTAGACGCCATCAAGCTGCCTTATCTGCTGGTGCTCGACCTGGTCAAGATGGCGGTCGATCGCCAGCTTCTTCACAATCTCGGCTCGCGCGACGCCAACAGCATGATCGACATGCGCTACGCGCTTACCGAAGAAGGCCGCCGCTGGACCATTGATTCCCTGGAGCGCCTGCGCTATGTCGGGCCGGCGCCGGTCACGCTGGAGCAATTCACCGAACAGGTCAACCTGCAGAAGCTGACCAATGAGGCGGTCACATACGACCGCATCCAGCGTTCATTCGTAGGCCTGGAGTTTGACCAGAGCATCGCCGAGCAATGCGGGCCGGCTCTGAACTCCGGCCGCGCCATGCTGCTTTACGGGCCGCCGGGCAACGGCAAGTCGACAGTAGCCAATCGCCTCGGAGGCGTCTTCAGCGATGTGATCTACGTGCCCTACGCCATCAGCGTCGAGGGCCAGATCATCCGCGTCTACGACCCCAGTGTCCATCTGCCCATCAGCAACGAAGCCATCTACGACCACGCATCCCCGACCTTCATGCGCCATGAGGAGTACGACGCGCGCTGGGCGCCCTGCCGCCGTCCCTTTATCCTTGCCGGCGGCGAACTCACCCTCGACATGCTCGATCTGCGCTACGACCCTAACGGCCATTACTACGAAGCGCCCCTGCATGTGAAGGCGCTCGGCGGCTGCTTTGTCATCGATGACTTCGGCCGCCAGCTGGTCAGCCCCACCAACCTGCTCAACCGATGGATCGTGCCTCTCGAAAGCCGCGTCGACTACCTCAAGCTGCACACCGGCAAAACCTTCAGCATTCCATTCGAGGAACTCATCATCTTTTCCACCAACCTCGACCCCGAAGACCTGATGGACCCCGCCTTTCTGCGCCGATTGCCCTACAAAATCGAAGTGGGGGCTCCGAGTCTCGAAAACTACCGCAGGATCTTCAAGAGCGAATGCGACAAGCGCGGCATGGTCTTAACCAGCGAAGCCTTCAACGCCATCGTCTATCGCGTCATCGAAGAAAAAGGCCTCGAACTGGCCGCATACCAGCCCCGCTTCATCGTCGACCAGGTCGTCGCCACCTGCCGCTTCATGGACCAGCCGCCGCACTTCGAACCCCGCTACATCGAGTACGCCATCAACAACCTGCGCGTCAAACGCCCCGCGGAACAAACGTCCCACGTCACCGCCGCCCGCATCTGAGGCCACCCTCGCCGATTGTCGATTAGTTTCGCGCATGCGGGTAATGTATTCACTCATTTCTCTTCCAGGGTGAGGGCATAAATATCTTCCCCTGCGTCGGCACGAAGCAAGAGCGGCGCGTTTGATGATGGATCGAGATCCATCCAGGAACCCCACCACCCCGCGAGAGGCGTGTCATTCAGATCGGCGACGAGCTCAGGGCCGCCCCCACTTACGCTGACTTTGAAGACGCCGGTTTTGCCCTTCTCCAGATGCAAGTAATAGATAGACTGGCTGTCGCTGGCCCAGGCTGGGAATGTCACACTACCCGTGGCGGGCAGCGGTTGCCACCGCTCCGTATCGAACGAGTAAACCATCAGCCTGTTCGACTCCCAGGGCATGGCAACAATGTACTTGCCGTTTGGGGACCAGCGCGGCGAGTGCATGCCGCGCGATTCGGGAACGTCCGTCACCTGCAGATTTGTAACATCAACGATACGCAGGCTCGCGTTCCGATCCCTGGGGATTCCTGACGCGAAGAGAATCCTCTTTCCGTCCGGCGACCAGTTCGGATCGCGCTCCTGTTTATTGTCTTTGGACAGAATCCTCTTCGAGCTGCCGCGGCCGTCCGACGAGACATAGTAGTTCTCATTGACAGGCGGATTCACGTCGGTAAACGCTATTTTGGTGCCGTCAGGCGACCAGCGCACAACCTCAGGATGCATGGGTTGGTCTGTCAACTGCACAGCGTTGCTTCCGTCCACGTTTGCTCTCCATAGGATGCCATCCGGATAGGAAACATAGGCTACAAATTGACCGTCTTTGGAGAAAGAAACGCTCTCCGCGCAGATGCCATCAAGGAAAGGCTGAAGCTGCTTGGAGAGCGGGTCAAACCGGACCAACTCGCCGTATTTGCCCATGCCCACTGCATAGATCGTCTTTCCATCTTTGGAGACAATCGGGGTCTTCCAATGCAATAGCCCTGAGGTCAATTGAATTGGCTCTGAGCGCGGCGTCAAGAGGCCGCGTCGGCTCTCGTTGAGAGCCCAGATCTGCCCTTCCGCAAGCGCCGCCCCTCTTCCCGAAATGAATATGTAGGATTTTCCGTCCGGGGTCCATCGGCCACAGCACTCCGACGACAACGGATGCCAATCGGGCTGCAGTGGATGGGAGTTGGATCCGTTCGACGACATCTCCCAAAGCTTCCGGCTGGCGCCGCCGATGTCAAACCGGATGGTCTTTCCGTCAGGCGACCAGGCCGCACGATTGACGTAATGGCCGACATCCTTAATGACATGCTTGTCGGTCCCGTCGGCTCGAACGATCCCTAACTCTCCTTCCTCTGTGACGAAGGCAATCCATTGTCCATCGAATGAAAAGGTGGCTCCGCGCGCGACCGCGATATTGCGCGAGTATAGTCCGTCGATGCTCACATTCAAAAGCTGACGGGAGCCGCTTCGCTCATCAATTGAGCCGACAAGGAGACTTGCTCCATCCGGTGAAACATCGAAGAGGGAGGCGGATTTTCCCGCAGCCGCAACTATCAAGGGAGATATGGAACCGCTGCCAATCGCGACCTGGTAAATTTTGCGAGGCGAAAGTCTGTTATAGAAAAGGTTAGTCCCATCGGTTCCCGCGAGTGACTTCAGGCTGCCATCCTGGGTGATCTTGGTGTACTTCGAAATGTGAAGCGACGGCAGCGGCCGATGGACATACCAGATTGCTGCAGTGAACAGAACTGCGAGAAACCCCGCGCCCGAGAACACCGCTCTCCACAGCCGTTTCCTCCTCTTAGCCGCAGGACGCTCTTTTTCACTCGGCGCGATTTCAATGGTCGATGCGACTCTTGCGGTTCCGTTAGAGGATACTAGAGCGTTTTGAACCCGTTCGACGATCTTCCAAAGATGACGGTCTATCGGTCGCGAAGTTGCTTCGAGCCATTGCAATCTTCCCACCTGGTAAGCCAATGCGCCGGATGGTTTGATGTTTTCCAGGCGCACAGGAATAACGATTCGTTTGTTGACCTCGCAGGCAAAGTGGATTTCCTTCTGCACCTGCTCGCTCTCCAGGGCGTCCGAAGAAAGCATGCAGAGCACGATCTGGCAAGCCGTGATTCCACGAATGATCGCGTCTTCCCAAATCTCGCCTTCCAGGATATCTCTTGGCGCTATCCAGCAACGGACGCCAGCCCGTTCCAGCGATGTAAGAATCGCGTCGGCGGCCTCCAGATCCTTCGTCGAATGGCTGATGAAGACGCTCGGGGAGTTTTGCATGCGTGGGACGATCATTGTTTGCTGGTTCTGTCACTTTACTAGCTGTACCCGCTCAAGTAAATTGCCAAATCCAATCGTCCACATGGGGCCGAATCCCTCACGCCTCGCCTTGAGGGGGCGGAATCGGGCGGCTGGAACGCCCGCCTTTTTCGCTCTTCATTCAGCGCCTTGAGGTGAGCCAGTCGGCGGCTGCTACCGCTCGCTTTGCCCCCAGCTTGTATATAATTCCCCCCGGTTGGGGAATTATATACATTACTCCCTTTTGCGATAGAATGGAGGGCGGATTCATAAAGGCAAGGTAAATCGATGGATGTCGGAACGAGGGGCTTATTCAGAGAACTCGTCGGCAAACTAGAGTCTATAGCTGAGGCGCTTCGGCAGGTTTCAAATTCCCAGCGCATTGGTAAGGATAAAACCACTCCATACGCTAAAGGAGAATCCAACATACAGGCAAATCAGGGCGACCCAAACATCACGCCTGCATTGGGAGTTCCTCCCTTTCCACCAACCGAAACACATTACAAAATTACTTGCAAACCAGAAAAGAGCTTTTGGGGCAACGTCAAAACTGGGGCAGAGCTTTTCGGAATCGTGCTGCTCGCCATTTACACCCTGTACACCGTCAAGATGTATTGCGCCAACAAAGAGGCTGCGGACGCCGCGAAGAGCGCGGCTAAGACTGCCGACGCTGAGTTTCATA
>JBEKVS010000208.1:0-11347 GCA_049513795.1 Occallatibacter sp. | reverse complement strand
ATCCACCCAGCCGGACCGCGCAAGCGCTTTGAAAGGGCACGGCTTTAGCCGTGCCGCTGAAGGCCGGAAAGAGGGCGAAGCTATAGCCCCTGAGGGGGGTGCTTCGGTTGCGCCAACGCTGGGTGCCCCATCCTTTCGCCTTGCTTCTGGCGAAAGGGTGGGAGACGAAAAACTCGACCCGCCTCTGCAAGACCCTGAACTCGCCTGGTCCTCCGACACCGCGGACGCCGCCCCGCTGCGCTATCGCCCTGTCACCATCGTCAACGCCAGCGCCCGCAAGCAATTGAAACTCCGCATCGAGGTGCCAGTCGAGGACATGGCGCGCCTCGGCGAGCAGGAATATATTTCCAGCGGGCCCGCATCGCAGGCCCCCAAGCGCGTGTCCATCTGGAACGCAATCCATCCCCGCCTGCTCGAAATCATTCGCGCCCGCAACTCGACCATTCTCTTCGTGAACAGCCGCCAGGTGGCCGAGCGCCTCGCCGGCGCATTGAATGAGTTGGCCGGCGAAGCCATCGCCCGCGCCCACCACGGCTCGCTCGCCGCCGCGCAGCGCTCGGTCATCGAAGAGCAACTCAAGGCCGGCCAGATTCGAGCTCTCTGCGCAACGTCCACGCTTGAGCTCGGCATCGACATGGGCGCCGTCGACCTCGTCATCCAGATTGAAGCGCCGCCCTCCGTAGCCAGTGGCATGCAGCGCATCGGCCGCGCCGGCCATCATGTCGATGCCGTCAGTGAGGGCATTCTCTTTCCCAAATATCGCGCCGACCTCGTCGCCTGCGCCGCCGTCACGCGCGCCATGCACGAGGGCCACATCGAGTCCACGCGTTTCCCGCGCAATCCTCTCGATGTGTTGGCGCAGCAACTGGTAGCCATCGTCGCGCATCCTCCCGGAGCAGCCGCACCACGGAAGCCGAGAGTGCTCAAGAGCCATCGCACCGGAAAAAACCTTTCCCTACTCTTTGGAGCCGCAGAAACAATGGGTGCCCCATCCTTTCGTCGCAGTCCAGACGAAAGGGTGGGAGAGCACGAAGACGAGTCAGCCGCAGAAATGTCGTTTGAACATCCTGACTACCCCAAGCCCGAAGTCAGCGTCGACGCCCTGTTCGAGATCGTGCGCCGGGCCGCACCCTTCGGTGCCCTGAGCCGCGCCGCTTTTGAGGGCGTGCTCGATCTGCTCAGCGGCCGCTATCCCTCCGACGAGTTCGCCGAGTTGCGCCCGCGCCTCACGTGGGATCGCGTGCGCAATGTGGTGACGGCGCGCGATGGCGCCATGCGCCTGGCCATTCTGAACGCCGGCACGATTCCAGATCGCGGTTTGTACGGCGTCTTTCTCGCCTACAGCGAAGGAAAAGCCGTGCGTGTCGGCGAGCTTGATGAGGAGATGGTCTTCGAGAGCCATCCCGGCGAGACCTTCATCCTCGGCGCCTCCACCTGGCGCATTGTGGAGATCACGCACGACCGCGTCCTGGTAACGCCCGCGCCCGGCGAGCCCGGCAAGATGCCTTTCTGGAAAGGCGATGGTCCCGGCCGCCCGCTCGAGTTCGGCCGCCGCATCGGCGCATTGGTCCGCGAACTGCGCGCTTTGCCCAAGCCCGCCGCACTTACACGCCTCGTCGCCGAACACGACCTCGATCCCGGCGCAGCAGAAAATCTGTTACGCTTTCTCGCCGATCAGGAAGAGGCCACCGGCTCCGTACCCGACGATCGCACCATAGTCATCGAGCGCTGCCGCGACGAGCTGGGCGACTGGCGCGTGTGCGTGCTCACCCCCTTCGGCAGCCGCATTCATATTCCCTGGGCCATGGCGGTGAGCGCGCGCATTCGCGCCGCCGGCGGCCCTGAAGTCGAAACGTTGTGGGGCGACGATGGGTTTGTGCTGCGTTTCCCTGACACCGATGAGCCGCCCGATCCCGACTGGTTCCTCGTAGAGTCCGCCGAAGCCATGGCCCTCGTGCTTCGCCAGCTCGGCACGACAGCTTTATTTGCGGGCCGTTTTCGCGAAGCCGCGGGACGCGCGCTCCTGCTGCCCCGCCGTCGCGCCGATGCCCGTTCGCCGCTGTGGCAGCTGCGCAAACGCTCCTATGATCTGTTGAGCGTGGCAGCGCGCTACCCCAAATTCCCTTTGCTGCTTGAGGCCTATCGCGAATGCCTGCGCGATGTTTTCGATATGCCCGCGTTGATTGAGACATTACGCGCGATAGAGCAGCGCCAGTTACGCGTGCATGTTGTCGAGACGCGCAAACCGTCGCCCTTCGCATCTTCGCTGCTGTTCAGCTACGTAGCGAATTTTCTTTATGACGGCGATGCGCCGCTTGCCGAGCGTCGCGCCCAGGCCCTCACCATCGATCAGGATCAGCTGCGCGAGTTGCTCGGAGAAGCCGATCTGCGCGAGCTTCTCGACGCCGACGCCATCGCCGAAGTGGAAGAGATGGCGCAGTGCCTGACCGAGACGCATCGCGCGCGTTCTGCCGACGGCATCCACGATCTGTGCCTGCGGCTGGGAGATTTGTCGCGCGGAGAACTGGCCCGCCGCGTCGTTGATGCGTCTGTGCTCGAATCAATAGACCGTTTGGTGCGTTCGCGGCGACTCCTCGAACTTCGCATCGCCGGCGAGAAGCGCCTCATCGCCGCTGAAGATGCAGCCCGTTATCGCGATGGACTCGGCATTCCGCTGCCGCCCGGCCTTGCTGCCGCACTGCTTGAGCCTGTTGCGCAGCCGGTAGTGGAATTGGTGCGGCGGTATGCGCGCACTCATGGCCCGTTCACGCTTCGTGCCGTGGCCGAGCGTTTCGCGCTGGATGCCTCGGTCATCGAGATTGCTCTGCGCCAGCTAGCCGCCGAAGGCCGCGTGTTGGAAGGCGGATTCCTGCCCGGCGGTCTTCATCGCGAGTGGTGCGACGCCGAGATGCTGCGCCTCATCCGCCGCAAGTCGCTCGCCAAGCTGCGCCGCGAAGTCGAGCCGGTGGAGCAGCACACGCTGGCCCGTTTCCTCACCCACTGGCAGGGCTTGGTGACGCCGCGCCGCACCGGCCACGGCAATCTCGATGGCCTGCTCGACGCCGTCGAAACGCTGCAAGGCGCGCCGCTTCCGGCCTCGCTTCTCGAGAGTGCCATCCTGCCCGCGCGTCTCGCCGAATATGCACCCGCGGGCCTCGATACACTGATCGCGGCGGGTGAAGTCGCCTGGGTAGGCGTCGAGCCGATGGGCGAGCGCGACGGACGCATCGCGCTTTTTCTCGCCGACAAACTGCCTCTGCTCGCACAGCAAAGGCCACTCGTCGAACCCCTCACCGAGCGCGAAGAGAAGCTTCTTTCAGTTCTGGAATCGACCGGCGCAAGCTTCTTCGATCCGCTGCACCAGGCCCTCGGCGGCGGCTATCCCGGAGAAACCATCGAAGCTTTGTGGAGTTTGGTGTGGCGCGGCCTCATCACCAACGACTCGCTGCATGCCTTACGCGCCTACATCGCCAGGCCAGAGACAGCGCGCACGCCACGCCGCGTACAGACCGGCGTCGCGTTTCGTTCGCGCCGCACCACACCGCCCACTGCGCAAGGTCGCTGGTCGCTGCTGCCGCTACGCCCCCAGCAGGGAAGCGCCGTCCGCCAAATTACCCTGGGTGCCCCATCCTTTCGTCAGCCTTTCGACGAAAGGGTGGGACAGCACGAACCCACCTCGGCTCTCGCTCCTTCTGCCACAGAAGCCAGTCACGCACTTGCCTTGCAACTGCTCAATCGCTATGGGATTCTCTTGCGCGAACACGCCGCGGCGGAAAACCTTCCCGGCGGATTCTCTGCTGTCTACGACGTGCTCAAGGCTCTCGAAGAAAGCGGCCGCATTCGCCGCGGCTACTTTGTCGCCGGCCTCGGCGCAACACAGTTTGCGCTTCCCGCCGCTATCGATCTGCTGCGCCAGTTGCGCACTGCGCCTCCGGATGAGAAGCCGGAGTTTGTGCAACTGGCCGCCACCGATCCCGCCAACCCCTATGGATCCGTCCTGCGCTGGCCCGACCTGCCCGTCGCCGAAGAGGATTCCGATTCCGCGCCGCGCTTGCTCACCCGCGCAGCCTATGCTGAAGTCATTCTGCGCAATGGTCAATTGGTTGCATGGCTGCGCCGCGGCAATCCCAACCTGCTCGTCTTCCTGCCCGCGGAAGAGCCTGAGCGCTCGCAGGTCGCGTCGGGTCTCGCTCATTTTCTTTGCGCGCGCGGTCAAGATCGCATGCGCGTCTCAAGTCATCAGGGCGTGCTCATCACCACCATTAACGGCCAGCCCGTTGCCGCGCATCCCATGGCCCGCTATTTGATGGATGCCGGCTTTCATCCCGGCCCGCTGGGCATGCATCTGCGCCGCATTCCACTTGCGCTCGCGCAGCGCACTTCGCAAATCGAAGGTCAAGCGCAAATCGAAAACCAATCCGGGGTGCAATAGATCATGCCTGAAGGCGACACCATCTTTCGCACCGCGCGCGCCATGCGTCGCGCCCTCATCGCCAGGCCCATTACCGGCTTTCGCTCCACGTACCCCATGCTGACGCGCTTTCATGACGACACGCCGCTCGTCGGGCAGATGGTCGAGACAGTGGAGTCGCGCGGAAAATGGCTGCTCATTCATTTCTCCGGCGGAGGCACGCTGGCCACGCACATGCTCATGAGCGGCAGCTGGCACATCTATCGCCATGGCGAGCGCTGGCAGCGCCCGCGCGACCACATGCGCATTGTGTTGGAGAACAGCGAGTACGTAACCGTGGGATTCACCGTGCCGGTAGCGAAGATGCTCCGCGCGGAGGATGTAGAACGGGCCCTGCGTATTCCCACCCAAGCCATCGACGTTCTCAGCGCGGGGTTCGACGCCGGCGAAGTGCAGCGCCGCGTGCTGGCGCATCCCGGCGAAGAAATCGGCGATGTGCTCCTGCATCAGGAAGTTATTGCCGGCGTAGGCAATGTTTTCAAGTCGGAAATCTGTTTCGTTACCGCGGTCAATCCATTCTGCAAGGTTTCCGCGCTCGAAATGGAGACAGTCACGAACTTGATTGCCACTGCACGAAGGCTGGTGAAGACCAACGTGCTCGAGGACTCGAGCGACACCATCGTGACATACGGCGGCAGGCAGCGGCGCACCACGCACGCGGCCGACCCGAGTGAGAGCCTATGGGTCTACGGCCGCCACGGCGATCCCTGTCGAAAATGCGGTGAGCGCATTCGCAGGCGTATCCAAGGTCCCGACGCGCGTGTGACCTTCTGGTGCCAGCACTGCCAGCCCATGCCCTGCGGCAGCGACATCGACGGCTGGTAAACCTTTCTCAGGTCGTCGGCTTGCCCACCCCAAACAGCTTCTGCAGAAAATTGCGATGGTCCTGCGATGGCGGATGGTCGCAGGTCTCCGTCGGCGCCGTGCCATCGAGGAAAGCTGCATCGTAATCATCCGGACAAGATGGGGCGGCGAGAAGATTGGTCGCCTTGTCGATGGAGATAATCTGCACGCCTTCCGGCGGTGTGAAGGACTTGGTGTCAGAGTATTGCGGTAGCTGCACAGCCTTCTTCATGAACTCGGCCCACAGGGGCGCAGCCACATGCGCGCCCTGGACGCGGCCGCGGTTCTCCGGATCGAGCGAGGTGTAATCGTCGTTGCCGACCCAGACAATGCAGATGAGGTTGCTGGTGAAACCGGCAAACCATGCGTCGTGGTCGGTGCCTGTCTTGCCTGCGGCGGGAGCCGTGAAGCCCATGTTGCGGACACCGGCGCCGGTCCCGCAATAATCACGTCCTCCGATCATGCAGCCGTCGCGCCCGTTGCCTTGCAGCACGGCTTCCAACAGGCTGGTGGTTAGAAAGGCGACGCGCGGGTCTAACACTTGCTTCGAAGTAGGCGTATAGTCGGTGACGATGTCGCCGTTCGGCGTGCGCACGCTGGCCAGCATCCATGGGTCGATATGCAGGCCGCCGTTGGCGAAGATGGTGTACGCGCCGGCCATGTCGAGCGGCGTGGCGTCGTAAGCGCCGATGGCCATCGACGGGGTGCCGCGCGCGGACTTGATGCCGGCTTCGCGCGCCAGAGCCGCCACTCGATCGAAGCCGACCAAGGAAGCCAGGCCGATAGTTGCGTTGTTATCGGACCTCATCAGCGCCAGACGCGCGGTCATGTTGCCATAGAACTCGCCTTCAAAGTTGCGCGGTGTGTACTCGTTTGGCGTTCCTTCGTCGTAGGTCTGCTGCTCGTCACTGAGGATTGTGACCGGCGAGAATAACTGGGTTTGGCCAGGGAGCATGGTTCCTTCGGCTGTCGTTTGAAATGCTGAGGCATAGACAAAAGGCTTGAAGATGGAGCCGCTGGGACGATGCGCGACGGCGTGGTTGACCTGGCTGTTGCCGTAGCTGCGGCCGCCGACGAGGGCAAGGACCTGGCCGGTGTGGGGATTGAGCGCGACAAGCGCAACCTGAGGATAGAGGTAGGGCTTGCCGGCTTTCTTCTCTTTGACGTGGACCTTATCGATTTGCGCGTCGATGGTGGGGATCATGTCTTCGACGGCGGCGCTGGCGATCTGTTGCAGATCAGGGTCGAGCGAGGTGTAGATGCGAAGGCCTTCACCGTTGAAGTCCCGCTCACCGAGCTTCTGGTTGAGCTGTTCGTGAACCAGGTCGACGAAGTAGGGCGCCTCATTGGCGTCGACGCTGCCCGTGGATAGATGCAGCGACTCTGCCTTGGCGCGCTCGGCTTGTTCTTTGGTGATGGCGCCGGTTTCAACCATGGAGTCGAGCACGAGGTTACGGCGCTCGATCGTGCGGTCCGGGTGACGAAAAGGGTTGAAGTAGTTAGGGCGCTGAATAATGCCGGCGAGCATCGCGCATTCGGCCAGGTTGAGCTGATTCACATCCTTGCCGAAGTAGGCCTGTGACGCTTCACCAAAGCCGTCGATGGAAAAACTTCCACGCTGGCCAAGATTGATCTGGTTCGCATAGAGCTCGAAGAGTTTCTGCTTGCTGAATCGGGCCTCGAGCTGGAATGTGATCACGATCTCGATCAGCTTGCGCTTGATGCGCTTCTCCGGCGTGAGAAAAAAGCCGCGCGCCAGCTGCATGGTCAGCGTGGAGCCGCCCTGTTGCTTCTGGCCCGTAGTCACGTCGCGATAGACGGCTTCCACGAGCCGAAAATAATTCACGCCATTGTGCTCGAAGAAGCGGCGGTCTTCAATGGCCAGCACGGCCTGCACAAGGTTGGGTGGGATCTCGTCGTAGGTGATGAGGCGGCGTTTGGTGCGGCTGGCATCGCTCAGGCCGGTGATCAGCAGTGGCTCAAGTTCATAACTCGCCAAACCCTGGCCGTGATCGTCGGAGATGGATTCGACCACGCCGGCACCGATGTGGATCGTCGCTCCATCTTGGGCGTGATACGACTGTGGGCCAGGGTTAATGCTAATGCTCTGTGGGTTCTCCGAATAGGTTCCCATTTGCGACGGCTGCGATGCGCCCGCCTCGGAATAGCCGGCGGCGTGCAATTCATTCGCGATCAAACGCACGGTAAGCTTTTGCCCGGGACGCACTTCGCGCGGCGCGGCAAAAATCTTCGCAGTGTTGGCAAAGATGGGCTGGTTCAGCCGTGCGTCCACAATGCTTTTGTATTTGAAGTAGTAGTAGCCAAAGATACTGAACCCGATCGTCGCGCCGACGAGGAGCACGCCGAGGGCAACCAATAACAGCGATGAGACCCAGGCCTTCCAGCCCTTCGGCCATTGGAATCGAATTTTCAACCCCATCGCTGCTCCTTGAAGTTAGCTTCTAAAATCAGCTTCTAGCTGCTAGCTCTTAGCCTCTAGCATTCTTCAGCAGTTTCCAGCTTTGCGCTCCGGCGAGAACTGCATCTGGCACGCGCTGCACCTGCGAGCACGAACAGCTAGAAGCTAAAAGCTGTTTTTCAACGCATCTTCCTGCACGCGCTCTTTCACCAGCGCCGCCACTTCATGCAATGGCACATCCACGCTGGTCGAAGTGGCGCGCGTCACTAACTCGACAATTCCACTCGCGGCTTTCTTGCCCACATTGATGCGATAGGGAATGCCCACCAGGTCCGCATCTTTGAATTTGACGCCGGCACGCTCATCCCGGTCATCGAGCAAAACGTCAAGGCCCGCGGCCTCAAGTTGCGCGGCCAGTGCGGCGGCAGGTTCGGCCAGCACGGCGTCAGACGAATTGGTCACTGTTACGACGACCGTAAAGGGCGCGATCGAGGGCGGCAGCCAGAAGCCATTCTTGTCGTTCGACTGTTCAACGGCCGCGGTGAGGATTCGCTCAATCCCGATGCCGTAGCTGCCCATGATCGGCATGACTTCCTTGCCGTTGGGGTCAAGCACGCGTGCGCCCATCGATTCTGAATACTTGTAGCCGAGCTTGAAGATGTGTCCCACCTCAACCGCCTTGCCGACTACCAGCTTGCCTGCGCAGGGATTGTCATCGTGCCCACTCTGCGGGCAGGCCTCGCCCTCGTTCACGCTGCGAATGTCGGACACCAGCGTCCAGGAAAAGTCGCGGCCAGGAACAACATTGCGCAGGTGGTAGTCCAGCTTGTTGGCGCCGGCGACGAGGTTCTTGCGGCCTGTAAGCGATTGATCGACCACCACCGTCAGTCCTTCTTCCAATGGCTTCGCATTCGGTTTCAGCCCCACAGGTCCAAGGAAACCAGCAGGCCCGTTGAAGTACTGCGAAAGCTCTTCAGCCTGCATGGTACGGAGGTCCGCGGCGCCGATAGCTCCCAGCAGCTTCGTCTCGTTGACCTGGTGGTCGCCGCGCAGGAAAGTGGCAACTCCATGCCACGAATCGGGCTTCCCGCCGGAGCCCCGCTTCAGCGCCATATACGCTACGCACTTGATGTCCGACGCGGGCGAAATCTTGAAGAACTCCGCCACGTCGGAGATGGCCGCGCACCCCGGCGTATAAACGAGCTCCGGCGTTCCATCGCCGGTCGGTTCCATCTCCGTCACGGCTTCCAGGCGCGATGTCGCCTTCTCCAGATTGGCTGCATAGCCGCAAACCGGGCAGCTCGCAATCAGGTCTTCGCCGGCTTCCGTGTACACCATGAACTCCTGCGACTGCGATCCGCCCATGGCCCCTGAGTCCGCTTCGACGGCCACAAACTTCAATCCGCATCGGGAAAAGATCTTGCGGTACGCTTCGTCATGCAGATCGAAGCTCTTATCCAATCCGGCCTTGTCCAGATCAAAGCTGTAGCTGTCCTTCATGGTGAACTGCCGCACCCGCAGCAGCCCTGCCTTGGGCCGGGGCTCGTCGCGAAACTTGCTCTGAATCTGGTACCAGATCTGCGGCAACTGTTTATAGCTGCGCAGTTCGCTGCGGGCAATCGAGGTCATGATCTCTTCATGCGTCATGCCGAGACATAAATCCGCGCCCTTGCGGTCCTTGAGGCGAAACATATTTTCGCCCATGCCGGTCCAGCGGCCGCTCTGCTCCCACAGTTCGCGCGGATGAATGGCCGGCAGGTAAAATTCCTGGCCAATCTGGTCCATCTCCTCGCGCACAATGGCGATGATCTTGTTCAGCGAGCGCTGTCCGAGAAAAAGGTAGTTGTAGATGCCCGCGCCCAGCTGGCGGATATAGCCGGCGCGGAGCAGGAACTTGTGACTGGCCACTTCAGCGTCTGTGGGGGCTTCGCGAAGGGTGGGTATAAACAGCTTCGACCAACGATGCATAGCGATGAGAGCGAGCTTTCCCGTCCGGCACAGCGGACGCAAGGCGATCAAGGGCAGAATCCATTCTAAATGTCCGGGATAGGGAGGGGCGGCTTGGGGGGGCTATGGTCCAAACGATCCCGGCCAGAACTGTTTTCCGTGGAGCACCGCGGCGATCTGCACGTTGTCACCTTGAATGCGGTACGCGGCAATGTAGGGCGTTCTGGGAATAACCAGTTCGCGCGTCTCTGCGACGCGTCCAGCCCGCCCGGAGAGGGGGAAGTTGACCAGGCGATTGACGGAGTCTTTGATTCTTGCCGCCACTTTATATGCAGCCCTGGGGTTTTCCCTGGCAATGTATTCGCGGATCGAACGCAGGTCGGACACAGCCGTCGGAGACCAAATGATTTTCATTCCGGAGCGGGTAACTCGCTCTCCGTTCCCCAGCTATCCAGCCAATGAGTTACGCGCTCATGTGCGATGCCTTTTCCTGCCTCCAGTTCCGCCAGCCCAGCGCGAATGTGCCGGTGGTCTGGATTGTCTGTTGACACGAGAGCGATGCTGTTCACGATCCATTCCATGGGCTCCCCCACCGGCAGCGATGCCTGTTCCACCAACTCCTCGGGAATCTCGACGGTCAAGGTGGTTCCCACGCGAACTATACGGGTTGTCATGGGATGGCTCCTATCGACTATCATATCGTGAATCGGATTCCTTGAACGGGCTTAGAGTCAAGTTGCTTCGATGTGAGCGCACTCCTGCCTCATCCAGTCCTCATGAGAGTGTGGGCGATTGGGCCTTAATTTGAGAGGAAAGCGTTATGGCGACCAAAGGTCAGATGACTGGAATGCTTGGAGTCTATTTGGTGGCGGCTGAGCTATCCAAGCAAGGCTTCATTGTTTCTCCTACTTCGCGAAGCGCCGCAGGAGCGGACCTCCTCGTGACGGATCAGGCCTGCAAGAAAGCGTGGTCCGTTCAGGTAAAGACGAACAGTGGCCGTGCAAACTTTTGGCTGATGGGCGCGCATGCCTCGCGGATGAAGTCCGAAAGTCATATGTATGTCTTCGTAAATAACGCGCGAGGGGAAACCCCCGAATTTCTCGCTGCACTAAGCGAGCATGTAGCGGACAAGGTGGAACATCAGGGCCCAAAAGGCTCGGAATGGTACTACTTTTCCGTTTCTAACAGGCCTTTGGCGGGGCCAGGATGGGAGCAGTTCGGTAATCCTTTAGGGGATCCCGAGATAGCTGAAGCGTTGCAGTTAGCCCCTGAAAAAGATGGCCAGGGAGAGCCCTCGCTTGAGTGACCGCTTCATATCAGCTCCACCCCCCACAGGTCGTGCAAATGCAGCAAGCCTTCCACCTTCCCACCGGCATCCACCACCACCAGGGAAGTAATCTTGCGCTCTTCGAGAACGCCCAGCGCTGTGGCGGCCAGTTCGTTCGCGGCAATCGTTCTGGGATGCGGATTCATCGCCTCGCCGGCGGTGCGGCCGAAAGCAGCCCCGCCCTCGCGTTCCAGTAGACGGCGCAGATCGCCGTCGGAAAAAACGCCGCGGAGCTTGCCCTCGTCCTGCACGGTCGTGATCCCCAGCCGCTTCGACGACATCTCAAAGATCACATCGGCCATCGGTGTCGCAGGTGCAACCACCGGCACGGCGTCGCCCG
>JBEKVS010000207.1:0-10418 GCA_049513795.1 Occallatibacter sp. | reverse complement strand
AACGCGAAAAACGGTCGAAGATCATCCACGCTGAGGGCGAATTCAACGCCGCGCAGAAACTGGTGGACGCGGCAGCGCTGATGGCCACGCAGCCCATGACACTGCAACTGCGCTACCTGCAGACCTTGTCCGACATCGGCGTCGAGAAGAACACCACCATCGTCTTTCCGCTGCCGCTCGAGATGATGACGCTGCTGAACAAACTCGGCACCCCGGCGCCTGCGGCCGCAACGCAACCGCCACAGCCCTAGAACCCGCTGCAGCCCACGAACCCGCTATGCGCGCCCGCCACGGACCCGGGCCGGCGCAAGAGATATGCGTGCCTTTTCGCGGATGTGCCAACGGGGCAATCACTTATAAAGAAGAAACCACCTGAATTTGGCTTCTCCCTATGTAACATGTCTGGTACCCCTTATCACGCTTTCTTTTGTTGTCCTCATCCAGCGAATGGAGGAATGGTCGATATGTGCAAAAATTAATGTGTGCAATGGAAGCATCAATTTGAGGACGGGCTATGAGGAGCGCATTCGACGCAGCCGAGGTTGAGACACCCGCAGCCCGGCGTGTTACCGAACTCACTCTGGGCTCCTTCGCCCTGCTGCTGATCTTTTTCGGTCTCGTACTTCTCTGCGGTTTTTGCTTCGGCCTGGGTTATTCGATGGGCCATCGCGGTCCGCAAGGGTTAACCGCGGCCTCTGTTTTACCCGGCGGCGCGCCCGCTACCGTGCACGCCGAAACCGCGCCTCCCCAATCAGCATTGGATTCGCAGTCGAGCGCTCCGGGGCAGGCCAGCACTTCGGATCCGGCACAGCCAAGCGCTCCGGCTGCTGCGATTCAAGTCTCGCCGGCGCCAGTTTCTCAAAGCTTACCTGCGGCGCAAAGCCCGGCTGCTCAGGTAGCTCAAAGCCCACAGCACTCCGCCGTGCCGGCCATCGAAACAGCGCCGCCCGTGGCTAAGCCCGCGGCGACTGCCGCACAGGCCAAGAAATCACCGAAGGGAGCCCTAGAGGAGAGCGCGCCAGCGGCTGCTGCGGGTCCCATCATGGTGCAGATTGCGGCTGTCGCGCAACAGGAAGACGCAGAGGTTCTGATGGGCGCTCTGCGCAAGCGCGGCTACGAAGTAGTCTCAAGCCGCGAGGCCGGGGACGGGCTCGTTCACGTGCGCATCGGCCCGTTCACGACAAAAGACGAGGCCGAAACCTGGCGGCAGAAGTTGCTGAACGACGGGTATAACGCGATTGTGCAGCCGTAAGACGGCTGCCAGACCACTGTGAGACATTGAGGGTTTTGGTAAGTCGGGCGTCGGACAGTGTAAGACAGCTGTCGGGCAAGGTCCTACCTTTGTAAGACAGTCTCAAAGCACCCCGTCCCACAACCGTAGCTCCGCTTCCTGCGGCTTCTGCTCCACATGATTTTGCGTGTCGAACACCATAGTCGGCCGGGTCGTCGAGTTGTACTCCGGCCACGCCGGCACACCGGTGGCGGACGGCGTTTCCCCGCGCAGGAAGGCCACCCAAGCCTGGTGCATCTGGTGCGCAAGTGCGGCTTCGGCGGCAGCATTCTCGGCCAGTGCCGAAGGTCGATCCCAAACCAGCCGCACATCCAGGGAGTGAAAGGCGTAGCCGCGCAGGAATCCATTCGTCTCGGAGAAGTCGAGGCGATACATCCAGACGCTCCCGCCGCCTTTTAGTTGAGCATCGGCCACGCGAATTGAAGGAATCCAATATTCTTCTGCCGTGACCGCCCGAATGCGCCGCTGTTCGTCGTTCATCTGCGGGTAGATCTCACGATATTTTAGGTAAACTGCGGAGAAGTTCGCGCCCTGCAAATTGCCCAAATCGCCGGCTACAGGATCCTTCTGCGGGTGCGACCCGATGAACAGAGCGCTCTCGTCGCGATTGGTTCCGATGAGCAGGCGCTTGCCGCGGCTGGAACCGGCGGCAATGGACTCGGCCGGCCGCAAAGAAATGAGTGCGCCGTCGATCTGGCAGCGCAGTGGGAAGTGCTGGGGCCAGGCGGCGATGAACTGCTTCTGGACCCGGATCAGCGTGTCCGCGGGCGCGTCGAGAATGGCTGAAGGATCCTTGCCGGTCAGGCTGTGCCACTCATCGCCAAATCCGTGTGCCACTGACTCGCTTTGCGCGCGCGTCCACACACGCTCCGCGCCGCCGCTTTCTGAGATCGCCTGGTGGAAGAGCGGTTGAGCTGAGGGCACTCCCATCAGAATGTCGGTCAGCTTGGCGCCGGCCGACTCGCCGCCGATGGTCACGCGCGACGGGTCGCCGCCAAAGGCCGAGATGTTTTCTTGAATCCACTCAAGGGCCTTCATCAGATCGCGCAGGGCATTGTTGGCGCTTCCGGCGTACTCCGCGCCCAGCAACGGTTCCAGATCGAGAAAGCCGAAGACGCCGAGCCGGTAGGCCACCGAGATGCAGATCACGCCTTCCTTGACCAGCTCCGTGCCTTCATACATGGACTCGAACGCGTGTCCGCCGGTAAAGCCTCCACCATGAATCCACACGTACACCGGAAGCGCGGGATGCGCGCCGACCGCGAGAACCGGCGCCCAGAGATTCAGGTACAGGCAGTCCTCGCTGTGTTCCATGCCCGGTTCACCGGACTGCATCGGAGATGCGCCAAAACGTGTCGCGTCCCGCTCGCCGGTCCAGGGCTTTATCTTAACCGTGGGCCGAAACCGCAGCGATCCAACAGGTGGCTCGGCAAACGGCACGCCGCGAAACATCATTGCGCTGCCCGATTGCTCGCCGCGCAGCACCCCGGATGACGTGCGGACGGTGACTGGAGAAGTGTCCGCCAGCGAGTAGAGTTGACTGCAGCGCATCGCCATAGCCGCAAGGCCGGTGTTGGCAATGAATTTGCGGCGCGAGAGGGACAATGCCAGCTTCAACCTTTCTCTTCCAGACGCGGGGCCGGGATGGATACTGACACTATAGCGCAGCAATAGCCGGGCCGATTCTCACGCGCGCATCCACTCCGGCAGTCCTGAAGCAATAGCGGCGCGGACGGCGCTGAGCAGTTCCTCGCGTGTGCTGAAGTTGCTGGGGAAGAGGGGCGCGTGGAAGACCACGTGGCCGGTGCCTGGGCGAATGCGCACGCTGCCTTTGGACATCAGGGATTCCGTTCCGTAGAGCGACACCGGAATGCACGGTGCGCCGGTCTGCATGGCCAGGTAGAATGGCCCCTTCTTGAAGGGCAGCATGCGACCGTCCGGTGAACGCGTGCCTTCCACGAATGTTGTGATGTGCGTGCCCTTTTCCAGCACGTTGCGCGCCGCGGCAACGCTTTCCTGTGCGCCGGACACACTGCCGTCGCGGCTGACGGGAACGAACTCGCCCAGCTTGAATCCCCAGCCGAGGACGGGGATTTTCATCAGTGGTTTTTTGAGAAACGCCGAAGTGCGCCCGGGAATCTGCGGCAGCAGAGCAGGCGGATCGAGGTTCGACACATGGTTGGACATGAAGATGCAAGCCGTGTGCGGAGGAACGTGTTCAACGCCTGACGTTTCGATGCGGATTCCGACCAGCCTGTATCCAATGCGAACGATGATCATTGCGGAGGTGTACAGCGGCAACACGTTTCCGGTGACGGCCGCCCAGGGAATAAACAACAGCGCCGCAGGCGCTCCCAGAACGACGATCGTGGACAGCAGCAGGAGAGCGCGAATCATATCGGCTGATTCCCATGGGCGTCGTCGCCGAAGCGCGCCTTCAGACGCGCGGGAAGTTTCTCGTAGATGCCGTCGAAGGCGCCATTGGAAAGCAGTACGACCACGTCGCCGCTTTCCAACTGCGGCGCTATGGCGTCCACGATGGCGTCGCCGCCGGGATGCAATTCGGTATGCGCGCTCTCCGCATGCAGAGCTTCGATCACGTCCTCGGGGTGCAGACGCTCGGCGTCGGGAATGCGCTGCTGCTGATAAACGCCGGAGAGCACAACGCGGTCGGCGAGGCGCAGACTTTCTACGAGGTCGGCCTGCAGGACTTTGCGGCGTAGCGTGTTGGAGCGTGGTTCGAGGACTGCCCACAGGCGCGATTGCGGGTACACCGAGCGCAAGGCGCGCAGTGTTTCGCGAATGGCAGTGGGGTGGTGGGCGAAGTCGTCGATGATGGTGATGCCGTGCACAACGGCGCGAACCTCAAGGCGGCGCTTGACGCTCTTGAAGCTGGCCAGCGCCGCGCGGATGGCCTCTTTGCCGATGCCCAGGCCTGCGGCCAGTGCAGCAGCAGCGGTTGCATTGAGGGCGTTGTGCTCGCCGGCAAGTTGCATGGCGAACTCGCACCAAAGCTGGCTTCCGTGCCAAACCTCCCAATGCGTCAGGCCATCGTCGTGGCGCAGGCTGCGCAATTGCCAGTCGGCTGCAGCAGAAAAGCCATAGCGATCCACGCGGCACAGCGCGGGCTGCAGGCATTCGGTGACGTTCGCGCTGCCGTCGTAGGCCACAATCAGGCCGCGACGCGGAATAAGATTCACGATGCGTTTGAAGGCCGTCTTCACCGCTTCAAGGTCAGCGTAGATGTCGGCATGATCGAATTCGACGTGCGTCAAGATAAGTGCGTCAGGAAAATAATGAAGAAACTTTGGGCCCTTGTCGAAGAAAGCCGTGTCGTATTCGTCGCCTTCGAGGATGAACGTGCGCGTTGGCCGCAATTGAAAGCTGGTGGCAAAGTTCTCCGCTACGCCGCCGATGAGAAACGAGGGCTCGAGCGACACATCGGCCTGGGATGCAACCTGGTAGATCCAGGCCAGCATGCTGGTGGTTGTGGTTTTCCCATGCGTGCCGGCAACTACCAGCGACTCGCGGCCTACGAGGAACTCCTCGTGCAGCAGAGCGGCCATGGAGGTGAAGGGAATGCGCTGGTCGAGCACGTATTCGATTTCAGCGTTGCCGCGCGAGAGGGCATTGCCGATGACCACAAGGTCCGGCGCTGGCGTGAGATTCGCTTCCGCGTAGGGCTCGAGTATGGGAATGCCAAGCGAATGCAGCAGGTCGCTCATAGGTGGGTAAGCGGCTTTGTCTGACCCCGTGATGCGATGCCCGCGCAACTGCAGCAACCCGGCCAGCGAGGCCATCGCCGTTCCGCAAATACCGCTCAGGTGAATGTGCCGCGGACTCTGTGTCGACGCGCTCAAACCAGCACCATCCAGCGCGGTTGCAGTGCATCGAGTCCTTCGTCCCTCGTTCCTGGTCCCTGGCTCTTCAAGGCACCACCCCCGTTTGCAGCAGGTTGAGTTGGGCGCGGTCGCCGGCATGCAGCTCAGCCTCCACGCCCAGGGTCAGGGTCACATTGCCGCGCGACACGTGGCCGCTGCGCAGGCCAATGGCGATCGGTCCTTGAAAGCTGTCGAAGACGCGCAGGATCACCTCATCGAGCAAGTCCGGCCGCGCGCCGGGTGAGACGCAATCCAGCATCTCGCCGAAGACGATGCCGCGCACACCATCCAGTTTGCCTGCGTGGCCCAACTGCCAGAGCATGCGGTCAATCTGGTAAGGCTTGGCGTTTACATCTTCAAGAAAAAGCAATTTGCCTTCGGTCTGCGGCTCGTATGGAGTGCCAAGAAGCGCGACCAGCATGGAGAGGCAGCCGCCGTAGAGCGTGCCGCGTGCGCGACCGGCGCGCAACGTGCGTAAACCTTCCGCTGCGCCAACCGAGTATTTCTGTCCGGCGAGTGCGGCTTGCAGGCTGGGCAGGTGCACCCCGTCATCGCGCGAAAAATCGGCCGCGACCATGGGGCCGTGAAATGCAGGCAATTGAATCTGGTCGAGCAGCCAAAGTTGCAGCGCGGTCAAGTCGCTATAGCCAAACAAGGGCTTGGCGCCTTCGGCGATCATGTCCAGATCCAGCGCATCCAGCAGATAGTTTGAGCCGTAGCCGCCGCGCGTGGAGAAGATGGCGCGCACCTCATCGTCGGCAAAGGCATGATGCAGATCGCGCAGCCGCATCTCCGGCGTTCCGGCAAAGTAGTGCGGCCCTTTGGCGAGCAAGTGTTCCGCGGTTTGAGGCGCGTATCCAAGGGTGCGCAATGCTTCAAGGCCGCTCTCGACGCGCTCCGCCTGGGGCGTGGAAGCGGGCGAGACCACCGCCACCAGCGCATCTCTGGGCACCGCATTAGGTTTAAGCAGAGCAGTCACGCGTAGTAGGCCTCGCCGTGAGCAATCAAGGAGGCAGGTCCGGTGAGTCGCAATTCCGCGCCAGCCCCTTCCCAGTCTACGATCTGCGTTCCGCCGGGCGTCATCACAGTGATCGGCGAGAGACAACCCATGAACGCGCGCGCGGCCGTGGCTGACGCGGAACTGCCCGTCCCCGAAGATGTCGTTGGCCCGACACCGCGCTCGAAGATGCGGATGTCGATGAGATCCGGACTGAGAACGTTGACGAATTCCACGTTGGTTTGGTGGGGGAAATCGGCGTGCCCGCAAATCTGCGCGCCGATGTGCTGCCAGGGCTGGCCGTCCACCTCGAAATCGGGATTGTCGACAACGATTACGAAGTGCGGGTTGCCGGTGTAAATCTCGATGCCGACAATGCGAGTGTCGTCGCTCAGCACGACGGTGCGCGGAGCGAAGATGGGAACGCCCATTCCAGTGGTCACTTCCACTGTGAATCCGTTTGTGGTGCCGACCGAGTTGATGAGGCACATGCGCGGCCCGGCATCGGTAGCAATCTCCAGAATTTGACCCGGCTGTGCGCGCAGTGTATGCGCCATCCAGGCGGCCACGCAGCGGGTGCCGTTGCCACTGATCTCGGCGATCGACCCATCGGCATTGTTGAGCCAGATGCGGCCCGATTTGGGTCCGGTCCAGGCGAAGAACTCCACGCCGTCGGCGCCCACTCCGGTGTTCCTGGAACATAATCGCCGCGCTAGATCGGCCCAATTGTAGCCTGAGGCATCGTCTTCGGTAACGATCAGAAAGTCGTTGCCGCAGGCGTGCGCCTTCGCAAAGGGAATCAATCGTCCTCCGGATCACGGAAAGTGAACAGTTGGTCGATCTCGGGCTTCGTTTTGAGCTCCGCGAGTACTTTCTTATGCTGTCGCATGGTTGCGGCGAGCGGAAAACTCACCCTCTGCAAGACGCCGATGGCATCTGTCTGCACGTCGGTCAGGCGCTGCCCTGCATCATCCATGGCGGCCAGGATTGAGCTGAGCATGCGCGGCTGATCGGTTCCCCTTGCTTCGTATGTCACAGAATAGGCCTTAAGGCTGGCTCGCTGCTCAAGCTGGCCGACCAACGCCAGGGCGAGAATCACCAGCAGGGCTCCGACCCACGCGGCCGCGTACAAACCGGCTCCGCAGGCCATGCCGACCGATGCCACAACCCAGATGCTCGCGGCGCTGGCCAGGCCGCTTACCCGGCTCTTGTTATGCAGGATGAGCCCGGCGCCGAGAAACCCGATACCCTGCACAATATTCGAGGCCACCTGCCCGCGGTTGCTCCCGGTGTCTCCGGCCAGCACCCCGGAGAGCAGCGTAAAAAAGGCCGCGCCCATGCAAATCAGCAGGTTGGTGCGCAACCCAGCCGACCTGTGCTTCAGCTCCCGTTCCAGGCCGATCAACCCGCCCAGCAGACTGGCCAGCAACAGGCGCCAGACGGCGCCGTTGGCCACAAATGACTGCTGAATTCTGTCAAATTCGAACGGTTGTGCAAGCACTGCCAGCATAGCGTTTATCGCAATTCCTGGAGCGATGCTATCACCGCAGCGGCAGGCCTGGTCAGTGTGAATCCTGCCGGAGATGCATCCAGGGTATCGGAGACGTAAAGCGTGACCTCGGGTTGCAAAGGCGCGGAGAACCGCCGGTACTCGGTCAGACCTTCCGGGTGGGCCTTGACCGCCCCGTCTACCTCGTCCCCGGCATAAGTCAGCACGATCTGGGCATGAGCAGCGGGCGCGGCCAGAGCGTTGCGATATACCTCGAGGTCACTCTCGTTGATGGTTTGGCGCAATGGGATTCCGGTCAACGCAACGATCTCGGGGTCGACCGACGTATCGATCAAGATGACCGCGCCGGGATGGCGAGCCAGAAGCCCCTTGAGGGCTGCGGGAATCTGCTCTTCATAGGGCCGGTGCGCTTTAATGTTTGATGTGCCCTCCACATAAACGGCTGGCCGCTCGCGGAGCATCTGAAGCGCATTGATGGCGATCAGCATGAAGCACAGAGCGGCCGCATAGCTCGCCCATCGGGGCTTCAATCCAGCTCGCGGGAACAGGGAAATCGCCAACTGCGCCACAAAGGCAAGACTCAGCGCCAGGGCCGGCAGCACCTCGATTCCGTAACGCAGGTTATACCAGGAGTGTGGCCACCAAACGGGCAGGAAGATAGGTACCGAGCCGAAAGCTACCGAGTAGGCGTAGAAGGGAATTGGCAGCGCCAGCAAAAGGGTCCAGCCAATTGCGCCATGACGCGCGCTGAGGCCGGCACATGCGGCGCCGATCAGGCCGAGCGCAAGCAACGTGTTGCCCCAAGCGGCTGCGGCTGAATCCAGCTCAACGGCCTTCATGTAAAACAGGAATGCAACCCAGGGGCTGTGCCAGCCGGGATGCGGCGGGAATCCTGGCACGGACGTATGCATCTCGATGGCAGCGGCAGAGTAAGGTCCGCGCACGAAGTAGAGCCAGTCGCCAAAAGCGGCGGCGTTGTATACAAGCCAAAAAACAGGCGCGGCGACGACCAGCACACTGGCCAGCCAGAATGCTCGCGAGCCAAGTTCGCCACGCTTGGCAAGCGTCAGGCCGATGCCCGTCCAGGCCAGCAGGGCCATGACCCAGCCGTCATAGCGCGTGAAGACTGCGGCAAATAATACGAGAGCAATCAACCAGAGCCGCTGGTTGCTTCGGCGCTTTTCATCATCCAGTCCCGCGTGCCACTCGACCAGCCATACGGCGAGCCAGATCATCTCGCAGACGAAAAGCGGCTCGGTCATGGCGGTGGTCTGGAGATAAAGCAGGTTCGGATTGGTGGCGAAGAAGGCAAGTGCAAGTGCTGCTGTTTGTGCCGGCAACCAGCGTCGAGCCAGGCGATAGATTCCAGCGCATGCAGCCAGGTAAGCCAGGGCGGAGGGGAAGACGCCGGCCAGCCCGTCGGCCCACCAGCTATACACCTGGACAAAAGGCAGCAGGAGAATGTGCGGCAGCGGCAGCCAGACTGACCCAAGCTGCGAGAAGCGCGGCTGATGGCAATCGAAGACGCGGCGCGCGATGTGCAAATGCGCAACGGCATCGCCATAGTTGAGCAGAGCGCCATGCCGCCAGCTCCAGAAAACGGCAAGAATCGAGAGCGTCGCGCAGGAGGAAAAGACAAGCAGCCATTCCAATGGTGCGATCTGGCCTTGCAAGCTCTCGATCGCTGGCCGTTCGATGGACTTCTCAGTCAAGGTGCGTCAACTCACGGAAAATATCGAAGCGCTCGTCGATCTCCTTGCGGGTGAGTTGCTCGATGCGTTCGGTGCCAAAGCGCTCGCACGCGTACGAACCCATCACGCTGCCGTAGAACATGGCCCGTCGAAAGGCCGCTGGCGTGAGTTCCTTTTGAGACGCAAGATAGCCGAAGAAGCCACCGGCAAAGCTGTCGCCCGCTCCGGTCGGATCGACCACTTCTTCCAACGGCAATGCCGGAGCCCTGAAGGCATGGTTTGGGCTTTTGCTGTTGGGAGGAAAGCTGCGACCGCTGAAAAACGCCGTGGCTCCATACTCGCCATGCTTGACGATCAGAGTGTGCGGCCCGAGCGCCAGCACTCCGCGCGCGGCTTGCACAAGGTTGTTGTTGCCGGCCAGCATACGCGCCTCAGTATCGTTGATCAGCAGAACATCAAGGCCTTTGAGCATATCGAGCAGCGCCGGCCGATGATCTTTGATCCAGTAGTTCATCGTGTCACCGGCCACCAGGCGTACTCCAGGCATCTGCTCGCGCACGCGGCGTTGCAGCACGGGATCGATGTTGGCCAGGAAGAGAAACTCCGAGTCACGGTACGCGTCGGGTATCTTCGGATTGAACGAGGCAAACACGTTCAGGTCGGTGGTGTGCGTCTTGGCTTCATTCAGGTTGTCGAGATACGACCCCTCCCAAAAGAAGCTCTTACCTGCGGCGCGTTCAATGCCGCGCGTGTCGATTTGGTGCGCCTCGAAGACGGCCTCCTGTTCAGGCCCAAAGTCCTCGCCCACAACAGCGATTACGCGCACATCGGTAAAATAACTGGCAGCCAACGAGAAGTAGGTTGCCGCGCCGCCCAGGCAGCGGTCTTTGCGGCCCGCCGGCGTTTCGATCGAATCGTAGGCAACGCTGCCCACTACGGTAATTGCCATTCTTGTCCCCTTGGAAGAATTTCGACTAGTTTCTAGGTCGCGGAAGGTGGTTCAGTGAGGTCTTGCACAAAGCTCTCAATTCCCTCCTCAAAGGTCGAT
>JBEKVS010000206.1:0-10469 GCA_049513795.1 Occallatibacter sp. | reverse complement strand
TACACGATTCCGTTGCGGCTGCGTTCGCTGTTTCGGCGTGACCGTCTAGACCGCGAGTTGGAAGAGGAATTGCGCGACCACATCGAGCGGCAGACTGAGATCAACCTGGCAAACGGCATGGATCGCGAAGATGCGCGGCGCGCGGCGCTGGTTGCGCTGGGCGGGCTGGAGCAGAGGAAGCAGCAATGCCGCGAAACGCGCGGCGTGCACTGGATCGGCGACCTGGGGCGGGATTTGCTCTATGGTCTGCGTGGGATGCGCAGGAACGCCGGATTTACAGCCGCCGCACTGCTGATTCTGGCGCTGGGCATTGGCGCCAACACAGCGATTTTCAGCACTGACAATGCCATGCTATTTCGCGTACTGCCGTATAAGGATTCTGGACGGCTCGTGGAAGTGTTCCAGAAGAGTCTCACCGACAGCGTTGCGGATACGATGCAGGTCGCGCCGGCTAATTACATGGACTGGCGTGCGGACGGCAAGGCATTTGAGGACTTTGCGGCGTGGCGCACAACGAGCTTGAATTTGAGCGGGGGGCAAAACCCTGAGCAAGTACATGCCGCGACAGTATCTACGAACCTGTTTGCCGTTCTGGGAGTCGAGCCTAAGCTGGGCCGCGTTTTTCAGGCCGGAGAAGACATGCCCGGCAAAGGCTCGCTGGCGCTTTTGAGTTACACGCTTTGGCAGCGGAGATTCTCCGCCAGCCCCGACATTGTAGGAAAAACATTTCACGCCAATAACCAGATCTACACGGTTATCGGAGTGATGCCGGAGGGATTCCGGTTTCCGATCGGATGGCTGCCGAGCGAAGTGGAGATATGGACTCCGCTGATTCTGAGCGGCGCGGAGCAAGTGAGCCGGAAGGACATCACGCTCGATGTTCTCGGCCGTATGCGCCCCGGGGTTACGCTTCACCAAGCGCAGGCAAGCCTCGACACGATAGCCGGCCAACTCGCAAGCGCTTATCCGGAGACGAACAAGGATTGGGGCGTCAACCTCATGCCGCTCGGGGATCGAGGTGTGCGGGGCTTTCGCGGGCTTTTCGTGCTGCTTTCTGTTGCCGTAGGTCTTGTGCTTCTGATTGCCTGTGCGAATGTGGCCAACCTGTTGCTGGCACGCGGCGTGGAACGGCAGAAGGAACTGACCATACGCGCGGCGCTGGGCGCGGAGACCAGGCGCCTCGTCCGCCAACTCGTCACGGAAGGCATTCTGCTGTCGCTTTGTGGAGGCTTGCTGGGCATTGGGTGCGGGTACGCGGGGACGCGCGCGCTTGCGTCGCTGGCTCCAACAGCGGTGCTGCCGGAGTTGGAGCACATCGCTTTGAACGCACCGGTATTGTTGGCTTCCGTGGGGCTGTCGATTCTGACGGGTCTTCTCTTCAGCATCCTTCCGGCTCTGGCAGTCTCTCGTTTGTCGCCGCGTGGAGTGCTGCAAGAGACGGGCCGCGCTAACACGGGAACAATTCGCGGCTCCCGATTGAAAACAGCTCTGGTGATCGGAGAGGTGGCGCTGACCCTGGCACTTCTATTATGCGCGGGCGACATCCTCTACAGCTTCTACTCATATATGAGCGTCGCGCCGGGCTTCGATCCACACAACGTGCTCACCATGCGCATGTCGCTGCCGAAGAAGAAGTACGCCAATCCGCAACAATGGGCGGCATTCTTCAATCGGGCCGTCGGGGAGATTGGAACGATCCCCACCGTTACTTCCGCTGCCGCTGGAAGCGGCGCACCGATGGAGGACGAGGGTGCGATCATGCGATTTCATCTTGCCGGAAATCAGCCCACCCGGGCCATCAACGATAGCTCGATGGCGGAATATTTCCGCATCTCTCCGGACTATTTCGCCGTGAGTGGGATGCGCCTTCTGCGCGGCCGCGCTCTCCAACCCGCCGATCGAGAGGGCTTTCCGCGCGTGGCCGTCATTAATGAAACCCTGGCGCGGAAGAAGTTTGGCAATGACGACCCAATCGGAAAGAAGATTTTTCTGGATGGGAACGTAAACGAATCGGCGGCCGTGGAAACGGCTGCGGCGCCGCTCGAAATTGTCGGCGTAGTGCACGATACCAAGCAGTACGGGCTGTTTCAAATCACCCCGCAGACGATCTATGCTTCCATGGCGCAAGACCCTGAACAGGCGATGTCGCTGCTGGTTAAGACCAGCGGAGATGCGGGGAGCGTTGTAGCGGAGATTCGAAGCAGGTTGGCGAAGCTGGATGCCGACCAGCCCGTCTACAACATCCGCACATTGACCGAGATCTTTCGCGAGGAGCATGCGTTCTTCCGCTTCAATACGCTGCTGCTGGCACTCTTCGCGACGATGGCGTTGATCTTATCCCTTACCGGAATCTACGCGGTGATGGCCTACGGGGTTGGTCAGCGCGCGCGGGAGTTCGGCATTCGCCTGGCGCTGGGCTCGCCGCAAAGTACCATCCTGGCGCTGGTGCTGCGGCAAGGGGCCTGGATGTGCGTGATCGGAATCACGCTCGGATCGGCGCTCGCCTGGCCGGCCACGCGGATGCTGGCACGCGCACTCAAAGAGTCGATGTATCTGACGCTTGTGCCATGTGGCCCGATCTTGTATCCCGCTTTATGTATTTGTATGGGGTTGACGATGATGCTGGCTTGCCTGCTTCCGGCACGCCGGGCAACCAAGGCCGATCCGATGCAGGCATTGCGCTGCGAATAGCGGCTCTCCAATACAATTGATACGATCGCCGACACATCAACGAAGAGAGTTGAGCGCGGTTCCTCAGTGGAACAGGCTTGCCTAGCGGGTCTTGGAAGCCAACTGCGGCAGCCGCATCCATTTGAGAGACTTGCCCACCTTCTCAAATGTGGGGTCTGCGGAAACGAGCGTGGCCTTGGACGCCAAGGCAAGAGAAGCGGCAAAACTATCCGCGTAGCCGAGCTTGAATTGATGCTTCAACCTGGCAGCCTCGATTGTTCTCCGCGCATCCGCTTCAACCATCGTCACCGCATGCTGCAGAGGCGGATTTGCCGGTACAGGCTTCTCACGTCTCATTCAGGATCAGGGCCACGCGGCCGGCGATCAGGTCGCCGGGAGATTCATTGGGATCGACTTCGATCAGGTCTACCGGAAAGGTGAGGTTGTGGGGGCGAAGCACCATGCGGTGAGCGATGAAATCGACATACCGCAGCTTCAGGTGCGCGCCGTCCCAGACCGCGAACAGGTTCGCGCGGTTGGGGCGGTAAGGGATCAGGGTGTTGTAATGGCGATCGAGCAGGGCGAGCGCGTCGGCAAGCACCAGAGGCTCCATCGGCTGGGCGTCGGAGGCTGAGACGCGGATGGCGACAAACCTTTCCCAGGCGCGGCGAGGGTTGGGGGCGCGGGTGGGCATGAAGTCAAGAAAACCGAGCGGCAAGTGCATCATCCCTGTGGCGGATGCGGGACGGATGTACGGCTCGAAGAGCGCGGCGTGGTGCGAAACCACGGGTACAGTACTGCCTTCGGCGTCTGCGCCGTGCGTCCCAGGGTGTTGCAGCACCGGCAAAAGGTCGGCGGCGGTGAGATGCTGGGCAGCCAGAACGCGGTCAACGGCCTCGAGTGAGAGCTGGCGGCGGTTGTGCAGGTAGTTGGACAAATGGGACTGTCCAAAGCCGGTTTGCCGCGCCAGCAGAGAGACGCTCAGTGTGCCGCGCTCAATGCGGCGCAGCAGTTCCTTGCGGAGTCGGTCGTGCATCTGCGTAAAGTTCATCTGTGGAGAATCCACCACCAGCAATATGAATGCGCAGGCCCCGTTTTCTCTTGGAAAAGCTAAGATGCTTGTTTTGCTTATATTGTCGAGGGTCTCACACTGATTAGAAAGCTCCCATGGGGAAAAGCATTGGAGCGCATTGACCGAAGGTAATCAATTGTCTAGATTGTGTTTACTTAATCGGCAACAAATTACTTGACTAACCCAATCACAAAGAGGGAAAGTATGAGAAGCCGTGACAGCGCAGCGCGATTCGATCAAAATTTGGACCCAACATACACTATTATGTCGGCGTCTTTGATTGGGTCCCCGGCCCCGTATTGTTGGGCTTTGGGGTCGCAATTGGGCATGATGAACGCCGGGACCTTGTCCGCGTTCAGAGCGTTAACGATTGCCGCCGCCGCCGCGTTGATATTTGGCGTCGGCGTGGGCCCTGGACATACCTGGACATATTTTGCCCATCCGCCAAGTGGCTGCATGATCGACGCGTTGTTTCCCTTCGGCTGCTTTATGAGTACTTCGAGCAAACTGGCGAGCGGCCCGACGTCTGGGGTTGTATTTGGTGGCGTCACCAGTTGGATATTCAGCTTGCCAAAGCCTTTCAGGGTATTCACAAAATCAATCTGTTGCTGCGGTAGAAGGTATCTCGGCGCATTGGCTTCTGCCATCGCCTTACGCTGTGCTTCTGCCTCTTTTGCCGCTGCCTTGGCGTCTTCGGTCGCCTTGTTGAGAGCCTCTGTATTTGTCCGTAATTTGTCGAGAGCGGTCCCAGTCTCGTTTTGTACACCCTTTTCGTACTTTTGGAATCGGTCGAGTTCACCAGTAATCTCGGTTTCTTTTTGGCTAACGAAACTAGGGAGACTATCGACCTTCACCCCCAGAAGTCCTGCCTGCCTTGCGGCCTCGTTGGCATTCTGCTGTGCCTCGGCAGCCGCAAGCTTGGCCTCGCCCAGTACAAATTCATCGAATGTTTGGAGCTTGCCGTCATATTCAGAGACGCGACCTTCAAAAGTGAGTTCCCCGGCGATCCCGAGGATCACCAAGAACAACCCTACCGAAGAAATGATTTTTATGGGCCTTACCAAATTCGCAGGGAAAAGGTTGTCCCAGATTTCATGTAAGACCTCTGGAATTTCGAGCACCACTCCAATCAAAACAGCCAGAGTCGATTCTTGTAGCAGTTCAAAATATACGTCTCTGTACGCAACGATGAGCGCACGAAAGGAATCCTCAGCAGTACGGATTGGATCGGGCGATATCATGGGCATGGATACCGAACTAAGACGGCAATCGTTTCAACACAGGATACGAATCGCGTGCGCATTGGTGTGTGCCTTCGCAGCGTTCGAATTCGGATTGTGTGGGTGGTTCGGTTGGAAGAAGATAAGGATGATGAAGGCGAAATCCGTGCCATAATCCTAGCAGGCGCAGACTATGAGCAACTCGCAAAAGAAAGTCGAAAAGCCTCCATCCCCGGAGTACCGGAAGTTTACGGAGGCTTTGTCTTTGGCACTTTCCGTGTCAAAACCGGAGATTCAGCGTCGCGAGGCTGAGGCCGAACCAGAGAAAGTTTCTCGCCATACCCGATACAAGTACGTCCGCGTAAAGCCCCAGTCTTAGAGACTGGGAGGCACCTTGCCGGTCAGCTCTGCCCAAGTTAGCCTCTTGCCTGCTATCTGCGACACTGCCAGCACAAACCGATCCGCATCAGTGAGCGGATTATCCTTCGTTGCCCTGTTGTTAAATCGAAACATCTGCTCATCGACGTAACGCGAAAGATGGAACGGTTCCACTGCCACATAGGTTCCGCTTAAGCCGCGCTTCAAGAGTGACCAGAAATTCTCGATTCCTTGTGTGTGAATTTCGCCCCGAACGTATTCTTGAAGGTGGTTCACCGTCTCATGCACAAACTCATCTGCAAGGCCGTGATAGCCCTTCCAGCCATCTGTGTAAACCTTCGATCCCGGAACGACTTGATCAAGAATTTCCTTTTGCAGCGTCTCGCGTGAAACGTTCGGGATGACCTTCGCCCGAACCTGCCGAGTCTCACGGTCAAGCATTCCGAAAACGGCAGGCTTGATGGTGTGAAAGCCGCCATTCTTGGCCAGTTTGCGCTTGCGGAGATGCATGTTCCTTGGCTTACCCCCCACGAAAGTCTCGTCCGCTTCCGTGGGTCCGCCGTCTTGCCCCATTCTCATGATCGATTGGTTTTGCAGAGCAAACCGGAGGCGATGCAGCATGAACCACGCCGTCTTCTGAGTCACTTTCAAGTCGCGAGAAATCTCATGAGAGCTGACGCCATTCTTACAGTTGCAGAGCATCCAGAGCGCAACAAGCCATTTGTCGAGGGCGACGGGTGAGTCCTCGAAAACTGTATTGATCTTCACGGAAAACTGCTTCCGGCACGAATAGCATTTCCACCGACGCTGCGTCGCGAACCAGTAATGTTTGCGATCCCCTTCGCCTGTCCCGCAAAACGGGCACACGGGAATTCCGTTAGTCCAGCGAAGCGAAGCCACAACATCAATGCAGCGCTGCCCGTCTGCGAAGTACCTCGTTGCATCTAAAAGGCTTGATGGAAGTTTCGGCATCTGTGAGTACCTATCTAACCCAGAATACGATAAAGTTTTGGGTTAGTCAAGTAATTTGTTGCCACTTAATCTTGCACTGACTTGTGGGAATTTCCTAAGAAGCGCTTCATTGCTGCAAGGCTGAGGAGGGCAAACTCCGGCCCGCTCAGAGGCGAATGAAGCGATTAGGCAACACCAGAAGTGGAACCAGAGTTAGCGCGTTCCGCGACGGTTCGCACGAGTAGCTCATTCTTCCAGCCCAACTGCGATGTGGCGCCTGCCGGGACTCGTTGGAGTCCCGGGGTAGGTGACGCCCGCAGTGAGCACGCTTGCAGGAGAAGTGGACCTCCGGATCCACACCGGGACGATGGCGAGCTTCCAACCACGCCCGAAACGCCCGGCAGAGGCGTCTGGGCCAGGTCAGTCAAGAGAATTCCAGGATCTGCGCGCTAAGAGCATGACCAGAAACGAGAGAACTCGAGCGGCAATCTCTCATCAGGACACAAGAAGCCTGAGTTGCCCAGCCCGGTTCTCTTCACCCCGCGGAGAAGTCGAGAAAAGAAACCGTCGGGAGTTGGCTCGAATACGGAGAATCAGTCATGGAATTGCGCGTGCAATTGAAGGTTTGCGAGGGTTGCGGCTGTCTTTGGTACCGTGCCCAGGAACAAGGGAGTGTGTACTGTTTCCGATGTGAGACGAAACTGAAAGACTTTCCATCGCCGGAGACCCGCAAGCGGCGCGGCCGTCCGTGCCGCAAGGTGCTGGCCAAGGTCTGGGCGGTAGCTGCGGACGCAGAAGGTGCGCAATGAGCGCGGCCCTGCAGTTGCCGATGTTTTGGGGAGCAAGCAGTTCACCGGGACGGTGGGAAACAGAGGAAGGGAGACGCGAACGAGAGGCGGAGGCTCAGGGCGCGGTCAAGCCTGAGATCAGGGGACCAGACAAGGGACCAGACAAAGCCGCGGCAAGCGCGCCGGCGGTTAGTCTGGCTTTCTACAGAAAGCACACGGAGAAGATGCTCCGGCGCTATCTGTATGCCTCGATGCAGGTGGGCAGGTCGCCTTCAATCCTGGGCGATCCAATCGGGCGGGGCTGGGTCTCGAGCCGGCCGGTGAAGACGTTCGAGGATGCGGTGATTTTTGTCCTCGATGTCGAAAACTGCCTGAACCGGCTTGGATCGCTCGACCGGCAGATTCTGTGCCGGGTAGTAATCCAGGAGTACACGCAGGCCGAAGCGGCCATCTTGCTGGGAATGAGCGTTCGCGCCATCTCCTACAAGTTTCCCGAGGCTATTGATCGGCTGACGGAAAAGCTGCTCGAGGCTGGGCTGCTGATTCTGCCGCAGTAGATAGAAACCGGCTGGGAATGGGAGGCGTTCTGCCGTCCATTCCTGGCCGGCGCTGTCTGCGCATGCTTCCCTTCCACCCGCAGCCTGACGAGCACCCCGCAAATGATTTCCGCAAGGCTAGCCCTCTGGTATCATGGCTGGTTCAGGCGGTTTGTTGCCGAGCGCGCCAATACCCGCCATCCCCGTCCGAGAGGAAACTGTCCTCATGCATTTTGCGCCCCGTCATGCTGCGCTTTTGCTTGCGCTCCCAGTATCTGCCGTGCTCGCCGCGCAGCAGCCTGCCGCGACCCCTTCGCCGACTCCTTCATCTATCGGCCAGCCGCACCCAACCACCGCGGCCGAGGCGCCCAATCGCGACAGCAGCTTCATCGACGACCAAGGCACGGCGCATGTGACCCGCGTTGTGCCGGTGCCGCAGACCGTCAGTTCGCAGGCGCAGCTGGCGTTGGGGCACGCCATGCCAGACGAAGGACCGCCGATGTCGCTCGCCGACCGGCGCAAGATCACCGACGAGGCCAACGCCCGTGGCCGCCTCGCGTGGACGCGCCTTTGCCCCAACCAGATTGTGGAAGACACCATGGCCGGGGTTCCGGTGCACCTCGTTACTCCGGAAGGGCTGCCCGAGGCCAACAAGGACAAGGTGCTGCTGAATCTTCACGGCGGCGGTTTCAACTCCGACTCCGGCTCGTATACCGAATCGATCCCCATTGCCAGCTACGCGAAGGTCAAGGTGGTCTCGGTTCTCTACCGCCTGGCGCCTGAGCATCCTTTTCCCGCCGGGCTCGACGACGCGATTTCCGTCTACAAAGAGCTGCTTAAAACGTACAAACCCAACCACATAGTGATTTACGGAACTTCGGCCGGCGCCATTCTCACCGCGGAAGTCGCGGCCAAGCTCAAGCAGCTGGGCTTGCCGATGCCGGCGGCGCTGGGCATCTTCAGCGGCATGGGCGACTTTGCGCGACTCGGAGACTCGCAGGCCATCTATGCGCTGCGTGGCTTCTCCGGCCATCTTGATCCGCCCGAGCCGGGCATGCATGACGGGGAGTATATTGCCACTACAGATCCCAAGGATCCGGTGCTCTCACCCATCTACTCGGATCTGCACGGTCTGCCGCCTACGCTGTTCATCACCAGCGGCCGCGACCTGCTGCTGAGCGGGACGGCGAATCTGCATCGCGCGTATATGAACGCCGGCGTGGATGCCCGCCTGGTGGTCTTCGATGCGTTGCCGCACGCGTTCTGGTACGATCCCCGGCTGCCGGAAGCGATTGAGGCCGACCACACGATGGCGGATTTCTTCGTGAAGGAGCTCGGGAACTGAAGGTCGGGACGGTCCCATGACCAGCCTTTGCGCGGGAGCTCCCGGGCAAGAGTGTTCTTCTTCGACACTGCCTTTACCATCCTTGACGGTTAAAACCCGTAGTGCGAGTCCATGCCTTCTTAAGGGCAGTCGAAAAGTCCAGCAAAATCTATAATTTGACAGTAAGTACTTATTCCTGTACGGTTGTTTAGCTTCCCCAGCCAAACGTTTACTCATAGAGGTGCTCCTAAAATGCACAAGCCCGTTCGACTGGGACTACTGCCCTTTGTCGCCCTTTTTTCCACCCTCGCCGCGACAGCCCAGCAAGCCCCCCCAAGCGCCGATACATTTACGAGCAGTGCGAACCCGACTGAGATTTTCGGCAAGCAGGGGTTTCTGGCCGTGGGCGCACATGAGAAGGCCTATATCAGCTTCAATCTTTCCGATGTGCCGCCTGGGTCTCAAGTGAGCAAGGCCACGTTGCGGCTCTTCGTGGACAGCGTCACAGCCGGTGGGGAGTTTGACGTCTACGAGTTGCAGCCGACTCCGACATGGTCGGAATCGAGCCTCACATACAAATCGAACGCTCAGCCGGTGCTGGGCGCCCTGGCCTCGCCCAGTCCGATCGCTGTTTCCAGCGCCAGCCTGAACAACTTCCTGCTGATCGACATCACGCAGACGGTGCAGGGTTGGCTCAACACCCCCTCCAGCAACAATGGAATCGCTCTGGTGCTGAGCAGCCCCATAGGACAGTTCTTTTTTGACAGCAAGGAAAGCGTAAATACGTCGCATGAGCCGGAGCTGGAGGTCGAGCTTGAGACGGTTGCCGGTCAGCAGGGGCCGCAGGGCGTGACCGGGCCTGAAGGACCTACAGGTCCGTCTGGCGCCCCGGGGCCGACTGGCGCGACAGGCGCCACGGGCACTCCTGGCGCGGCCGGGGCACTGGGGCCGGTTGGACCCACTGGAGCCACGGGAGCTTCAGGTACCGACGGTACGGGATTCACGTTCAAGGCGCTGTTCAGCGAATCGAACACCTATCAGCCGTATGACGTGGTCACCTTCAACGGCTCGACCTATATTTCGACGGTTGCGATTTCGCCGAACGGCGGGACGCCCGATCAAAACGCGGCCTGGACCCTGATTGCGGAGGCTGGTGCGCCTGGCGCCACCGGTACGGCGGGGGCAACTGGACCCACCGGGCCAATCGGAGCACAGGGAGCCCCGGGAGCGACCGGTGCGAGTGGAACTGCGGGAGTTCCGGGTTCCACGGGCCCTCCGGGGTCAACCGGGCCGGCTGGACCGACGGGAGCCACGGGCACGGATGGCACTGGATTCACGTTCAAGGCGCTGTTCAGCGAATCGAACTCCTATCAGCCGTATGACGTGGTCACCTTCAATGGCTCGACCTATATTTCGACGGTCGCCATTTCGCCGAATGGCGGGACACCCGATCAAAACGCGGCCTGGACGCTGATAGCGGAGGCTGGTGCGTCTGGCGCCACCGGTACGGCGGGAGCGACCGGACCCACT
>JBEKVS010000205.1:0-10482 GCA_049513795.1 Occallatibacter sp. | reverse complement strand
GACATTCGCGACATAGACGGGCCGCGCCGCGACAGCGTACTTCACGCGCTGCAGGCGGCCTGCGCCGAAATTGGCGAGAGACGCCGAGTTGCCATCACCACAGAGTTGGTGAATGCCGACCCGCCGACAACCTGCGATGCGCGGATTCTCGCCGCCATGGAAGCGTCTGCCATCGAAGCGGGGCATAGCTCGAAAAGAATCGTGGCGCGGGCCTATCACGATTCGTCGTTTGTAGCCTGCATTGCGCCGGTTGCCATGTTGTTCATTCCCTGTCGCGGTGGAGTAAGCCACAGACCCGATGAGTACGCCTCCCCGGAATGGATCGAGGCAGGAGTAGATGTGTTGGCGCGGACACTGGCAAGGTTCGCTAGCTGACGCTTTTGCTTTGCAAGTTGCGCGCGCCGTTGTATGCTATGCCTCAACCTGTACGCGAAAACCTGGTTTCCAGATCATGAGCGACCGCGAGAAAACCCGCATCGTCGGCGCCTCCGTCCCCCGCAAGGAGGGAGTGGACAAGCTGCTCGGCCGCGCCCGCTATATTGACGACATGGAGCGCGAGGGCATGTGGTATGGAGCCACGGTGCGCAGCACGATTCCGCGCGGCTTCATCCGTTCCATCGGTTTTGATCGCCGCGTGGATTGGAGTCAGTTCGCCGTCGTTACAGCCGCGGACGTGCCCGGCAAGAACCACATTCACATGATTCACGCCGACCAGCCATGTCTCGCCGACGGCTTCGTCAACCACTGCGACGAAGCGGTGGTGCTGCTGGCGCATGCCGACAAGCACAAACTGCGCGAGGCCGTAGACGCAGTGAATATCGAATATGAGCCGCTGCCCCCTGTCTTCACCATCGAAGAAAGCGAGCGCCAGGATGTGATTGTCTGGGGAACAGACAACGTGCTGAAGAGCTTTCTGCTGGAAAAAGGCGATGTGGATGCAGTGTGGGCCCATGCCGCGCATATTGTGGAAGGCGAATATCGCACCGGCGCGCAGGAGCATCTCTACATTGAAAACAACGGCGTGATCGCGGAGTATAGCGAGGCGAGCGGAATCACCGTGTGGGGATCGCTGCAATGCCCGTATTACGTGCACAAATCTCTCCTAGCGGTCTTCGATTTGCCCGAGGATAAGGTCCGCGTAATTCAGACCGAGACCGGCGGCGCATTCGGCGGTAAGGAAGATTATCCGTCGACACTCGCTTCGCACGCAGCCCTGCTGGCCATGAAGAGCGGCCATGCGGTGAAGATGGTTTACGACCGCATGGAAGACCTGGCCGCTACGACCAAGCGGCATCCATCGCGTGTTCGCCATCGCACCGCGTTGGACAAAGACGGCAAGCTGCTGGCCATGAACATTGAAGTTGCCACGGATGGCGGCGCTTATTCCACGCTTTCCTCGACCGTGCTTTCGCGCGCTACCCTGCATTCGCCTGGACCCTACGTCTGCCCCAACGTGCGCGTTCGTTCGCATGCCTGGGCGACCAACACGGTTCCGTATGGCGCGTTTCGCGGCTTTGGCGCGCCCCAGGCAATCTTCGCCGTAGAACGGCACATGGATGAGATTGCCGCGGCTATCGGCATGGAACCAATTGAACTGCGGCGCAGGAACTTTCTCCATGATGGCGATACAACTGCGACAGAGCAAGTGATGCGCGACCCGGTAATTCTCGACCAATTGCTTGACCGTGCCTTGCGCGAGAGTGACTATCACGCCAGGCGTGCGCAATTTGCCCGGGAGAATTCCGCTTCTGTCGTCAAGCGCGGCATGGGCATCTCCGCCTTTTATCATGGCTCGGGATTCACGGGCTCGGGCGAGCGCTACTTGAACTCCCTCGCTGGACTCGATGTGACGCCTGATGGCAAAGTCCGCGTGCTGGTGGCGAACACTGAGTTCGGCCAAGGCACAAATACGATCCTCACGCAAATTGCGTCCGAAGCCATTGGCATCGACTACGACGATGTTTGCATGGCTCCAGCGGACACGAATGTTGTTCCCAACAGCGGGCCTACCGTCGCGTCGCGCACCTCCATGGTGGTGGGCCGGTTGATTGAGCGCGCGGGAAAGCAACTTGTCGCCATGCTGCGCGAGCTTGCCGGACTCGAAGAGCAATTTGCGCGGAAAGAATTTTTCGCGGCATGCGAACGCTATCGACATGCGAAGGGTGAGGTTGTTTCTCTGTGCCGGTACGAAGCCCCGCCCAACGTGTATTGGGACGATCAGAAGTATCGCGGCGAAGCCTATCCAGCATTCGCATGGTCCGTGCAGGTCGCCCAGGTAGCCGTGGACACAGTCACGTACTCGGCCGAGGTCGAGGATTTCTGGTCGGTTCAGGAAGTGGGGCGGGTCCTGCACCCTGTGCTGGCCGGCGGACAGATCGAAGGCGGCATTGCGCAGGGCATAGGCTACGCGCTCTATGAAAAAGTGCTCTTGCAGAACGGGCACATGGCCAACAACCAGATGACTAACTACATCATGCCGACAGCCGAAGATGTGCCGCCGATCCATGTGTATTTCGAAGAAATACCATTTGGTTATGGAGCGTTCGGCGCCAAGGGGATCGGCGAACTGCCGCACGATGGCCCCGCTCCCGCAATCCTGAATGCGATTCGGGACGCTACCGGGATTGGCTTTCGCTCCATTCCGCTTCTGCCTGAAGACCTTTTTGTGCATCTGGCCGCGCGCGAGCCGGTAGCGGAGGTTGCCGCATTATGAGCGACCGCCGGCAGGCGATTCACTTCAAGATCAATGGCGAAGATCGCGCGATCCAGATTGCCCCCATGAAGCGACTGCTCGACGTGCTGCGCGAAGACCTGCGTTTGACCGGCACCAAAGAAGGATGCGGCGAGGGCGAGTGCGGATCGTGTTCGGTGCGCATGAACGGCGAGCTGGTGAACAGTTGCCTGGTGCCCGTGCTGCAGGCCGATGGCGCCGATATTCAAACCGTTGAAGGCCTGGCCAAAATCGGCACGCTGCACCCATTGCAAAAAGCATTTCTCGATTGCGGCGGAGCACAGTGCGGCATCTGTACGCCCGGCATGCTCATGGCGGCCACGCAATTGCTTTCCATCAATCCGCATCCGAACCTTGCGGAGATTCGCGAAGGCCTGGCGGGAAACCTTTGCCGCTGCACGGGCTTCATGCGTATCTTCGATTCGGTGATCGCGGCCGCCGCTGCTCAATCTGTTCACGCAACCGAGCAAGCAGTTCATGCGCGGTAATCCGGAAGCGCACGAACTGATTGCACCGGGCAGCTTATCGCCGGTGCTGGAACTGCTGGCATCCGAACCGGGCAAGTGGACGCCAATCGCCGGCGGGACTGAACTAATGGTGGCCCATGCGGCGGGCAGGCTGAGTGCAGCGAAATTGGTAAGCCTGTGGGGCATTCAGGAGTTACGATTCATCGCGACCGGCAAAGAAAGCATCGCGATTGGAGCGGGAACAACGTTTCGTGATTTACGCAACGATGCGGGCATCGGCGCGCATTTACCGCTGCTGGCCAAAGCGGCGGGTTGGATCGGATGCATTGCCAACCAAAGCCGCGCTACATTAGGAGGCAACCTGGTTCATGGATCGCCTGCGGCGGATTCTTCGCCCGCGCTTCTGGTTTATGACGCTGAGATCGAACTCGCGTCGGTGCGGGGCAGGCGGCGCATTCCTTATGCGGAATTTCATACCGGCTATAAGGCGAATGCGCTGACAGCGGACGAGTTGCTTTTTGCAGTGCATATTCCAATTCGATTCGCGCGGCACCGGCAATACTTGCGCAAGGTTGGAACGCGACGCGCTATGGCGATCTCGAAGGTCGCATTGGCAGCCACGGCTCGCATTGATGGCGGCATGATCAGCGAGATTCGTCTTGCAGCAGCCAGCCTCGCACCCTTTCCGGCGCGCCTTTATCAAACTGAATCTTCACTGAGCGGCAAACCGCTCGACGCATTCTCAGACCCAGGCGCAATCAATGCCGCGCGCGACGCGCTGCTGATGGAGGCAAAGCCCATTGACGACATTCGCTCGACAGCAGAATATCGCAAGCGCGTTGCCGCCAATCTGCTTGAAGAGTTTCTTGGCGAGTTGCAGCACGAGAGCCCCCCTCAATGAACACAGTTCTTGCAACATGGAACCTGGCGGATGCCAGCGTAGCGCTGGAGGCGATGCTGGCCTGTTGCGGCGCGAAGCGATGGGCTTTGGCCATGGTGGCGCTGCGACCCATCGGAAGTATTGTTGAATTGAGCGAGGCGGCCGATCGGGTCTGGGGCAAAATGGAAGAAACTGACTGGTTGGAAGCATTTTCCTGCCATCCGCGCATCGGCGAGCGGAAGGCGGTGCACGCTGGAAAGAAATCTATCGCATGGTCGGAGGAAGAGCAAGCATCGGCTGGCACGGCGGCCGAGAGTATCCTGGCACAATTGGCTGCAGGCAATGCACGGTACGAAGAGCGATTCGGTCTTACGTACGTTGTGTGCGCAACGGGGAGGAGTGCCGAGGAGATGTTGGCAATTCTCAATCGACGGCTTGCGAACGATCGGGCGTCCGAGCTGATTGAGGCGGCGGAGCAACAGCGACAGATTACGCAGATTCGTTTAGGAAAGTGGCTGGTGGAATGAGCGCGATCACGACACACGTACTGGACGCGGTCCTCGGCAAGCCGGCCGCAGGCATCTACGTTCGCCTCGAAGGGCAGGAGGGCGGCGGGTGGAACGAAGTCTCCACCCGCGACGAAAAAGCCGATCGCGAATACGATATTCCTAGCACGTGGGTCACGCTTTCCGTCAGCGCCACCGACGCGGATGGGCGCTGCCGGGATCTGGCGCAGGATGCTGCTGCCGGCACTTATCGACTCACCTTTTTCGCTGGCCCTTACTTGAAGGCCAAGGGTCGCTCGACAATCTATCCCGAGATTTCCATTACATTCGTCTGCGACGGCAAGCAGCATTACCATTTGCCGCTGCTGCTGAGCGATAACAGTTACACAACCTATCGAGGAAGCTGACGGAATGGCAAAGCTTGGCCAGAATCGCTATGGAAAATCGCGAGTGCGCTTATCGCGTATCACGCGCAACGGAGACCATCATGACTTCAACGAGTGGACAGTTCAGGTCTTCCTCGAAGGGGACTTCGAAACCAGCTTTACCGAGGCGGACAACAGCAAGATTCTGCCTACGGACACGATGAAGAACACCGTCTATTCGATAGCTCGCTCGACAAAGGCAAGAACGATTGAGGAATTTGCAACGGAGTTGGGAGACTATTTTCTGGCTAACAATCCGCAGGTGAGCGGGGCGAAAGTAGAGATTGAAGAGAAGGCATGGGAGCGCGTGCTTGTGGACGGAGTTGCTGAATCGACAACCTTCAAGCTGGGCGGTCCCGAGTTGCACACAGTGCGCGCGGTTCGCGATCAAGGGCGCGAGTGGACGGTGCGGTCGGGCGTTGATGGACTCGTGATTCTGAAGACAACCAAGTCGGCGTTCACCGGTTATATCAAGGACAAGTTGACGACATTGAAGCCGGCGACGGACCGCATCTTCGGTACGCGAGCCACGGCCACATGGGAGTACGGTGCGGCCGCGCCGGACTATGCCGACGTTCGGGCTCGCGTGATCGGAGCATTGCTGAAGGAGTTTGCCGCGCACGACAGCATGAGCGTGCAGCACACTCTCTTCGACATGGGGAAGGCGGCCCTTGGCGCGGCGCCCGAAATCTCGAGCATCACGCTCACCATGCCCAACCTGCATCATCTGCTGGCGGACCTGAGCCCCTTTGGACAAGACAATCCTAACCACATCTTTGTGCCCATCGATGAGCCGCATGGCTACATCGAGGCCACGATCGAACGGTAACTCACCCAAGCTCGGCAAGGTCGCGCGGTTGGTCGATATCGATATCGCCGCCGTGGAATGGCACAGCAATCACTGGGCATCGCGGCTCAACCAGCAATGCGCGCGCACCCTTGTCTCCGCGCAGCGCTTGAAGTTCCGCGAAAAGCACTCGTGGAAACACAGCAGGTATGCCGACAACATCTGCGTAGCTTGACGCCGCAATCGATGGCCCGGCGTGTGTAACGAGGGCCGCAACCAAGCCGCGCAGATGTTCGGCAGTAAGACGCGGCTGATCGCAGCTTAAAATCAGAGCACCTTCAGGAAGCATCGCGCCCTCCGCATCCGATCGAAGTTCGTCCAGAGCATGCAACCCGGCATGAATCGAAGTGCTGATGCCTTGCTCCCATTGATCGTTGATTATCGGGATTGCGCGATCCATATTGACCGCCTCACGAATGCGTTGATGGTACGCGCCGAGTACGACAATCACCGGAGTAGCGCCGGCTTCGGTCGCCAGGCGGACTGCGCGTGCAAGCAGTGTCTCTCCATTGTGCAATAACAACTGTTTTGGCTGGCCGAGCCTGCGGCTGCCGCCCGCGGCAAGGACGATTGCGGCGATGGAGCCGTTCACGGCTGACCTTCAACGTCGGGTTGCAGAAGGATCAGCAGCACCAGCCCCACGACTGCGAACATGCGAAACGCAGCATCTTGCCCATTCCAGGTTTTCGACTGCCACATCAGGAACCATTCCGCACCCACGGAAAGGAAGGCGACGAGCCACATCAGCATCGAAAGCGTGAGTGATAACACGGCGATGCGTTTGGCGCCATTGAATGCGACGGCCGGGAGCCGCAATGCGCCCAGCAAGCGCACGACGCCCCACCAGAGCAAGATGGTCGTGGCAATTTCCCACGCGATGATGGAAAGGTAGAAGGTCAGGTGAAATACCGGCGATGGAAGCGCGCGCCACATCCCATGATTGCCCGGAAAGGTCGAATCCATTGACAGCACATGGCGAACAAATTGATAGTTCGAGTCGAAATCAGTGAGATTATCGAAGACCACCAGCGTATAGAAGAGAGCGATTCCTGCCACCAGCAGTAGCTTGGCTGTGCGCGTGATCATTCTTTCCTCCCGGCTTGGACAAATGTCTTGAAGTAAGCGGTCAGGGCATCCAGAGTAGCGTCGTTGTAGTCACTGTGGGCCGGCATTTTTGCGTCGGGATTCAGCGACTTTGGATCGCGAATCGTCTGGCGGAATGTGACACCATCTTCCTTGGCGCGTGCGGCGAGTTTGAGCCAGGAGCGGCCGGCCATTGTGCCTCCCTCCGCGCCCATGTTGTGGCAGCGGAAGCAATCCTGGCGCGCGATAACATAACCCTGGCCTACCCGGGAGTCCGCCGGCCATTGGCCGCGGGGACGAATTGCGCCGAAGACGACCGACTCCTGCCGCATCTCAATTCGCGTTACGCCATAGGGAATTTGCGGCTCGTCGTCATGCGATAGGATTTTGAACGACGGCTTGAAGAATGGATGGGAGATGAGATAGGGCCCGAGCGGTCCGCCATCTTTGGACCGCGGCCATCGATTGCGGAGTTGGCCGTTGATGCGCAAAACGAGTACCGGATGGTGCGCGGCCACGTAATCTCGTGGATAGTTAGTGCGATATTTGTCGTAGCAGATGGCCACGATCAAGGCGTCATCCGGCGTCTTTCCGAGCATTCGGGCCAACGTGTCCAAAGCCACGCCTGCGATTTGGGTGCTGCCGTGAAAGTTCGAGTCGTCGGTTACGGTATAGCTCTCCTGGGGAAGGCGCAGCAAGTCTTCATAGCGAATGAAGCGAGTGGAACCGGAGGGAAGGCCGGCGAGCGCTCCACCCACTTCCAGGTCTCCTGTAGAGGACCGATGCGCGTGCAAGATGCTGTCGGCGGCCAATGCAGGCATTGCGGCCGGCGATGCGGCAAGCGTTACGCTCGCAATGGTCAGGATCAGAAAGCGCATCATGGCATCATGCTAACTTGACGGGGATAGTAAGACCAAAGCAAATTTGCCGCTGCTCGTGCTACATTCAAAAACAAATGACACAGACGCAGTCACCGGAAACAATTCTTGCCGGACTCGGACATTCTCTGCCTCCCGCGCCGGCCGCAGGTGGAAATTATGTTGCGGCCAAACGGGTCGGAGCGATTGTCTATCTCTCCGGAGTCATATCGACCACAACGGAAGGCGTGATTACTGGGACGGCCGGCCTCGACCGGTCAGTCGATGAGGGCTACGCGGCAGCGCGAGCCTGCGCGTTGACGCAGTTGGCGGTTCTCAAACGGGAACTCGGCTCGCTTGACCAGATTGCCGAGGTGGTAACAGTGAACGGCTATGTGAACGCCGCGGGCGGCTTCCCTGATTCACCGGCGATCGTCAATGGGGCATCAGACTTGCTGGTGCAGGTTTTTGGAGAAGCGGGCCGTCATGTGCGTGCTGCAGTGGGCGTGAGCGCTTTGCCGCGCAATGCCCTGGTCGAAGTGCAGATAACGGTTCGGGTGAAGGAATGAGAGTGAAGGAGTCATGACGGAACACGCGCTCTCGGCGGAGCCGACTCACTCTGTGTGGGACCGCTCGATAGCCCCTCGTCTGCGCATCGAGCCGGGCGATGAAGTGGCATTCGAATGCGTCGACGCCAGCGGCGGCCAGGTGCGCCCGGGCATGACGACGGAGCAGTACTTATCCATCGACCGCACTCGCATTCATGCGCTCACCGGGCCGGTTTGGATTGAGGGCGCGGAACCGGGCGATGTGTTGCAGATCGATGTGCTGGCGACGCGCCATGCAGGGTGGGGATGGTCGAGCGTGGTTGAGGGCCTGGGATTTTTGAAGACGCGCTTTCGCGAGCCTTATCTTTTTCATTGGCAACTTGACGGGGAATCAACCCATTCACTCGCGCCCGCGGTCGTGCCACTGCGCCCATTTCTCGGTGTCATGGGTGTGGCGCGAGCCGATGACGGCGTCTTCCGAACCCGGCCGCCAGGGCCTTTCGGAGGCAATCTCGATGTACGTGAGCTCTGCGCGGGATCGCGCCTCTACCTGCCCGTATTCAACCGCGGCGCATTCTTCAGTTGCGGCGACGGCCATGCCGCGCAAGGCGATGGCGAGGTGTGCATCAACGGCATCGAATGCCCGCTGGATGTAACCCTGCGCTTTGATCTGCATAAGCAACAGCATCTTTCAGGTCCCATTGTGGAGGCGAGTGAGGCGGCTGTGGCTGACACATCGGCAGACGCATGGGTGGTGGTGGAGACAGGAACCGATCTGGCCGAAACCGCCCGCACCGCGACCAGCCGGATGATCGACTTGCTGGTCAGCCGCTGGGGTTTCAGCGAAATTCATGCATATATTCTTTGCAGCGCGGCGCTCAAGCTGCGCCTCAGCCAGGTGGTCAACGAGCCGGTCTATACCTTGAGCGCCGCGCTGAGCAAGCAGATCCTTCCGCATCGGGAGCTGTTTCCAATCCCATGACGATCAATGATCCTGAGGTGATTGCGGAACTCGCGGCTCTCTATCCGCGCTATGAACAAGCGCTTGTGGACAACGATGTGGATACCCTGGTGGCCATGTTCTGGGCTGGCCCCCAGGTGATGCGCTTTGGTGCGACGGAGAATCTTTACGGCCCGGAGGAGCTTGAGGCCTTCCGTAAGGCGCGCCCCGCGGCTAACCTGGCACGCACGATTAGGCGGCTTGATATCGTCAGCTTCGGCCGCGACTTCGCGAGCATCACTCTGGAGTTCGAGCGCGCAACCGCGTCGGGTCCGGTCCGCGGGCGGCAGAGCCAGGTTTGGGTGGGGATGCCTGAGGGCTGGCGAATCGTGCAGGCCCATGTCTCAGTGCTGCCCCGCGGATGAATCAGGTGTACGAGGACTGAGCTTTCGAAGACTCATCAAGCAACCAGCTTCACTGCCAATTGCTCAATGGGCGCAGCGTGGAATGCTGCCTCAAGAGCCTGCGCGTTCGCGAAGAGTTTGCCTTGCACGTGCCTTGCAGGAAAACTGAATCTCAACTCCGGCTCTGCGAAGGGCCAAGGCGCGAGCCGGAACTGACGCGGAGCCATGGGCAGCACATTCACCTGCGCGGTTTGTCCGTTGTTCAAGGGAAGCGGATGCAGCAAGTCCGCCGGTAAGGAGAATGCCACGCAAGTCAAGAGGGAGAGATTATCACAGGCTTGCAGAAGGCGAAAGTGTTCAAGGATCGTCTGGTCCGATGCCTCGGCCGCGGTAAGCGAGGCGTCCGCGGAAATCTCGGCTTGCAGCTCTCTTTGGTACTCCCGTTGCCGATGGAGAAATGCGTCCAGTAGAACCAGCCCATCAGGTGCAATCGTGGAACGATCAGCATGCGCCGTGAGGAGGTTGTAAGTATGCATGGAAATGAGCAGGCCGGCATAAGGATCCTCCACAGCAATGATGCGCACCGCCCGATCGCGCACGGCGAGGTAGTCTTCAAGATCGATCTCTTCGAACGCGGAGTACTTGCCGACAAGCTCAGTGGAAAACGCCGAGGGCTTGCCCTGGCGGGTGATCGAGGGGTGCGCATCGCGTGCGACCCAGCCATCATCGTGACAGGCGATTCCCTTGAGTACGCGCGCGCGCGGCTCAGGACGGCGGAACCGCTCATTGCCCCA
>JBEKVS010000204.1:0-15380 GCA_049513795.1 Occallatibacter sp. | reverse complement strand
AAGGCCGGGCAGTTGCAGATAATCCCTTTATTTGAACCCCGATGTGCCGGAACACCCGCAGCCGCGGACTTAAAACGTTCACGCTTTGTAGATGGGCTCGCCGTTCACATAAAGATCAGCGGCAGCGGCCCTCCACGCATGACCAAAGGCCGTTGCGAGCGGCAGCAAGAACGTGCTCAAGAACTCGGCTTTGGCGGCGCCTTGGAGCTGTAATTATCTGGAGCCGGTTCTGTTGGATGCCATTCTCCCATGAAATGCGAACTAGGCATGGGGCGTTGAGGTTGAACCTTCACCAAGTTGCGCTCGCGCACCTGGCCAAGTTTGAAATAAACACGCACGATGGCATCGTCATCCCGTTGAACCTTGTCGTACCCAGTTGCCGACCAGCGTATCTTCTTTGGTCCGGAACTGCACGGCATTCGATGCCCGTGGAACTGAGAGCCCATCAATCGGTTCGTTATTGCTCCCTTTACTCAAGGTTCCCCCTAAGCGTTGCCCCGGCTATCAGGCCGGGGATATGCTGCGGCATCCAGGACCAGGGTGGATGGTTTCGGCTGGCCCATTGCTTCGAAGGATTGCCATGAATGACCATCCCCGGAACCTCGAACACGGGCCGGCCAGCAATTGGCCGGCTAATTTGTTGAAAGCTCGCTACTTCGGCACGACGATGAGCCCGCTGGTCCCGTACGCATTGCCCACAGTGAAAGGCGATCCTGCCGCTTCGTCGACGCTTGTGCTCGTCACTGTGAAGACATAGAGTTTGTCGGATCCATAACTGAGGGCATACAGATGATTGTTACTGTCCCACGAGAGCTGGTCGATACTAACCCCGGGCAGTATGAGAGAGCTGAATTTCGTGATCGGCGATGCGCCGTTAAAGTGGAAGATTTGAATTCCCAGGCCAGCCAAAGCCAGCAGCTTGCCCGACGGAGACATTTGCAGCAGGCTCCCGCTTATTTCCGGCGATGGCATGTCCTTGTAGGTGTTCGTCGACTTGACGCTTCCATTGCTTCCGATCGAATAGCTTCCAAGCAGCATCGGGCCGGGCTTCGTATAGTTTCCGGTGTCATAGGAAGGATAGCCCTCAAACATCAACGCAGCCAGATGCCCGGATGGGTCGGCCGCAACGAGAACCTGATTCCATCCACCTTCGGCGTTTGGATCCGGCTTGGGATCGGTTTCGGTAAAATTCTCGTCTAGAGCGAGTGCGCCGTTCGATCCTTGCGAAAAGGGCGCGAACTGGGAGAAGTTATAACCCTCGCCCTCTTCATAGGATGTCGCAACGCCGTATGCATACTTGTCATTGCCACTAACGGTTGGGACGCTGTCCGAGGTGGCATATCCATCGACGTAACCGCTGTACTCAGCATTTCCGAGAAACGTGAGATCGCCATCGGACGCAATCTTGTATGACTGCCATGCTGCGCAGTTGCCCGGGCTCTGGTATGCCCAAAGCTGCACATACAGATACTTCCCCGAATGGTCGAGTACGGCTCCGTTATTCGTAGTGTTTCCACAATCGGCTCCAGCGTAGTCCTGAGTGTTGATCTCGGAGAGCTGCTTGCCCACCACACCGCCGCCGTCGATGGCGTAGGAATGGAGTTCATTGGTCCCGACGCTGAGGAGATGCGAAGCCGTGACGCCGGCCATCTGTCCCGTAGTGGCGAAAGGAGAACCCTTGACTACGGTAAGTTTGCCCTCGGATGAGGCGTCGAATACGTCCACGCCCTGGTGCGTCTGCACGTAGACATAGGCCACCGGAGCGGTGCTGGACGATTCCGGCGACGATTCCGCGGCCAGGTTTTCGGTAAAGCCTGGCCCTGACGACAGCAGGCCAACGCAGGCAAGGAATATACCAGTTTTGCAAGTGTACTTCATGGTTTTTCCCCTCATGCAGCAGTTGTCTTGAGTTTTGGGTTGACGATCATGGTGTGCCCGGCCTGTGGGGGGCAAGCTGAGGCAAACCACCTGGCGGGAATCCAGGGGTGGGATTGGATGAACGGCGACTCAGCGGCGAATGGGACTCGATACTACCGAGCGTGTCCCGAACGCTCTGGACGCTGGTCATTGAACTCCCCTTACAGGATAGGATGCCGAATCCCTCACGCGCGTTCGCCATGGCCGTAGGGATCGCCACGAACACATTGAAATAAATGCCTGGAATTGGAGCCCTGGCAAAAGGAACGCGATGAATAGAGTCGCGGCCAATACTTGAAGCACTGGTCGGCCATGCAAACATCCTAATGCACGAAAGCCCCAAGCTCTGCGGCAAGGGGCTTTCTGTGACAACGCTTAAATCTGGGAAACTACTCCTGAACGAACCCTAGACCTTTGGGTTGGAGAAGTCAAGCAGTTCGCCCTCGCATGAGTGCTGGCTTTGGCCCTGTTCCAAGTCTTTAAGATTGAACGAGACAGCTACTGTCTCGCCGCAATCGAGACATAACGAACGAGAGGAGACATGGATCCGACGTCCACACGGTGGTGAAGAGTGCCGGTGGTCTCGCTGGCGATCGGAACTGCCTGTGGGGGATAACTGCAAGCTTCGACGTGAAGCTCTTCAACTATTCCGGCGGCATTGGTTACGGGAGGCTTTTCAGGCATCGACGTGCCGCCCACGTAATAGCCATTGCGTTAGAGGAGGTTACGTCGCCGCGCTTTGAATGAATGAGCACGCGGTGGTAGCCCTGGATCGATCCATATTGGCCAGGACCGCAGGCAACCTCGTAATGGAAGGAGTTTCGTTTCAGACAGCTTTTATTGGAGGCAACGTGGAAGCCGGTGTGGGGATCGCCAGCGGTGTTTTCGACCGCAGGGTTTTCTTATCGAGGCTCTTCTGCAAGATCATGAGCTGGTGTTCGCTTATGAGGCTAAATATGAATCGCCAGTTGGGATCGTCCACGTTGATTTCCATAGTTCTCCTATATGTGACAAGTATGAACTTTTTTGTCACGAGGAAATGTGGAAAAAGCGGTCGGCGCCCATAGTTCGTTACCAATGGAAGGGTAATTGTTACTTAGTATCAGGTGAATCGGGAACTTGGGAGAGTTTTGCTGGCCTGCCGCGCCTCTTTCCCGGCGCGGCTAGGAGCTGAACTCGGAGAGAAAGGTGAGCAGGCGAGCGAGGAGCAAGCTGCATGATCTCGGACACAGACCGATCGCCTCCCTCAATAGCCGGGCTTTTCTATCAAGCCTTTGCCAGCTTTTATAGCATCTCTGTCATTTGGAATCGATACGCGGGCCGTTGAGGGTCTCAAAGACAGACAACAGCATCAGACGGCCTCCCTCACGAAATTCAGTCGGTTGCATGGAGGAGGAAGATTCCTTATCAACTCCCAATTCGACGGGTGCGGTCGTCTGGTGGGGCTTTACCATCATGCCTGACTGGGGCACGTATTGAAGCAATTCTTTGGTCGCGGGCATGGTTCTCCTTTTAAAAGGCAATATGATCGTGTCACTGTTTTAACCCGGCGCCCATAGCTCTTTGGTGGGGCACTCTTATTACGTATGACCTATTCCTAAGTGGCGCACACCGAGCGGCTATGAATGAGGCGTGACCGGAGACAATTACCCTGTCCAATAGTGAACATCGGTTGTTATTAGCTGAGAGTAACTATTGAGAATGGCGCAATTTGATCCTGCTCTGAAATTCGCTTGTCCAGTGTGCGAAGCACTGTGGGGCGAGCCGTGTCATGTTCAAGTCGGGGTTGTTCGCTTCGAGTCACATCAGGAGCGCAAGACTCTTGCCAACGATGAAATGCTTGATAGTATCGCGGAAGGAAACGCGGTCAGATTCATGAATGAGCAACAGTCGTTAGGGAAGCTGCATAGTTCCTAGCACGCCGTCGTCTGAAGCTGGGTTACAACCCGCGAGGACGAGAGCGGCAAGTGCGCTCCGCATCTGTTATCTGTTTATGTGTTTATGTGTTCAATGCGATTCACATGACCGCACTGCTCACAGAGTTGGAGAAACCTGCAGGCCGGCACCTCGATGCAATTCACAGGTGGGTTGATCCGGGCTATTTCGCAGCGATCGGAATTCCACTTTTACGCGGGAGCGCTTTTGACGACAATCAGCGGCCCGGCCACGCGACCGAGGTCATTATCTCCGAATCGTTTTCCAACCAAATCTTTCCCGGGGAAGATCGGGTCGGCAAATACTTGCGGACCTCAGGCGATCGCGATTACGAAATCGTTGGTATCGTCGGCGACACGCGGCGCAGACTGGCAAACAGCATCCAGACCCAGACTTCCCAAGCCGCCTGACCTGCACTTGTCGCAAGTGTCTCCTTAAAAAGAGGTGAACACTTCGCAGATTCAAACCAGTCGCGATCGGTCGGTCAAGCGGGGATCTCCACACGCTTACGGAACGAATCTAGTTTTCAGGGGAGCGATTTCCATCTCAGTACCCTCGATCATTCTGGCCGCCAATTGGGTGGCAGTTAGCTTGCCGCGGCCTCTAGGTAGTTCGCTTTGTGATCCCGTATCATTCGGTTCGATAGAGCTATCTCTTCCATTACCACATTGATATTGCTCCTGATTGCTAGCTTCCCGGATGAAGGAGCGGTCTGAAGTTTCGTCTCCAAACGCCTTACACTTTCCAACTGGTTGATCTCGGATATGAGTAGCTTCAGCAACTGGAACGTATACGCCATCTCCGAATCTCCTGTGAAAGAGCGCCTTGATCGGGTTAACTCCGATTACTAGGAATGTTTCTGAATTGCATCGACGTGAAGGAGTAGTGCAACACGAAAGCCAATCGAGACCAATAAGATCTGTGTCAGAAACAAAGGAGCTTTGGCTGGCGAGGATTATGCCCTCGAGGTCGTTTGTCCAGTTCTGCGACAAACAATGTCTGGATTAACGCCAGCAGATTAAGGCCAGTCCTTGTTGACCTGAGGCCGATCTGGAAGAGGCTTTCCAGTTCCGTTCAGTGACGGCTATGGCAGTGCCCCGGTGCTGTAGTTGCGCCCGCTTGATTACGGACAAACGATAGACCGCAAGTGCGGCCAGGAACCGCCGCGTTCCTCGATCAGCTTTCAAGAACCATCGAGCGGTGGACTACAGTTGAGCTGGATCAGTTGAAGGTGGGGGCTCGGATGAGGTATCCAGCGTACCGGCAATTGTATACAGAATTGCGACGACCTGATCATTTCCAACGAGGCGTCTACGGTCTTATTAACTCTCCAAACTGATCGATAACTCCTTTATCTAAGGTCTGCCCAGCGCGAAAGCCCAAGAATATCCTACGAAGAACAGTGTCTTTCGGTTTGTCCATGGGAATTAGTAATCCGTCGCAATCAAGCACCGCTCGTTTTCCAGTGTTGGATATAACTTTCCAGGATTTCAGCACAATTTAACCTCTTCACAATTCCTGTTTCCACCATGCGGTTATAGAATTTCTCACCACACACAAACAGTCCAGCCAGCGTTGCCGATACCACTTCATTTGCCAGCCCCAGGATCAATCTTCCTTCCCAGTAACTCTTCCAGAATGTCTTGGGGTACCTTCAGGCCACGCCAACAATCCATAAATACTCTTGCCAGGAAACAATCAGACGGCAAATCAACCCCCACTCGCTGCCGTGCGTATTTAAAGATAGCGTGGTGTCCCGAATTGGAAATAACTGTCCAGTCTTTCGCCATAACCCTGCCTCTCGACGATTCCTACGTATATTCTACGCTTCGAATATGACGCCCAAGAAGGTCAAATTCGGGGCTCCGGCTGCTAACTACCATATTACTCACCGTTATCGAAGCGGCCCCGATCTATTTAATTGTTAAAGAAACATCTTGATCGAGTCGCTGAACGTCATCGAGGAACACCGGGTCAAGTTATTTCTTGAACCAGAATCCAATAATTGCTCCAGCTGAACCATAAGCCCAGTGCTTATCCCTCGGGTCGAAACTACGAGAGGATGATATAGATCGAGCATCCAAGTTACGCAACTGAAACAAGTACACGCCAGCCATTCGCGCCCCCGTGATACCTCCGCAATTGCCCAGCGGCTGCCGACTACGCCGAAAATGAGCCGGCCAGCGCTTGAAAAGATGGGCAACAACAGGGGCAATCGATGAACAAAAGCGAGGCGCCAGTGTCTCGAGTCAGGGCTCCTGCCATCAAGCCATTTGCCTTCCAGGTTGACCATGGGAAACGGCCTTCGCTCGCCAGGCCGCTTCTGGCTGGCCAGAGGGTCGCTCTGATCAGGATCACGGGAGAGAATGTCATCCTGGTTTATGGCTCGATCCAGATGGATGGAATATGTGGAATAGGGTATTCAGGGCTTCGGATGTTCTCTTCGGGCGCCGACGGATTGGATCGAACCTGAACCTGTTGCTCCTTTTTGCGCCGGACCGCCAAAGGCGGCCTATGCGCCCAAGGCGCGACGGCCAGCAAACCGGATCTCGCACGCTTGACCACCGACGGACGTCGCCATGCAAGTCACGCACACCCTCAACCCAGCAGGCCCGATGCTATGCCAGTCGAAAGAGCCAAGTGAACTTCCCGAATTAGAGAGCTAGATGGACCAGACATCGCTGAAGGAACAAAATACGATTGGTTTGGTTCAATGGGTGCAAAGTATGACAGCCAGCGAAGCCAACCATCAACGTGTTCTCGCGCTCATCCTCGCCGAAGATTCACCGGCATTCCAGCAGGTTTGGGATGCCTTAGATAATAAAAGCCCCACCGAACGGCGAGGTAAACCACCAATGTCCGAGGCTAGGCTGCGTTCCATCTCTCGTCGGCCCGATAGCTCTCAAGCAACCCTGTCTGCGCCGGGTTGAGAACCCTCTTGCGGCTTGGCAATCGGTCTTCATGCTCGCCGCGCACTGGATGATCGTGACGCACCACACCTCGACCTCCTTTTTTCCTGCCGCGCGGCATTATCGCTAGGCAACTTGTTGGGTTGCTCAGGTCGAACAATCAGCAATTCCAAAGTGAAACGGGGCCTCTTCACCGCCGAAGTCTTGCCAGTCCATTCCTGAGATCCCCCTAAAGACCTCGAAGGGGATCGGGCTGACCTTAATTTCCTCCGGCGAGTTCCAGGTGTGGTAATCTTCGGTCGCTTAGCAATTCATCGGCGGATTGCGCCGCGGGTGATCGTCTGAAAACAGACCAGGCAAATCACAACCGCCGTCGTATCTGGATTGAATCTCCCGCATAAGGCCGGTGTTAACTGTTGACCATGAATCTATCTCTTTTCAAAATAAACGTGAAGATCGCCATCGCACAGACAGGATTTCTTCCACACTTGTCGTAGCCACGTCGATCATCGCGGACGCCGGATTCCCGCAGGATGACATCAGCCGGCCGTCGCCAGGGCTCCCCCTGCGGGTCCGGCTGGTCCGACAGACCAAACCCACAGGAACAACTAGGCCCGCTGGCCAGCCAGTCTTATCTGGAGTCGCGGGAGCTAAATAGAGCAACTGGCCTCGAAGGACAGAGACGACCCGCTGGTCCAGTCGGAGAGCGTGCATTGGAGCACGGTGGATTGGCACGGCTTTGTGCAATCAATGACACTGTTGACTTGTGGGTTTATAACGAATCGGCCGGAGCCTGGTTACGATCCGAGCCGTTTTGAATTTGTCAGTTGCACGAGGTCAGGCACTAAGAGCGGCTAGGGCCGTTCTCTCGGTGCAGGCGCCGACGAGACGGGGCCAGATTCGCGCGTTTCCCTGTAGAGATGCTCTGACCACCTCGGCATCAACAGGCCTTGAGAACAGGAAACCCTGAACGTACCTGCAGTCTAACTCGCGCAATTGGCGTAACTGTTCTTCCGTTTCAACGCCTTCTGCAATAACTTCAAGTCGGAGCGAGTGGGCCATTTCCACGATGGCCTTCACTATATCCAGGCCATCGCTACCCGCGCTCAGTTCGTTGACGAAGGAACGGTCGATCTTCAGAGTATCGAAGGGAAGACGTCGGAGGTAACTCAATGAGGAATAGCCAGTCCCAAAGTCGTCTATCTCGAGGCGGATACCCATTGCCTTCAGGCGATTAAGGGTGGTCAGAGTCTGCTCAGTATTTTCTATGAGTGAGCTTTCTGTAACCTCAATCGACAGCGATTTGGGGTTCAGTCCGGATTCATCCAACGCGAATTGTACGTCTTCCACAAGTCGGGAGTTCTTCAATTGGCGCGAAGAGACGTTGACATTGATCGTGAGAGGCAGGCCGGACGGGAACATCTTGTGCCATTCGGCCATCTGACGGCAGGACTCGTGCAGAACCCAGCGGCCGAGCGGGATGATCAGGTCACTCTCCTCGGCGATGGGAATGAACTCCCCCGGAGGAATGAGCCCGCGGTCGGGATGATTCCAGCGAACCAGCGCCTCGAAACCGCAAATTCGGTCGTCGATCGTTGAGACGATTGGTTGGTAATGAAGGACAAATTGCTGCATGTCAATGGCCTTACGCAAACCGGTCTCGATCTCGAATTGGGCGATAACCCGCTCACGCATTGCCTCGTTGAAGAATTCGAATCGCCCTTTGCCATTGACCTTCGCATGGTACATGGCAGTATCGGCATTGCGCAGGAGACCCTCGGGTGTGCTTTCGCTAGAACCTAAGGAGATTCCAATACTGGCGGAGACGGAAACGTGCCGCCCTTCCAGGTAGAACGGCTCGTTGAGCCGTTCAAGGATTCGCTCAGCAACAATGGAAGGTTCGGTCTCATTTCGTATGTGGGTGAGGAGAATCGCGAACTCGTCTCCGCCTACGCGCGCCACGACTGAGTTCGCTTGATCACCTGGCCGTGAACTTGTGCGCGTACCTGTGCGGAGCCGCCCGGCTGCGTTGACGAGCAACTCATCGCCGGCGGCATGCCCGAGGCTGTCGTTCACCAACTTGAACTGGTCAAGGTCCACGAACAGGACTGCAAAAAGAGCGCCTTGCTCTTTAGCAGTTTCGATGGCGGACTCGAGGCGGTCGATGAAGTATAGGCGGTTGGGGATATGGGTGAGTGGGTCAGAGATTTTCCCTTCGGTGATGTCCGTCTGCGAGCCGGCCATGCGAACGGCTTTGCCGGACTCATCGCGCACCGCAATGCCCCGGCTCAGCGTCCAAATATAGCCGCCGGAACTATGCCGCATTCGATATTCACTCACAAACTCGGGAGTCTTGCCGTCACGGTGCGCGGCAATTCCGACGCGAACTCGCTCACGATCGCTGACGTGAATGTGACTGAACCATTCTTCGGGGCCCGACCACACTCCACTTACGGGGTAGCCAAGCATATGGTTCCAACGGGGAGAGAAGTAAATCTCGTCATTTGCGAGATTCCAGTCCCAGAGGCCGTCGTTGGCTCCGCGGACTGCTAGGGCATAGCGCTCCTCGCTCTCCTTGAGCGCCCGTTCCCGGGATTCGATCCGGGAGAGCATCTCATTGAACGATTGGATGAGAAGGCCGGTTTCGCCCCCTGCAAGGATTGTGGCGCGGACTGAATAGTCCTTGGTCGTCGAGACTCGGCGAGCAACATCGGCTAGTTGCACGAGTGGATTGCCAATCGAAGCTGCGAGACGCAATGAAGCCAGCAATGTCGCAACGACAGAGAGAATAAGTACGAGAAAGGCGATCTTCGCATATTCTATAAGCCGGGAGCGAAGGTCGCTCAGATCAAAAGACAGAGCAATTGAGCCGGTGCGTTCTCCATTGAGTAACACCCCACGAAAAAGAGTGAGAGACTTGCCATCGAAATAGGCTCCGTCGGGACGCAGTGCGGGAAAGACGAGACCAGCCCTGTTGCTTGGACCGCGATATTCCGCAAAGGCGCTCCCATCGGTGTTGTAGAGAAACGCTGCAAGGATATGAGGTTCGGTTGCGAGGGCGTGCAACATCTCCTCTGCTGTCCTTTGATCGTTAAACGCCAAGGAAGCCGCAGTATTTGCACCAAGGGTGTCGGCCAACGCAGTGAGTTCACTAACGGCACTCGAACGGTAGTTATGGCGTTCATAGATACCGAACGCGAAGGATGCCAGCAGGACTGCCAGGGCGCTCGCGGAGAGAATCAAGAGAATCAGGTTTGCCCGAATTGAGAAGTTACTAACGCGCATAGGCCGCCTTTCCCCTCTCTGAACCGTCGCCTAGAGTCACAGAAGTAGCAAGGAGAAGCAACTGGGAACTGATTTTGATGTGGGACGTGTCAGCGACGCCCGCATTTATGTCGAATCGCACCTTATCTTTTTCGAGGTGAAGCTGTATCATTCCGCCGTCAGAGAGAAAATTGCTGGTTTCACCGACTGTGAGAACTGCTTGTCCCTGTAGGCTCTTCAGGATCGCGGCCTGGCGCCGGACGTCGTCCCGACTCAGAAAGATGATGTTGCAGCCCTGGACGGCGTTCGGCGCGCTGATCAGGTGGACATGCAACACGCGGGATCCAACGAGCTTGCCCTCGAGCGTACCTTGCAATTCCTGCAGCCGCGGCTCGTCCGCTAGAATGCAGAGGTCTATCGCTTGATCTCCGGCGTTGGGGCCGCCGGCGGGCCATTCTACAAGCTGCGCGAAGTGGAAAAGGAAAGCGGCTTTCACCTGGTACTCATCCGGCGAGGGTTGGGCGCAGGCTGACTGCGCCATTCCTGAAACTAGCAGGAATGCACAGAAAACCCCGAACTTCCGTGCGGAGATCCAGGTTTGCCCAGAAGACGCTCCCTTGGCCGAATTGTTCGATGCTCGATACATAGACGACCTTCGTTCAGAATGACCACGTAATTTTGGCGTAGGCTGTTCGCCGCATCAATCCGGGCTGCACGGTCGAATTGGGACCGGAGTACTCCGGATGGAGGTCTTTTAAGAGATTCTGCCCCACCACGCTCAGTGAGACACTCTCCCCCAGATACCAGTTCATGCCAGAATCAAGGCGAGTGTATGAAGGGATGGACTGAGCGGGAAGGCGATTGACGAAATATGCCGAGGCATTCCATTGGAGGTTCCAGGGTAGGCTCAAACTCGAACGGAGCTGTGCCTGATGGTCCGGAATACCACCTTGAGTTCCAGGGATGGATCCGTCCTGACTGTTGGCAAATTCGTGAAGATGTAAAGCGAAGAATGTATATCCAGGATTAAGAGTCCATGACTTCGCTACCTTCCAGTTTGCGAAGGCTTCTAGACCGTGCGTCTCTCCAAAGAGACTGTTGCCGAAAGATTCGGGAACTAGCAAGTGGATAGGCGCAGGATTAGCCTCAATGCGCGTGGACTGGGGTTCCACCGACGACAAATCGCGATAGCGGTTGTAGAAAGCGGTCGAATCAAAAGAAAACCGGCTGGTCAACGAAGCTCGGTAGCCTGTTTCGAATGCCGTCAGCTGCTCGTTCTTCTGATTCGGATTCCCAAAGAGGCTTACAAGGATCGGCAAGTTACCAGGTCCAGGAAGTGCTGCGAAGTTCACTCGGAAGTCTGTATCACTTCGGGCAGGCGTGCGGTCGGCGTGGGAAACTGCACCCCAGATAGACTTCTTGTCGTCCGGGGTCCACACCAAGCGACCTGAAGGTTGGAAGTCAAAGCCGGTGTAGTCGTTATGTTCGACCCGTGCGCCCAGACTTAAGCGGACGCGATCTGGGCGGACTGTGATCTCATCCTGGGCGAACGAACTGAAGAGTTGCGTATGGCGAGTCTGAGGAGTAGCAGAGATTCTTAGAGTCGGATCAATGTCATCCATACTGACGCGATAGCCGAGCCCCCATACGACATCCTGTCTAGCTCCCCAGACAATGTGATGTTGAAAGTCGACGTCGAAGGTGTTAAGGCCAATGCCGTAGGTGGTGTCTCCGCGACTGGTGCGATCGAAATAGACCTGAAGAGAGGTCTGCGATGCTGGCGAGAAGGCGCGATTCCAACGCGCAAACAAATCTCCGCCCGAGTACCGGTCGCGCAGCGCAACGATCGCACTTTCCGGTGGTAATAGGGAGAGTGGTGTAAAGGTCAACTCTCCCGCATTGCCGCTGTAGATTTCTCCCTCGGTCGTCAGGGAATCCTTTGCGGAGAGGGTCGTATCGGTGCGAAAACCACCATGGATCAGGTGCAAGTCGTCCCGACCGTCGAGTCCGGCAAGAGTGGGCAGAGTGCTGTTATGGAAGCCTTCCGCAAATACCCGATAGGCGCCAACATCGCGGGCCTTTCCACCGTAACGAATCGCCTCGGGCCCGACACTGGCATTGCCTCCGCTGGCGACAATTTTGCCGCCCTGAGAATCTTCGGCGCTGATCGTGATGATGTCTATGACGCCATTCACTGCGTTCGATCCCCACGCAGCGGCACCGGGGCCGCGAATCACTTCTATGCGCTCAATACTGTCAAGGGGAACGTTTTCAGAATCCCAGAAGACGCCTGCGAAGATAGGCGAGTATACGGTCCGACCATCAATCAGGACGAGGAGTTTGTTGGAGTATTGGCCGTTAAAGCCGCGGGCACTGATGGCCCATTTGCCGGCGTCGATCTGCGCCACGTCGAGCCCCGGAACCATCCGCAGCAGGTCCGGGATATTGAGTGCGCCGGGGTGACCAATATCCTCCCGAGAGATGACGAAGACAGCCGCCGCGGCCTGGGAAGTTGTCTGCTCTCTTTTTGATACCGAGGTCACCTTGATATTCATCAGGTCTTCGAGGCTCTTCTCGGTCAAGTCAGGGGCCTGTCCAGAACACGCGGGAAGCACAGCCAGCGCGAGCAGTCCTATCGTCGCGGATGCTAAGAATCGCCGTGAGACCTGACTCAATAATGCCGCACAAAAGAGATCTTTCGCCTTCCGTGTTAGATCGCGAGACATCGAGTCAAATTGCATGAAGTAACACCTGGGTGATACAAAAGCGTTAGTATTACTTAATTATTAACCCCGAACACATGACTTACTATGCCCCGTTCAGGTCATAGTAGTGATGTAGGCCTCTTAAGTTCTTTTCAATTACAGGCGGGTTTATCTCCGACCATGCCGCCTGGCTCGATATCACTTAGCCGCGACAAGACTCGCCAGATCACCTTGTATCCGGGGTTGGCTCGTGAGCCGGCACGAGATAGGTGTGATGCGTAGGTTCGCGAGGACATTCACGAGTCGTTCGGCTGCTCTCAGCCTTGCCTCTTTTGCCTCACGCTCCGACTTGAGCATTTCGTGGAAGGTCAAGCTCTTCCATTTCCACGCATACAACTCGGGCTTCTCGCCAGCACCGTGAAGTGTGCGCAATGGCGGATCGGTACAAATCTCCCAGTCGATCTTCTGGCGACGTCTCGAATGATCTTTCCGCGTGCACGGACCGAAGTGATGATCAGTTCTGAGCGGTTTTTCTGCTTGCCGACGTCGACCATCCTCGGCCAGGCAAGTGTGCACGAGTGCGCACCAGACAATGGGTGCCTAGCTACCGCACAAGACTGAGGTGTTTCGTAGATGTCGCTTTCTCGATTTTTGATGTCGCACAGATTCCAAGATTGTTCAAACACTCCGCGGGTCGTCTCAGGTTCCAGAATTTTGGTGGGCGGGAGTCCGTTTGAACTCCCTGCCTGGTTAAATCGGCCAGTTTCGGCATCGCAACCTTCAAGGAAGCCGTCGTTGGTTTTCAGCGAGAGTCAGCCAAAGCATCCTGGCAAATCAGGGTTACTGCAGACTTCAAGGCTTACCAGCGAGAGATTGTAAGCTTATCCGCATACAGGGTAGACGATCCACTTGGGCCAACACCATCGACCTGGAAGTTGGTCATTAGGTCTCCCTTCTCCCATCCTAAGGAGAAATCGGAGTTAACAGTTTCGTTGATCGGTGCTTCAACGCCGTCAAACCACACCGAGTTGTATGTCACGTTGCCTTCGTCGTCGCGCGAGTAGCTAATTTGGACATGATGCCAGGTGTTCCTCGTCCATGCAGCCGGATTGCATGGCTGATTCGAGTGAATCCATTTGACCATTGGCCGTGAGGGCGTTCCAGCGTTGGAACTGTAGTCCCATGCGTTATGATCGCCGTCACATTGGAAAGCATAGATCACAGTGTCGCCGTTGACTATAACCTGATTGTTGTCTAATTCGAGATTGCCGACCACGCTCCCTGCTTCGATCCATATCTCGTTGTCGTAAACGAAATTGGTGGCGTCAGGGTCATTGGCATAGGATTTAGAGTAAATCTCGCCGCCCCAATTCTCAAAAGTGGTGCTAAACTCGGCGGCTTGTCCGCTCAAAGACGGATCGCTCACAATAGTCATTGTACCCTGCGAGTTACCGACTGTGGCCGGGTCGTGATTCATCTTCCAGCTTGGCTGCAGCTGAATCTCGTTTACACTAATTGCGTTTGACGGGATAGTGGGGCCGCTGGGGCCCGTTGACAAGATTTTATAGCTGGCCGTTACCAAACTGCTTTGTGAATATCCAGAAGCAACAGCTACAGCATTGATCACTGTGGACGTAGCTACCGAGATTGCACCGCTGTATTGAGCCGAGGAGGTTGTTGGCGCGGATCCGTTCGTTGTGTAGTAGATCGTGGCGCCTGTTGTTGCGTCGGACAGTGTTACCGACTGCGCGGACGCGTATGTCCCTGAAGGCGGCGAAAGTGCGGGCGTCGCGGCCGGTGGCGGTGTCGTAATCTTGGGTACGACCGTGATGTCCAGGAGCTTATCTTCGTTCACTTGTTGTCCCCAGCATTTGACGTGCAGGATGTGGCTACCGAGAGGAGCGGTCACCATTGCGCTGAAAGAAATTCGCACGACAGTCGTTGGGCCATGGTCAATTGAGTAGCCCATTGAGACTGCTGGCTTTGAGTCGCAAATCGATGTACTTGCTACTAAGTTGAACGGTGAGGTCACTTTGGCCTCATTTGCAGGAGTCGTAACCGTCATGGCAGACGCTGGGGCAATCCCGGCCAGCAGCGCTAAGATCGAACAGCAGAAGGTTTTCATGTTTTACCTCAATGTGTCTAGTTGGAAATACACGATTGAGAATTGCAATTTCGATGCCACCCGCGCGGATAGGAACTTACGTTTTGTATCTGCATTAATTACAATGTGGTACATTGTCAACGCTCTAAATTCGCGGCTTAGATAAGTTGGTTGAGATGTCTCGATTTAAGACAAGCCTATAATTATGGCGGTTTATTCGACGTTTCAAATGATTGCGAATAGGATGCTGAACTAACTTCACTCAACGCTCGATTCTGAATGACACGTCAGCATCGGCTCGTTGGGGCGAGGATCACGGATGTGGATGTCTCGGGTATTTCTGGTCGGAAGTTAGGGGTCGCTATCGCGCGAAGCCGATCGGGAACTTCGCATTTCTGTCTTGGCTGGGCCCGTGGAGTATGTGATGAGACCTTCACGGAGATAGGCACACTACCGGTCACGGAAGCTTTCGCTAATCCTGATTGCGATCGCGAATACTGGCGTATTTATCCAGTACGATCCGAGTCCCGCAAAAGGCGGTGAGGA